>NC_010296.1:4240798-4561197 GCF_000010625.1 Microcystis aeruginosa NIES-843
ACTGTACGGGCAAGCTTTAGAAATCTATACCCGCAAGAATTTCCCCGTCGATTTGGCAAGAATCCTCAATAACCTTGCCCTCGCTTACAGTAATCGAATACTGGGCGATCGGGCGGAAAATCTAGAGAAAGCGATCGAACTGTACGGGCAAGCGTTAGAAGTCTATACCCGCGAGAATTTCCCCGAAAATTGGGCGATAAGTCAGCATAATTTGGCCAATGCCTATCGCGAGCGAGTTTTAGGAGAGCGGAAGGACAATTTAGAACGGGCGATCGATCTCTACAATCAAGCCGCTCAAATCTTTACTCGCGCCGCGTTTCCCGTGCAATGGGCGGGGAATCAAGGGGATTTGGCAGAAGCTTTGATGCAACGGGATAACCCCGGCGATCTCGATACTGCGATCGCTCTACTTCAAGAAGCTCTAGAAGTCTCCCCCGCAGGTTGTCAAGATTTTATTGACTCTCAATACCGATTAGGAATAGCTCTTTCTCAAAGGTACGATCGCGACAAAAATTTCGACGATCTCCGACAGGCTTTAGAAGCTTATAAAACCGCCCTAGATCTGATTAGTCCCGAACATTACGATCGAAAAGATATCTGGAAGGCGCTGCCCACTACCCAAACCATTCTCGGTAGTCGTCTGGTGCGGGATGGCGAATGGCAGCAAGGGTTACAACTGTTGTTAAATAGCGTCAATCAACTTAGCACCAGTGACGATCGCCTAGCCCATGCGAACGCGCTCTACCACACCGGCCGCGCCTACGAAGTTCTGTCCGATCGAGAGAAAGCCCGTCTCTACTATCGCGATGCCCTGCGTTGGTACGAATATTTACAGGATTTACCCGGAATCGCTAAAAGTCGCACCGGATTGGGGAATGTTTTCGTATCCCAAGGACATCTAGAGAAAGGAATGAAGGAACTCGATCGAGCGAAGGCAATCTACCGACAACTACCACAGACCGATCCCGATAAAGTGGAGGAGATAGACATTATTTATCAAGCTTCTCGACGGGCGATCGAACGACAAACCAGCGAGGTATATATATGACAAGTGCCGATGATCTTTTTAAGCAATCCTCTGACAATATCCAACGGTTAGGACTGAAGGAAATCCCCTTTACCGAAAGCCCGATCGATTTAAACAGCGATACCCTCGATCGTGTTTTTACCGGGCGACAAAATGAATTGCGACGGGTGTTTAATCTGTTCCAAAGTCGCGAGCGTCGTCGGATTCTGGTTTCCGGTCGTTTAGGAATCGGCAAAAGTGCTTTTTTACTGGAAGTATTGTCGGTTATGCGCCGCAATCGTCCGCAAATGTTGACTACCTATATATCTCTACCCGCAGGTTTAGATATCGCCACTACAGCACTGATCGCCCTCGCTAGAGCGATGCCAAATGACGATTGGGCGCAGCGTCAGCTTTATCAGATGGGAATTCCCACCGCCAAAGTGTTAAAAGAACGCGGGGCGGAAGTGGGGGCTAATGCAATCCTTACGGGTAAACTTACCGAGAAAGATTTACCGCCCACGAAATTTCAATATCCGACTGTGAGCTTCGATACATTGTTAGAGCGGGCGCAAAAAATATATCCGCAGGGGATTCTGATCGCGATCGATGATCTAGATAAACAAAATCCTAGTGTGGTACGGCAAATGATGCACGACGCGCAGGGAATGTTAAAAGGTCGGGCTTGGTTTATGCTGACGGCCCACCCCATCGGGATGACGGGAGATTTATTAACCAGTGAACGCGGTTTATTTGACTTGCATTTGCCACTAGAAGAACTAGATGCCGATACCACATACCAGATGTTAATTAACTATCTCAAAAGTGCCAGAATTAACAACGATTGTACCGATCCGAAAGATGACAGGTGTGTACTTCCCTTTTTACCAGATGCGGCAAGACGTTTTTGCAAGGTTTCTCTCGGCAGACCCCGTTTGTTCAACCGCTTGGGAAATATTGTACTCTCCACCGCGGCCGATCTTCAGGTTAAAACGATCACGATGGAAGTTCTCGAAAAAGGATTAAAAGCAGCCGAACAGGATTTCCGACAACAAGCGGCCTTAAACGCCAAAGAGGAAAGAATTCGTCTGCTTTTGCAACGCAAAGGTAATATCTCCGACGATTCGATCACCATCGATGAGCTTGAAAGTTTAGGTTTTCGGGCATTTAGTGATATTTTGCCCTTTCTAGAAAGATTGGAAGAAGCTGATCTAGCTCAAAGGTTAAATCAAGAGGATGTGACGGTTTTCGAGCCGATCCTTCTCCCTCCGGCGGATTGAAGGGAAAACGAAAATACACCGGCAAAAATCGATCGCCGTTCCCAGAAAAATCCTTTAAGGATTTGGGATCGATCGCACCAGCAGAGTCAGAATACTGGTTAATACTGCCACTACCACGGGAATAATCAACGATTTTGCTCCCTTAAGGTCCGATACATCCTGAATTAAAGCGTCCTGTGTTCCCTCTACTTTTTCCAATCGCCTATCAATACTTTTGAGTTCGGTTTTCACCTCGGCCATATCTACTTTTAGATCGGTGACATCTTTCTGTAAAGAGTCTAATTTTTCCGTGATATTTGTCAGGATAATTTCTAGGGAATTGGTGACGGGGGATTGACTCATCTGAATTTCGGGGAATATTCGATCGCCTAGTAATATTGTAGGCTGATAATCGTTATTGGTAATTCTGTGATCTTTCGGGAGTGACGGAATTACAGCGATCGCATTGATCAAATATCTTCTTCAGAAAGTCCCGCTTGTTTCAAAAAATGCTTGAGTAATCCGATTTTTAAATCCTGATTTCCGTGAATCGGCACAGAGATACGGGTGGGATTATCCGGCTGACAGTAAATGTGATGGCTACCTTGAATTCTCAATAATTCCCATCCGTGACGCTCTAAAATTTTGGCGAACTTTTTCCCAGAAATCGATTTCATATCGCTATCTCTAGAATCCGAGTTTTCGGATCGGTCGGCAAGGATTCCACATCTATGGATAGACAACCTTCGATCGCCTCGTGTAAATTCTCTAGTAGTTCCTCGAAAGTTTCTGCTTGGGTGGCACAGCCGGGGAGCGCCGGGACTTCCCCCCAGAAGCCACCTTCCTCCGCCTCGTGAACGATAACTTTCATTTTCATTGCTTATCTCCTAGATCGATCAATGGGAGGGATAGATAGATAAATTATCACCACCCCTAAAATCTAACATTTCTACGGGGTTGTGTAAATAATCAGTCTTCAATAACTGGATTTAGTCTAAATATTGTAGGCTGTTTTTGTAGGTGATGCAATCCTTACCAACTGACGACATTCTGTTTTAATGGCTTGTTGTAGTTCTTGTGCCTCTGAATCGCTTAAAATGCCTGAAAAATTGGCCAGAGGATGACTGTTGCCTGTTGCCTGAACTCGATGTAAAAAATCTAATACGGTTTCTATTAGATCATCAGGTGCTTGTTCGAGTTCTTGAATTAATTGTTGACGATGGTTCATAGACAGTCTTAACGAGTAATACAGTAAATGTGATGGCTACCTTGAATTCTCAATGACGCTCTCAAATTTTGGCGAACTTTTTCCCAGAAATAGATCTTAATTGACTCATCTGAATTTCGGAGATTATTCGATCGCCTAGTAATATTGTAGGCTGATAATCGTTGCCGTTGCCTCTGGATTGGTAATTCTGCCATCTTTCGGGAGTGATAGAATGCGAAGTATCCCCCGCAACAAGGAATTTAGTTTATGAGTCAATCGGGAGAAACCGTCACCTATTCCCTAGAAGCCATCCTGACGCGGATCGAGGGAAAGATCGATCGAATCGATGATCGCCTGACAAAACTAGAGGTAGGACAGGCAAAATTAATCGAGAAAGTCGAGGGAATGGATAAGCGGTTAGAAAGGCTAGAAAACGAACAATCGGGGCTAGTTAAGGATATATCCGATTTAAAAGGGGCGAAATCGCTGATTATCCCCGTAACCGTCGCGATTATTACCGCCATACTCACGGTTTTCCTTCGCTCTTTACCCTCTCCCTAGACGAATCGCGCCCGGCCTAGAAATTGCCAAGTGTAGCGGAACGAGCGCCAGCTGGCGGGGGTTAGGGAGATGGGCAGAAATTCCTTTTCCATTCGCCCGCAGGTAAGCTGTTGACTATCTAGGGTCTGCTGAATAAATCTAAAAACCTTGTTGGATAAAACTTTTAGACTTTTTTTTCCTCAAAAAGTGCCAGCCGTTGCGGGGATCGGGGGGAAAATTCAGGTACTTTTTCCCTGAAAATTAGGTAATTGACTACCTCAAAATCGGTAAAACCCCACACCCCACACCCCACACCCCACACCCTGCCCCCAGGAAAAGCTTTTTCAGCAAACCCTATCTAAATTACTGGTTAAGACTGTCTATGAGTGCCGGAGTTGGGAGCGGGGAGAGGTAGTTCGAGCATTTGTACTAAACTTTTCAAGACGCGGTTTCAAGGCAGTACAGCTTATCTATACCAGGATTTCGGCAAAACATGAAAATTATCGCCTACACCTATACCAATCCCCTGCTTGATAGTCCCCCCGATGCCTCGATTTCGACCTATTCTCCCGAACAAGTGTATCAGGATTTTGGCGATCGCTCACAACGGCAGCAACTGCTCCGCGATTGTCAAGGAACTCCCCCCCGACTGCTGATCCTGCGTCGTCTAGCAGAATTGGGAGACAATGGCACAGAAGTTAGCAAAATTTTACAATCCTTAGAAGCCCTCGACATAGATATAATTGCCCTAGAAGACCCAGATTATAAGCTGAATTTTGCCAAGATTCTGCAAGAAATATCAAAAAACGAACTAAGTAACCGTTTAAAAGCAGGTCACGCTCACAATCGTCTGCAAGCTTTGCCTCCCCCCGGAAAAGCACCCTACGGTTATCGTCGTGGCAAGGAGCGTTATATACTCGATCGCAGTACCGCGCCGGTAGTCAAAGACTTTTTTGATCGCTTTTTGATTTCTGCTTCCCTGCGTTCCACGGTGCGCTATATAGAAAAACGCTATGGTAAGAAGATATCGGTAGCTACTGCCCATAAATGGCTGACTAATCCCGTTTATCGCGGCGATTTGTGCTATCTCGGTCAATATATTATCCCCGATACCCACACCCCGATTATCTCCCGGGAAGAAGCGGCCCAGATCGATCGCATCCTGAGAAATAATCGCAAATTACCCCCCCGCAGTGCCAGCGCCCCGCGTTCCTTAGCGGGTTTAGTCGTCTGTAGTCAATGTCAATCGGGGATGACGATTACCAAAGTGACGGCGCGAGGAAAGGGCCTAGAATACCTCTATTTGCGACCTTTGCAATGTCCCCGGACAAAAAAATGTTCGGCGATCGCTTATGAGAAAATTCTCGATAGCACAATCGAGCGCATTTGTCAAGACCTACCACCGACGATCGCTCAGATATCTTTACCGGATTTAGAGGGGATCAAACGGGGAATGAGCGAGGAAATAGGGCAAAAAAACGATATTTTGTCCCAATTGCCCTCCCTAGAAGCGGCGGGAATTTTAGATCAAGAAACGGCTAATCTACGGGCCTATAAACTGAAAAACGAGATCGCGCAGATTCAAGGACGTTTAGACCAATTACCCCCGGATAACCTGACTATTATCGCTCGTGCCGTTGCTTTTCCGCAATTTTGGCGAGATTTATCGGAAATCGAGCGCCGTTTTTATTTTCGCGAGTTTATCCGTCGCATCGAAATCGAGAGAGAAACGGCTAACAATTGGCATTTACGTTTAATCTTCGTTTTTTAAGAGTCTCGGACAATCTTAAAGTTAGCTAAAAATTGAGGAATTTTTGAGTGATCAATGCTAAGAAAAAGGCCAACAGCGATCGATCTCAACTATGAGCAATAACAAAAGATTAACTAGGTATAAAAAAGGGCGAAAATCCTCCCGGACAAAACCCCACCTTTACGATTATCACTATAATCAACCCGGGACGATGCCGGGGTTAATCACCATCGATGAAAATGCCGTTGCTACCGAGATATTTTTAATTAATTATAATTCTCAACAAGCCACTATAGTTAATAATCTCTTACCTCAAGACTGTCTTAAATATTTATCCGATGATTCCATCTCTTGGGTTGATATCGTCGGTTTGGGTAATGAAGATAAACTGCAAGAGTTGGGGGAAATTTTTCATTTACATCCCTTAACCCTTGAGGATATAGTCAGTATTCCCCAAAGACCAAAAGTGGAAGAATGCGAGAATTATATTTTAATAATAGTGCCAATGGCTATCCTGATCGATCATCAGGGTTTTTTGCTAGAACAAATCAGTTTAATCGTTGGGAAGAATTATGTTTTAACCGTGCAGGAAGAAGGACAATACGATTCTTTAGAGGGAGTTAGGGAAAGAATCCGTTTAAATAAAGGTTCCATCCGGCAGCAAAAATCGGGTTATTTAGCCTACTCAATTTGGGATGCCATTATTGACGGTTATTTTCCTGTTTTAGAGTCCTACGGAGAAAGAATCGAGGAGTTAGAAAACGAAATTTTAGCTAGTCCCACGGAACAGACTTTATCAAAAATTTACCAAATACGTCAGGAATTACTCTCCCTGCGACGAGCAATTTGGCCGCAGAGGGACATCCTCAATGCGCTTTTACGCGATGAGTACATTGTCATCGATACAACGATTAAACCCTATCTACGGGACTGTTATGACCATGTGGTACAAATTCTCGATGTTATCGAAAATTACCGGGAATTTGCCAATGGTTTAATGGATTTTTACCTGTCTTCCGTGAGTAATAAAATGAACGAGATTATGAAAACTTTAACGGTAATCTCGACGATTTTTATCCCGCTCACCTTCATTGTCGGTATTTATGGCATGAACTTTGATACTGATAAATCCCCCTATAATATGCCCGAATTAGAATGGTATTGGGGCTATGTATTCGTCTGGGTGTTGATGCTAACCGTTGCTTTCAGTTTAATCATTTTCTTTTGGCGACGCGGCTGGTTTAAGAACCTATCGACAGTGAAGAAAAGATAAACTGTTAAGCAGATTAGACAGACCGGATGACATGGCCGGCATCTAGCAAGAGAAAATGGCTATTGCAGAGAAATTAATAGTTTAGTGTCTACGGTATTTTTTAACACTTTCAGTTGATGGCTTCTCATTTTGTCCAACCAACTATAGTGCTGGCTGTGACATTGATAGACGATATCGATGTCACCAATCTCTGACTTAACCTGAGCCAAGTAGTTTTCTAGTTCGCTAATTTTCATAACCAATCTCGCTTGCGCTGAAGGACATCAACCCCAAACCAAGAATTATCGCTAAAGGATAGGGGTGACTACAGTTACTATTATAGGCCGATCATAATTCTTAAAAAAGTTCTTATCTAACAAAGTTAGCTAATGTCAGGGTTAGATGATATTAGCAAAGTTTCTTTCTAGTCGTCTAGGGGGCAGGGCCATTCCTAGGTAGGGTCTGCTGAAAAAGTTTTTCGTGGGGGTAGGGTGTAGGGTGTGGGGTGTTGGGTTTTACCCATTTTCAGGGGGTCAATTACCTAATTTTCAGGGAAAAAGTGCCTAAATTTCCCCCCCGATTACTCCAATGGCTGGCACTTTTTGATTTCAAAAAAGCCTAAAAATATTATCCAACAAGATTTTTAGATTTATTCAGCAAACCCTAGCTAAAGGGGCTAATTTACCGAAGAAGGGCTGCAGTAATGCCCAAGCAATGTCGATAATCGCAACAAGTCAAGAAATAAAAAATTCTCGATATTGTCTTTCACTTCCCCCAGCTTCAATAATTAATTCTTTTTTCATTACTTTTTAGTCTCTGGAGGTCGCTGTTTAGAAGCTGCCGCAATCGCTTGATTTAAGCGAGTTAATTCTTCTTTAAACTTCGGTTCTTGGGGATAGTTTTTGACTAATTTTTCTAGGATACTTTTAGCTCCAGAAACGTCTTGAGTTTGTAATCTTGTTCCATAAAGAACTAGCATAACTTCCAGATTGTCGGGATATTTTTGATATAACTTTTCTAAAGGTTCTCTGGCTCCGATAAAATCTTTTAACTGTAAGCGAGCTTGGGCCAGTCCTTGCAAAGCAGTGGGGTTATCTGGTTCACGTTCGAGAATTTTCTCGTAACCTTTGACCATTTCTTCTAATTTTTCGGGAGGAATAGTTGCCTCTTGCCCGGGTTGATTGCCTTGGGGGAAATTAGAATTATTATTTTTCAATAAACCTAAAGTTGGCACCACCATTAAAGCCAGAAATACTAAACCAGAGGAAACAATTAAGACTCGTTTGAGCGTATCGTTATTTTTTTTGGGCATACTTTTTAAAGATTAGAGATAAGATTAATCCGTAGTAACTCGATGAAATTCGTGACCCCAAAGATTATAAGCCCAAATTCCCAAGCCAAAACTACCTAAGCAGAGGATGGTGAGCATCAGGAAAACTTGCCACCTATTGTAACCTGCTTCCTGAAGTTCTAGACGACCAAGGATAGTGGCGGCTAAGAGGATTAAAACTCGACTAAATACCGCCCACTTGTGGAAGATAAAGACTACCGCCAAAGACCAGCCGAGAATTGATAATACAGCACTAATATCGTTTTTAAACCAACTGCGGAAAAATACCGGCATTAAGTGACTAAACAGAGTTAATCCTAGGGCAATTGAGAGGATAACCCCTACCGCTAGGATATAGATGATGATTTCTAGCCATTCGCTAGTGAGAGTCCAATTCATCTCATCACCGCGGGCAAGTAACCAATCACTCCATGATAAACGCTCATGGGCGATCGACCAGCCAAACACCCCATAGACCGATGGAATCAGAAAAGTAAGTAGTATAATGCGCCAAAACATAATCAGTTATCAGTTATCAGTTATCAGTTATCAGTTTTGAGTATTAAGTGAGCAGTATGTATTAAGTGAGCCTGATCAAATGCCAGTTTACTACTGTCTTTTCACTGATTACTGTTTACTGCTTACTGATCACTGTTTACTGATCACTGAAAAAAGTCAAGCCTGAACCCTGAAAGAGACGAAAACTGCCCCTTTTCAGACTTCAGGCCTTTGGGATTGTCCCGATCGCTTAGGACATATACTGGATGATAAAGTCGAAGTAGGGGGCTGCTGCCACGGCATCTTCTTGAGTCAAAAGACCTAAAGCGGCCTCTTTGAGACAACGAATCGCCTCCACCATGCCGGGGACGGGAACATTAAGAGAGTTATACATCTCTTTGACCCCGATCAGGCCGGTTTGTTCGATCGGTCCCTTATCTCCGGCTAATACCCCATAGGTAACTAGACGCAGATACCAACCATAATCGCGCAAGCATTGATTATATTGACGCTGACCGTAGGCATTACCCCCCGGCGCTCTATAATCGGGACGTTTCTTGAACAGTTGTTTTTGAGCCTGATCGACGATTTTTTTCTCATTGTCAGCGAGAGTCTCGGCAATGCGAATTCTCTGCTCACCGGTTTTTAAAAATTGCCCGATACCCTGTAGTTCACCACTACTAGGATAACGAAGTTCGTCGTCGGCTTTGAGGATGACTTGGCTAACTACGCTCATAATATCAAGGTAAATTCTGATAACATTCTGTAGTTTATCTCAGGTCGGGGTCTGGAAGTCGAGTCATCCCTGCTGGTTGGGCAATTCCTAAAAATTGTAATATTTCGTTATGAGTTTCCCCGACAGCCCGGTTACTCTCTAGAATGAATGTATTAGTGGTCAGGAGCGAGGAGATGGCAATTGAGATGTCACCGCACACTGATTAACTTGAACCCGATAACTGGTAATTAATATGGAATTTTTAGCACCCTTGCTGTTGATAGCGGGCATTCTGGGGTTAAATGGCTTTAAAATCGATCGAGAATACCAGCGTGGTGTTATCTTTCGTCTAGGGCGTTATCAAGACACCAAAGGCCCCGGACTGTACTGGATCATTCCCCTAGTTGACCAAAAAATGCAGCTGGATATTCGCACCAAAACCGTCGATATCGCCCCGCAAGAAACTGTCACCGCCGATAATGTCACAATTAAGGTTAATGCGGTTCTCTACTATCGCATTATCGATCCTAGCAAAGCGATTAATAAAGTCGAATCCTACCCCGCGGCCGTTTATCAAGCGGCCATGACCACTTTAAGAAATGTAGTTGGTCAAAATCATCTCGATGATGTCTTGCAAAAACGAGACAAAATCAATCAAGCGGTCCAACAAATTGTCGATGAAATTAGCGAACCCTGGGGCATTGATATCGAACGGGTGGAGATGAAAGATGTGGAAATTCCCACTGGTATGCAGCGAGCTATGGCCAAGGAAGCGGAAGCATTGCGAGAAAAACGGGCCCGTTTGATTAAAGCTGCCGCAGAACAGGAAGCCTCCCTAAAATTAGCGGAAGCTTCCCAATTAATCATGGAAAACCCCGCCGCTTTGGAATTACGCCGCCTACAAATGTTAACGGAAATTGGAGCGGAAAATAACACCAGTACCGTGATTATGCTCCCCTCTGATATCTTAAATCTTGCTCAAAAATTAACCGAAAAACCATCACAAAATGGCTCAATTGTCAATAGCCAAAAAGGTTAATTTTCTCCGGTGTGTTAGGTGGGTTTAAGTAAGTGGTTATAATTAAATTGAAGATAGATTTTGTCTTTGATCCCCCCTGCCCCCTTAATAAGGGGGGTAGCTGACAATTTTTAACACCTATCTAACACACCTAAAATTGTTAATTAACGCATGGTGACGAATTCCTCGGCAGCACTGGGATGAATGCCGACAGTGGCATCAAAATCGGCTTTTGTCGCCCCCATTTTTACGGCAATGGCTACTCCTTGAATAATTTCGGCGGCGTGATCTCCCACCATGTGCGCTCCGAGAATTTTACCACTTTCCTGATGAACAACTAATTTCATCAAAGTTTTGTCCTCTCGGCCTGGTAAAACATTGTAACCGGGGCGGAATTTAGACCGATAAACTTTAATCTCCGTGTCACCATATTGTTTTTTTGCTTGCAATTCTGTTAATCCCACCGTCGCCGCTTCAGGAGTAGAAAATACTGCCGAGGGAACGTTTTCATAACTCATTAACCGGGGTTTATTACCAAAGACTGTATCGGCAAAAGCTCGCCCCTGATTAATGGCGACGGGAGTTAAATTAATTTTATCAGTACAATCGCCCACGGCATAGATATTGTCTTCGCTGGTTTGGCTATACTCGTTGACAACAATTGCCCCGTTTTTTACCTCAACATTGACATTCTCTAAGCCCAATTTTTCCAGCTTAGGAATTCTTCCAGTAGCGGCTAATCCTAGGGCATCAACAAAGAGAATTTCTGAGGTTTCTTGACCCTGAATATGTACTTTTAACCCCTCAGCAGTTTTCTCGATCGAAGTGGGGAAAGTTTCGGGCATAATTTTAATTCCCTGACGGATCATTTCCGCTTGAATCTCATCGCGTATATCCTCATCAAACCCTCTTAAAATCTTATCTTTACGGATTAACTGCACCACTTCTGTCCCTAATCCGTGCATAATACCAGCAAATTCTACCCCAATATATCCTGCCCCTAAAACTATAATTCTTTTTGGTTGTTCTGGCAGTTGAAACATGGCATCAGAAACTACCGTATGTTCGATCCCCGGAATATCGGGTTTAACCGGATGTCCCCCCACGGCAATTAAAATTTTATCGGCAGTAATTTTCTCGTCTCCTACCTCTAGGGTATGGGTATCAATAAACTTGGCATAATTAGGAAAAAGCGTCACTTGAGAATTATCGAGCATCTTTTGATAAATGCCATTTAAACGGATAGTTTCCTGATTAACGGCGCTAATTAATTTTTGCCAATTTAACTGACTCTCTACTGGACTCCACCCGTAACCTTCCGCATCCTTAAATAGTTGCGGAAAACGACTAGAATAAACCATTAATTTTTTAGGAATACAACCGCGATTAACACAGGTTCCTCCCAAACGATCGTATTCTGCTAATCCCACTTTTGCCCCGTATTCGGCTGCCCGTCTAGCGGTGGCAATACCACCAGAACCACCACCAATCACCAATAAATCAAAATCATAACTCATAAAAACATCCTCGCACATGAATAGAAGTTTGACGGAATCAAGAAACTTTTTTGGCAAAAAGGGGAGCGAATATCTCGGATCAATCCCTAACTGAATCTATCGAGTAACTAGCAGAATATGGTCACTAATGCTGCTAAATTAGAGTCAATTTATTTACTAAGTAGCTGGTTATAATTAAATTAAAAATGGATTTAAGGTTCGATCCCCCCTGCCCCCCTTAATAAGGGGGGCATCTGATAATTTTTAACGCCTACCTACTGCCAAGACTTAATTCTATGCTAACACGCCGCTCGAAATTATCTTTTCTCTTGGGGACTTGTTCCCTATTTCTCTGGGTAAACCATCCCGTCACCCTCGCAACCCCCATCAGTCAAGACAATTCCCCCCCTTCCGAGTTTATCTGTCCAGCAGACTTAGCCACAAGGATCGATCGCATTTTGGCCCGACCCGATTATCAAGGCGCTTATTGGGGAATTTTAGTAAAATCCCTTAATTCTCAGGAAAATCTCTATAGTCTCCACGAAAATAACTTTTTTACTCCCGCTTCTACTGCGAAATTATTAACCACTGCCGCCGCTTTCAGCAAATTTAACCGCGATTATCGTCTGAAAACCCCCATTTTAGCCCAGGGCAACCCCCCCGATTTAGAAACTTTAACCTTAGTCGGGAGGGGAGATGCAACCATAACCACAGAAAAGTTAGAAAAATTCGCAGAAAAGTTAAAAGCACAGGGAATTAACTCAATTTATCGCTTACTTGTCGTTGCTAGTCCTTTTGTCGTCTCCGATAGTCAAAAAACCTGGGAATGGGAAGATGTCTTTTTTGACTATGCTGTACCCGCTTCTAGCTTGGTTTTAAACGAAAATTCCGTCACTTTAAAGCTTTTACCGCGACAATTGGGGCAAAGCTTAGATTTACAATGGTCTGATCCCATTGCCGCTAAACAATGGCTAATTGAGAATCAAACCAGCACCGCAGCGCAAGGAAGCCCGAATACTCTGGCAATTAAGGGCAATTTAGCCAATAATCGCCTGATTATCACTGGTTCTCTGGCTATTGATAGTCAAGATGATTTTAATTTAGCTATTCCCCAACCCTCGGAATATTTCCTAGCTCGCTGGCGTAATATCCTTGAAAAAGCGGGAATTACCGTTAAAAACGCAGAAATTAGTTCACAGATTCTCGGCCATGAGATCACCAATTTAGAATCAGAACCCCTAGCATATTTGGTGGAAAAAGTCAATAAAAATAGCGATAATTTACTAGCCGAAACCCTACTACAAATGCTCGGCGGTGTCTCGGGATTGCAAGAAACTTTAACAAAACTGGGAATTGACAGCGATAGTTATAAAATCGGCGACGGTTCGGGGCTATCACGACAAAACCTAATTAAACCCAAGACTTTAGGTCAAATTTTACAACTAATGGCAGAAAATCCTGATTATCGGCGTTCTTTAGCCATTGGCGGCGTTGATGGCACTTTAACCAATAGATTCCGCCAGACTCCCCTAGAAGGACGATTACAGGCAAAAACCGGGACTTTAACCGGAGTTATCGCCCTCGCGGGTTATCTAGCAACCGCCGACAATCAACCCCTAATCTTTAGCATAACCGTCAATAACAGCGATCAACCCGCCACCACCCTCAGAAACGGCATCGATGAGGTGATTTTGCTCCTAGGACAGTTAAAACGCTGTTAATCTTTAGGAGACAGGAGATAGGGATTTAGGGAGATAGGGAGATAGGGATTTAGGGAGATAGGGAAATTTCAGCTAAATTCCCCACTACCCCAACACCCCAACACCCCAACACCCCAACACCCCAACACCCCAACACCCCAACACCCCAACACCCCAACACCCCAACTAATTCGATTGATCGAGTCAATTAATCACAGAAGACTGTATACTTTTGTAAAAATTGCTTCTAGCTGACCTGTAGATTAATCGACGGAGTTATTGATATATGTATATAGTTCAGATTGCCTCTGAGTGCGCCCCAGTGATTAAAGCTGGGGGATTGGGGGATGTGGTATATGGATTGAGTCGAGAATTAGAAATTCGCGGTCATTGCGTGGAGCTAATCCTACCCATGTATGATTGTATGCGCTACGACCAAATTTGGGGCTTACACGAGGCTTATCGGGACCTGTGGGTGCCTTGGTACGGTGGGGCAATTCACTGTAATGTTTTTTGTGGTTGGGTACACGGGCGCTTGTGTTTCTTTATTCAACCCAATTCGGGCGATAATTTCTTTAATCGCGGTACTTACTACGGTTGCAAAGACGATAATATGCGTTTTGCCTTCTTCTGCAAAGCCGCTTTAGAATTTTTGCTCAGAAGTAATAAACGTCCCGATATAATTCATTGTCACGACTGGCAAACCGGTTTAATTCCGCCCTTACTTTTTGAAATTTATAAATATCATGGTATGGGCAATCAGCGCGTTCTCTACACCATCCATAACTTTAAACATCAAGGATTTGCTGGTGCGGAAATTCTCTGGGCAACAGGATTAAATAACGATACTTACTACTTTAGCTATGCCCGAATGCGCGATAACTTCAATCCTTTTGTGATTAATTTTATGAAAGGTGGTATCGTCTTTTCCAACTATTTCAACACCGTCTCACCCCACCATGCTTGGGAAGCACACCACACCGATGTTAGTTACGGTTTAGGTCATACAATTCACCTGCATCAACACAAATTTACTGGCATTCTCAACGGTTTAGATTACAATATCTGGAACCCAGAGGTGGATAAATTTATTGCTGCACCCTACGGTGTTGATAGCTTCTCCGAGAAGGCCCGCAATAAGAAGGCACTGCGAGAAAGACTCTGGTTAAGAGATGAAGCAGAAAAACCCTTAATTTGTTATGTCGGTCGTTTAGATGACCAAAAAGGCGTACATTTAGTTCACCATGCCATGTATTATGCCTTAGCTCGCGGGGCGCAATTTGTCCTCTTAGGTTCCGCCACCGAATCGTTAATTAATAACTGGTTCTGGCATGAGAAAAATCACCTAAATAATAACCCTGATGTCCATATTGAATTGGGCTTTAATGAGGAATTATCTCACCTCATTTATGCGGGGGCCGATATGATTGTGGTTCCCAGTAATTTTGAACCCTGCGGACTGACACAAGTAATCAGCTTAAAATACGGAACCGTTCCCATCGTCCGGGGAGTTGGTGGTTTGGTTAATACGGTTTTTGATCGCGATTATGATACCTATCACAAACCCGAAGAACGCAATGGTTTTGTCTTTTTTGATCCCGATAATAATGCCCTCGAATCAGCCATGTCCCGGGCATTAGAATTGTGGTACACTCAACCGGAAGAATTCAAAAAATTAGCGATTCAAGGCATGGAATGCGATTACTCTTGGAATCGCCCCGGGGAAGAATACGTTGCCCTGTATGAAATGATTCGCCACAAATAAACTGCATCTTGCCCCTAGCAATTCCCTGGCAGTTGTCAACAGAAATTCGAGGAATAGATTTGTTGAAATTTCCGGGGAATTGCTTTAGTTTTGACCGACTCCTGACTCCTGATGACCGACTCCTAACCCCACCAAAAAACTTTTTGCCGCAAACCCTACCTAGTAGAGCAGAAATGTTAACTTTGCTTGGTATTCTTGGGTGAGGGGATGACTAACTCCTAAAATCTGAAATATGGCTAACATGGCTTTTCTTGCCCCATCCTGACGATATTTTCTACTTTCTCCCACCAGGCTGATCAGTTTATCTAAAGCGGCGGCATAATCTTCTTTTAATGCGGAATTAATCCCAGTAAAAAATATCGCATCGAGGGGATTATTTTCTGGTTTTAACTGTTGAAATTCTAGGAGAGTTTTCCAACCTTTGATCAGGGGATTTTCTTCTTTAATAGCACTGATTAATCGGTAAGCATCAGACCATTTTTCTAGACGCATGAGAAATTTTACCGCCATAATAACTAATCGTGGTTCGTTGGGATATTTAGGAAAAAGACGATCAAATAATTGTTTAGCTGCGGGCAAATTATCGAGGGCAATCGCTTCTTGTATTTCTGCTAATCCTGTTTCTAATTCCGATTTTAAATCGAGACGGGAAAATAAGTCTCTAATTTGTTCTTCTGGCAAAGCACCAACAAAACAGGGTAACACTTCTCCCTTGCTGACAATTCGCACATCGGGAACTCCTTCCACATCGTATTGTTCGGCTAAGTCGGGATTTTTATCTATATCTATTTTGGCCAGGATAAAATTATATTCGCTTGCCAGTTTTTCTAGCATCGGTTTTACCAATTTACAGGGTCCACACCACAGAGCATAAAAGTCTAAAATCACCGTATTTAGATAGGATTTCTCGATCACTTCACTGTCAAAATTTGTCCCATCTACCTCAATAGAATATCCCATCTATTTCTCCTCTAATAACTTATTTTCAGCTAGTTTTGTCTCACTTATCTCTTTTATCCAAAGGGCTAATCCTCCCCCTCGTCCCCGGGCTGCCATCATTGTTTCTGTGATCAGAAAATAGGCAAAAAATGCCTGTTTTTTGATACTTTCCTGATAAAAATTCGCTTCACTTACCTGGCCATTTCTAATAAAACCTGAATAGAGAGAGCGATTAAATAGGGTTAGGTTGAGCCGGGTAAAATCAAAGGCAAGAAGACGGGTTTTAGGAAAAAACTTAACCGGACCGCTTACGGATAGTTTTACTGCCCCTAAAACTATCTGATTGCTGACGCTTCCAGAGATAAATTCTCCCGGTTCTAAACTCTCATTTCTTTGGTAAGAGATGGTAATTTTTAACCAGGATGGTAGATAGCGACCCTTACCCAAAACAATCCCCGCTCTCTTTTTCGCTTTTTGAGTTCCCGTGATAAAGTATAATCGCCAAGTACCGACTAAAGCCTCAAAAGTAAGATTTTCTTTAGTTTTTTTATTGTTTTTTTCTTTTGTTAAGAGAAATTCTAGCAATTGAGAGACAGGGGGGCGATTATTGTCCTCAAGTATTAGGGGTGAGTCGAGATTTATAACCATGATTTCAGACAGTGCCAAGATATTTTAGCTGAAGCTACCGAACTCGAAAAAGCGAGCGATAAACCGGTTGACCCTTATTATAAGTGGACTTTTCCCTTTCCGTCGGTACGGGGAAAATATTTTCCTCTAACCAGGGGGTTTGATGTTGCCGAACAAAATGGGGATGTGCTTGAAATCTCTCGGTCATTTCCAGGGCGATCGATTCCACATCCGACTGTAAAAAAACCCAGCCCCCAGCTACCATATACTTAGCCAAAGCTATTACTAATTCTGGCTGCACAACCCGACGCTTACTGTGACGCTGTTTAAACCAAGGATCTGGAAATTGAATCGACACCCAAAATAACTTATCTGCGGGCAAAGATTGCAGTAAAATTTCTGGGGCAACATTCATATTGCCAAAAACAAAAGCGAGATTACTTAATCCTAACCTTTCCCGTTCCTGATTGGCTTCAATTACCAAAGGTTGACGAATTTCAATCCCCAAAAAATTAATTTCTGGCTCTACTTGGGCCATTTGTAACAAAAATTTACCCCGCGCACAACCAATGTCAAGATGGAGAGGTTGCGTCATATCCTGATAAACTTGATTCCAATCGGGGGGAGCGATCGGATGGCGATATTTATGACTTAAGGGATTGACGTGCTGACGAACGCGAACTTTAGCCAAAGATATTTTCTCCTCATTTCTCCTCGATCGATCTAGTTTACCGATATTTAGCCCAATTGAATGCGATGAATTTCCGTTTCGCCATTCTCAGCGATCCTCATATCGCTTTACCCACAACCATTTTGAACCATTCTAATCGCTTTCATCTGGTGGAAGTGAGTATTCCCGCTTTAAAAATTGTTTTAGACCATCTCATCACCCTTAACCTCGATTTTCTGCTGATTGCTGGCGATTTAACCCAAGATGGTGAACCAGAAAATCACCGTTGGTTAGCCGATTGTTTAGCCACTTTACCCTTCCCCGTCTATGTGGTGCCGGGTAATCATGATGTTTTGAGTTTAACCGCGACGGAAAACCAGATCGGTTTAGGAGATTTTCCCTTTTATTATCAACAATTTGGTTACAGCAATCCCGAACAAATATACTACCAAAAAGAAATTTTACCTGGAGTGCAATTAATCGGTCTTAATTCTAATCAATTCGATGATCAAGGTAAACAAATTGGCAGTTTAGATGCAGAACAATTGCATTGGTTAAAACAGATTTTACCCGCGCTAAAAAACGATCTAGTGATGGTGATGATCCATCATAACGTTATCGAGCATTTACCCGGACAAAGCAATCATGAATTAGGTAAACGCTATATGTTGGCTAATGCGGTAGAACTGCTCGATATACTACAGGAAAACGGCGTAAAATTGTTGATTACTGGCCATCTCCACGTGCAGGATCTGGCTTTTACTAGAGGTATCTATGAAATTACCACCGGTTCCCTCGTCAGTTATCCCCATCCCTACCGGGTGCTAGAATATTGCGAAAACACGGTTGAATTAGCCATAGAATCCTTTCATCTGCAAAATATACCCGGATGGGAGAATTTACCCGCTATTTCTCGGCAATGGTTAGGCGATCGCTCTTATCCTTTTATGATGCGTTTATTAACCTGCCATCCCCTCAATCTTCCCGTGAGTCTAGCGGAGGAATTAGCCCCGAAATTACGAAATTTTTGGGCAGATGTGGCCAAAGGTGACACAATCTTCGATTTTAGCGATTTTCCGCCCCTAGCACGCCGTTATTTTTACGCTTTCAGTGCCATCGATCCCCTCGGTAATCCTCATTTTATCGACAATCAAGCCGTAATTAGGGTTTGCTGAAAAAGCTTTTCCTAGGGGCAGGGTGTGGGGTGTGGGGTGTGGGGTGTGGGGTTTTACCGATTTTCAGGTGGTCAATTACCTAATTTTCAGGGAAAAAGTACCTGAATTTTCCCCCCAATCACTCCAAAGGTCGGCACTTTTTGAGGGAAAACAAGTCTAAAAGTCTTATACAACAAGGTTTTTAGATTTATTCAGCAAGCCGTAATTAGTTTCAAGCATCAGTTCAGTTATCGGCGCTCAAACTTGCTGGTGGAGATGGGAGAATAGCTGCAACAAATAATTAACTATAGCTTATAGTTAAAGGACTATCCGGCAGCGCGACCGCTATCTTGGCAGAAAATATCAAAAAAAATCAATGGAAGCAATTAAAAAGGAATTGAAAAAAATCGGTTCTCTTGCCCTGTTTTTTTTCTTGGCTTTCGGTTATATTCTTCTGATCATGAAATTATTTCTGGAAGAATATTCGATTACTACCTACGTTTTGGGTAAAGCGAGCTTAGGGGCGATCATTGCGGCAAAAACCGTGGCCATTCTCGACGCAGCCATGAAGCTAGAATGGTTAGAAAATCGACCCCGTTACCTTAGCATTCTGTATCGAACCTTTGTTTATACCCTAGCAGCACTGATTCTCGGCTCGATCGAGGGTTTTCTGGAAGCTTATCGGGTAACGCGGGTAATTTCGGAGGCAATGGCCAAATTTTGGCAAAGGGAAAGTTTCTCTCAAATCCTTGCGGTTACTCTCTGTCTAGCAGTGGTTTTTTGTCTCCACAATCTCTGGCAAGAAATCGATCGCTATTGGGGTAAAGGCAAATTGAGAAAATTTTTTCTCGGTCGCTCCTAGAGTACAGCAGTTATCTTAATGGTGAGATGGCAAGTTTTCCTTTTGGGGAGTCGGGAGATAAGAGTCAGGGATTTAGGGAGATAGGGATTTAGGGAAATTTCAGCTAAATTCCCCACTACCCCCCGCAACGCGCACGCAGTGACCACCCCACTACCCCACTACCCCACGAAAAACTTGTTCAGCAAACCCTATTTAAGCAGTGTGTGCGATCGCCCTATCTTTCCAGGGCAACCGCTGCTACGATAAAATACGGGTGAAAAATTGCTAATCCAAGGAGTACAGACGTGATTGAACCTTTAGTGCTAGGGATTGTCCTAGGCTTAATTCCCATTACCCTAGCGGGTTTGTTCGTTGCCGCCTACTTACAGTACAAACGGGGCAATCAATTCGGCTTAGACTAAATCTATCACGCCAATCCCCCGAATTGAGACAATCTCCCGTCAAGCTAGGCACTAGACGGGAGATTTTCAACAGGACAAATTTGCCGCTTAACAGATTGTGGCTGCCGGGGTTGCCATCCCTGCACAACTCCTCTGTCTTTTTGGGAAAGCGATCGCCAAAAAACCAAAGGCTACACGGCTGTTAAACTAGGAAAACGAATGACAGTTTCCGTATATTCGGGAACCCATCCGGCGGTACTGGTGAAGTAACGTACTGCTTTAACTCGTTTACTGGCAGTGAGGTGAAACCAGTGTTCGCTATGGGCGGGAACATTGATATATTCTTGAGGTTGAATAGTTAATTCCCCCTGAGAACCATCGGCAAAGACAAAGCCAAAAACCCCCTCCCCATCAATGATATAACGCACCTCATCGTCGGCGTGGGTGTGACAGCGCTCGAATTTTGCCAGTAAAGTGTCGAGATTGGCAATTTCAGGGTGTAAAACGATTAAATCTCTAGCTTGATAACCCGCTTCTTGCTTTAGTTGCTCAAAATAACCGTCTAAGCTGGTTAAAACTATTTCTTTTTCTTCGTCAGTCAGAGAAGCTTGTTTAAGTAGCTGACGAGTGGCTTCGTTTTCGATCGGCCAATAGTTTAAAGTAACATTTAATTTGGCTAATTCCAGACTAATATCGGCTAACTGGGTATAGGTTGTCCCATTCTCTAAGCGTAGTATCGCCATTAGTTATCATCCTCAAGATTACTTTTTCCATTTTAAAGTTTTCCAGAGAGAAGCCGCTCGATTTTTTGCCCCTCGATCCCTTGCCAGTTCCTAGGATTTTCTGCTCAAAAATGCTATTATGGTCTATATATGGGGAATTAGCTCAGTTGGTAGAGTGCTGCGATCGCACCGCAGAGGTCAGGGATTCGAGTTCCCTATTCTCCATTTTCCAGAGATATTAACCGCTTTTCAAGGTTCAAGAAAGATTATGAACCAGTCTCAACTTCCCAAAAAGGCGTTACTTTTATTTCTGGGGAGAATAGCAGAGGATTACTGACAGAAAAGCTAAAGGATTTGACTTGTGGTGGTAATTTTCCTTGAAAAAATGCCATTAATTCCTGATCATTTCTCGGTAAGTGACTAAGGATAACTCCATTAGCTGAATTATCTTGAACAAAGCGAAAATTGGCTTGAGTTCCATCCAGATAATTAACGTTAATTATCACGGGAGGGATTCTAAATAGGGTTTGCTGAAAAAGTCATTGAAAAGTACAGGTCTCTTAATCAATGATTTCACTTAGCTACAAGCATAAGCTTTAGTTGTTGATTAATTTTTAAATTATAACTTATCCTAATCATTGACCGAGAAAAAGTGCTGTTTTTCCATTTCAGACATAAAAAAGCCCAAAAAACCTGCCTCAACAGGTTAGAAAGATTCATGACTAAAAAAGTAATAGCAATCGCTGAAAAGGAAGTATGAGGAAGTTTAGCCATCACTTTACCTAAGCTAAATCTTCTTTTCCCTTGTCCAAATTTGCCCTCTATACAATTCCGAATCCTCTCATCATCAGTAGCTTGTTTCTTTTGTTCTTTACTAACATTTTTGGCTGGTCTTCCTAATGGGGGACCACTGATTCTGATTCCCCTTTCTTTACACCAAGCTCGGTTTTCTCTGGTTCGATAAATTTTGTCCACATGAACTGATTCTGGATAGTATCCTGTATAGTCATAATAAGCTTCTATTTGTGCTTTTAAATCTCCCGATTCATTAAAGTTATCCCAACTAATCCGGTCTAAAAATATGTAACCATCTATACAGCTTGCTGAGAATTTGGCCCCAAATTCTACGGGTTTTCCAGCTTTTCCTCTGACTATCGGACGGATGTGGGGTTGAGTTAAGCTGACAATTCTGTCTTCAATACTCTGTTTGTTATTTTGGTACATCCAGAGTTGTTGGCGATAAACTTCTGTGACTACTAATAACAGTTTATAGTCTCTTTTTTTCAAGCTTTGTAGAGAGGCTCCTTCTGCTAAAAGTTGTTCAATATGGTCGAGATTTCTTTTCAGATATTGCAGTTGTCTTTTTAGAGCTTTTCGTCTTTGTTTGACGGTAGGTTTTCTTTTTTTTGCTACTTCTAAATAACTTTTTCTGGCCAGGAGACGATAGGTTCTCGGTTTTTGAACAAGTTTTCCTTTTATAGTTTCATAGAGAATATCAATAATTTTTTCGGTTTGTTTTCTTCCTTGATTTAACAGGTTTAAATCCGTAGGATAACTAATATCTGCGGGCGCACAACTGGCATCTAAAATTAATTTACCTCGATTTTCTGGTTGACTTTGGGTTTCGCTCTCTAACTTTTTTTCGGTGTTTTCTTCTTCTTTTATTTCTCTCGAATTTTTGACCATAAAGCGATTCACTTTATTAATTAGTTCCCGAGTGATTCTTTCTCGAAAGTGAACCAACATTGACGCTTCAAACTGGGGTTCATTGCTGTAGGCTGAAAACCCCAAGAAGTATTGTAAATAAGGATTTTCCTTGATTTGTTCTACCGTTTCTCTATCGCTTGTTCCTAATTTTTCTTTAATAATTAATGCTCCTAGTGCTGTCCTAAATGTTTTGGCGGGTGCGCCCATTTCTTCTGAAAAAAGTGATGCGTATTCCGCTTCAAATTCTGACCAGGGAATGAGGTTGGCCATAATTACCCAACGATTATCTTGGGATAATTTCCCCTCAAAGGGCAGCTCGAAGTTTTCTGGTGGGGTTGAGGGTAACTCGCTTTTACGGTACATTAGCACTAATTAGAGAAGATGCAAGGGTGATGCAAGGGTTTTAAGAGATTCTAGCAGATTTAAGTGCATTTGGGAAGCTCTCAATCAAGCTAAAAGCCCTTTCCTGTAAGGTTTTTAGATTTATTCAGCAAACCCTAAATATTTTTTTGATTATTTTACCCAACCAAGAATATTCAAATTTAACTTGAACACGAGTAATCCCACTATTACGAGTAGGTAATTCATAGACTTGATCCCAAGTAATATTAGTAGTCTCTCCTAGAGGGGTTGGACTGCAACGACTGACTTTTTGTCTTTCTAGAAGATAAAAGTTGGTTTTGATTGCGGGGATTTGGAAGGGCGAATTTACCGAGTCAAGTTGATAATTACAAACCACATAGGAAAAGGCTTTAGGTTCATCAAAAAAAGGATGTCTGTCATCAATAGATTGAAAGTGATAAATCAGATAATCTCTGGGAGATTGAGATAAGCTTTGATAATTTAGTTCATCCAGTTTTTCTGTATAAGCAGAATAGGATTGAATAATCGGCCTCGGTTTCCAATTAAGCTGATTGCCCGGAATAAGTGAAAATTCCCAGGGAATTATATCAATAGTTTTGCCTTGCACTTTTTCCAGCACAGAATCGGGAAGTTTTAGTCTATTATTTAACTTAACTAAATTTTCGCTCGTAATCCTTTGAACCTCTGCTTGAAATTTATTGTTATCGAGCAATAAAACAACAATATTTATGTTATTGGCTACTTTTGAAGGATTGAGGTTACTAAATTTATAATTTCTAATTATTGTCAATAAACTTAATTTACTCGGTTCATTTATATAGTTTATATAGTTTATTCGTTGAAATGTAATACCAACACAAGATAGTAATACGATTAAGTAAATCATGTATAATTTTGGTTTATTTTTAACTGGATTATCGTCAATTTTGATCAAGTATAATGAGATGATTAGCAGGACAATAATACAGAACAGCACTACATGGAAATCCTGACGAACAAATCCGTGCTTAAATCCTAGAAATAGAGTAAATAGTAGGGCAGTACCTAGACTAATCGAACCACTATTGCACAGACGAAAAAGTAGATTTATTATCACTGCACAACATAGTATTGCTAATATCAAAGATATGAATGCTCTCTTAGAACCTGTAAGACTCATGGCACTGGAATAACCTGAAGATATTTGCCAAGAATTGAGTATATATTCATATAAAGAAGGAAAGTTATTTGATGAAAAACTTTGAATTAATAAAGTTGTATAAAACAGATAAAAAACTAGATAAGGTAATAATTTTTTAAAAAATGTTGTCAGCCTTGTTTTATTCAAAATTTTATCAATAACAAAAGCTACTATTCCCGAAATTATAAAATTAACCAATAGTTTTGTTAAAACTGTTATTGATTGCCCAGAATATAAAAAAATACTAGCAACAGAAATAGCGATTAAAGTGAAATTAAACAGGGATTGAATATATTTAATCAAATTCTTTAGTTTTTGTTTTCTATAGGCTAGGTAAAAGCCCGAAAATAAAAAGAGATAAAAAGTACCCGCTATATAAATTCCCAAGGTTAACTTAGTTAAAATAGCTAACCCAGTAAACATACCTACTATAATAGAATTTACTTGTAAATATTTTACAAAAAATTTCTCAAAACTTAAAACCAGTAAAAATATAGAAAATATTTGATAATCTGTCGTAAATCCTATAGTATTGTCGTAATGAATTCCTAGAACAAATATAAAAATACAATTAATTAATATCAATATTTTAAAACTATTTGTTTGTAACTTTATGATCCTTAAAATCAATAATCCTAATAGGACAAAATGAACTGCAAATCTGAAAAGTATAATTTGCTTAAAATTGCTATATAAAGCAGCTCCTTGCGTTAAATATCCCAGAGGCCCATAGGTAAAAACTATCTCTTTTCCAAAAACTAACTTTTCCTTGGCTGCTTGACTAATTCCGTAAGACCAAGAAGCATCTAATCCAGGGTTTATTAAGTGTATCGTCGGCAAAAATGCCAAAAACAGGTAAGTCTGAGTTAGACTAATAATTAAATTAAAAACGATTGTTTTTGAAGCAAGTATTTTGGTGATTTGCATAGCTTTATTGTTAGAATTTTTCCTAGTTTAAAAAATACCTTTTAATTCCTTTTCATGGGTGTGAATCCAATCAAAAATATCTTGGATTAATTTTCTACCGTCTCGCTGGGGTTGCCATCCAGTTACAGAAGTGATTTTGCGGGAATCAGTGATAAAAATTGGCATATCTCCGGTGCGATTTTCGGGAATTGCCTCAATCATTATACTATTGCCCGTGATTTCTTGACATAGTTTTGTGGTTTCGCAAAGAGACAAAGAAAAATCTTGCCCACCCCCCACATTAAAAGTCTGCCCTTTGAATTGTTCTAAATTAGCAATCTGAATATCGATTAAATCGAGTAAATCAGCTACATGAAGAAAATCTCTAACCTGTTTCCCCGTACCCCCATAACCGATATATTTTAAGGACTTCTGAAAGTAATGATTAGCCACCCAAAGGGCAAAAACTCCCTGATCAACTTTTCCCATCTGCCAAGGACCAGTTAAAACTCCACAGCGATTAATTAAAGTTCTTAATCCGTAGGCATCCCCATATTCATTAATAATCAGTTCCGATGCTAACTTAGTAGAACCGTAGAGAGAACGGGGCAAATCTAAGGGAAATTGTTCACTGATACCAAAAGCAGAAACCCCGGGTAAATCTTGCTGTTCAGATAACTGAAAACGAGTATCTGTCTCTGTATAGTTTAATTGATTAAGATAGGCAATAGGATAAACTCTGCTAGTGGAGAGAAAAATAAAATCAGCTTGGGTTTGTCTAGCTAATTCTAAACAGTTAATCGTTCCAATTAAGTTGGTTTGCAAAACATAGCCAGGGGAAGTATAACCAGCTAAAACGGAAGGTTCTGCCGAACATTCTAGGATTAAATCCACTGGCAAAGCGGATGCTTCTAAGTCTTCCGCATTTCTGACATCTCCATGAACAAATTCAATTCCCGCCTGTTTGAGACGGGGAATATTTAACTCAGAACCGCGACGTTTTAAGTTATCTAAAGCGATAATTTTCCAATCAGGATAACGTTGGGCTAATCCCAAACCTAAGGAACTGCCCACAAAACCCGCACCACCAGTAATTAACACTTGCCTAGTCATCAAAAATACTCCTCTAGATGATAATTATCAAACAACTTGATTTTTTTTCCGTTTGCGCTTATAGTCGCCTCTAGAAAGGTGTTTTTCTAACCAGATAGAGAGAACTATAAATAAATAACGACTGCCCATTTCCTTGAGTTTTAACTTGGAAACCCCCGTGGTACGATTGCGCCAAGTGATGGGAATTGTCGTATAGGAATATCCTCGCACGATTGCTTTTAAGGGCATCTCTACTGTTAAGTTAAAATGGTGAGATAGTAGAGGTGAGATTCCTTCGATAACCTCCTTACGATAGATTTTAAAGGCGTTAGTGGTATCATTAAATTTTAGCCCAAATAAAACTTGAATGAATAGATTAGCCAAACGATTGACGAATAACTTGTGCCTGGGATAATCAATAACTTTTCCTCCTTTGATAAAACGAGAACCAAAAACGCAATCGTAGCCTTCTTGGAGTTTATAATAATAGTCCACCATGTTATCGGGAGAGTCGGAATTATCTGCCATTACTACCGCAACTGCATCCCCGCTAAAATTTTCTAATCCACAGCGCACCGCAAAACCAAAACCATTGGGATAATAGTTATTGATGTAGCGAATCCGAGGATTTTCTTGGTTGATTTTTTGCAGAACTGCTTCGGTGTTATCTTTGCTATTGTCATTAACCACTAGGATTTCATAATCAATTTTATCCTCTTCTAAACGTTCAGATATTAAGTGAGTTGTGCTTTCGATGCAATCTTCTTCGTTGTAAGCAGGAATAACTATTGATAGGGTTTTTACTGCATAGTTATCCCTTGATTGACGTGGGTGAGAGTAACCGTCCATCTGGAAAGCTGGTGCTAATCCTTCGGGATAGTACATTTCTGTCTCATTAGTCTTATTCTTAGGTTTAAAAATTAGGCTATCACTGGCAACATAATTAATACTGGCCCCCAGTAAAACCCCAATCATTGTGTTAACTCCGGGGCTAATTCCTAACCAGTTTAAGAAGGGAAATATCAAGAAAACTCGCAGTAAAACTGCTAAACCTGCCGAGAGATGATAGAGAGGAAGTTGTATCAAAATCACATCTCTGATTGTCCAATCTCCTCCAGTCCACACCCAGATTCTATAGATAAAGAAACTAGCAATTAAAGATATTTCTATAGAGATAACGTTGGCCACATTCTTCAGAAATGGTGTATTAAATCCCAAGTCATCAATGAACCAATAAATTAAGAATAAGTTGATTAGAAATGCCACTCCCCCAGCAATGAGAAATCGGAAAATTTTATTGTTGTAGATTTTAGTTAACATAAGGAACTCAACTCAATATAAATGGCTCTTCGTTACCCTTTATGCTAAATCAACATACAAGATGCCAAGATAACATACTTCTAACCCAAAAATTCCGAAAGTTTCTAAAGCCATAGCCTCTCCGTTTTATTAGTTTAAGTTTATTGTTGATTCCCTCGACCACCCCATTCGTTGTCCTTCGCTCGAAATAACTAATTATTTCTCCAAACCAGTTTCGGATTGTTTGACAACTCTTGGTAAAAACACTGGAGGATTTTGCCAACCATTCCGAGATGGATAGCATTCCCTCTGTCGGATTCTCTGAGGTTTCATAAATCTTTCTAAATTCTTCCTTTAATTCCTGCATCTTTTTCAAATTTGGGAATTTTTCTTTGATAGCTTCTAGTTTAATTTTTTGGGGTTCCGTTAAATCTTCTTCATTTTTTAACAGGCTATATTTACTTCGCTTTAAAACTTCTAGCTTCGCTTCTTTTTCCGCTTTCTGTTTTTTATTTTTCTGCGCTTCTACGGCTCTTTTTTCTGCTCTTCTCTGTTCGTCTAACTCTTGATTAATTTGTTTCATTACATGGAATCTATCGGCGACTACTTCGGCCGATGGCATCAATTCTTTCACCAAATTTTTATAAGGCAACCAAAGGTCTATGCTCACTTCTTCAATTTGCTCTAACACCTCTTTTCCCCAGCCCGTAAGCGTTTCTCTCAACTCTTCTTGTGTTCGCTTCTCTAGAATAGCTATTAGTTTTCCCGTATCTAAATTTACTAAAACCGCACAGTAATTTTTTTGTCCTTTGACTAGAGCGATTTCATCAATTCCTAGTCTTTTTAATTCCGATAGGTCTGGCTCTGTAATTTCTTCGGCGATGTCCTCTATCATTCTTTGAATCTCTTCTTCCGTTACGTCATTTATTCGACTAACATTTAAAATATCTCCTTCTTTTAATTGTTCGAGTATATTTGCGGCTAGTCTTTTCGTATAGGTTCGTTTCTTGGCGACAAAATCTAACTCTTCGCTAAAGGGTCTCTGACAATTATCGCACTTAAATTGACGACGATTAATTTGTAGGTATACTGGTTGACCTGAGATTGGTAAATCTTTGACTAAATGTCGATGATTTTGGTGGAGTTTATCGCTCTCTAACCCACAACGAGGACAGGTTGCTTTTTGATTTTTCGATTCGATTCGGCAAACTATACCGATATTTTCTAGGTGTAGATAGCCTTGAATACAGGTTCCTTTTAGGTTCAAAAATTTGTCAAGTATCATAAGTAAAATAATCTCGTTTTTGGCTATTATATCAAATCTTAACTCAATTGTCTATCTTTTGGTATTAACCTGTTTGTGCCTTAAGTCCTTCCCTGTATGGATTTCAGCTACTTTTGAGCGTAGGCGCTCTCATCGAATTTTATTTTAAGTTAATTATTTGCATAACAATTCCCGAAGAGCCATATAAATTACAGATAATTATCTCTTATTTACCGTGTCTTGTTGTGTATATATCACAACGTTTGTTAGAAAAAACGGGCTTTTCATTAGGATTATACAGGCTATCTAAATATTTTTTATCTTCCCGGTTTTCTCTTGTTTTGCGGCAAAAAACTATCGCCTCAACTTGATGATTGGCTCTTGATAACTTATAGAGAGCATTCTTAAATTTTTCCTCACTTGCTCGATTATAAAACATTAAGGCACGACGTTGACTGTAGTAAGGTATCAATGAACTCCAATAATCTCCGTAGATTAACAAAACACCTTCAGGAGAAGTAACAGTTTGGACTTGAGAGGCAATTTCTAAGTAACTGTTACCATGCAATTTTGTCGGATACCAGAAAGCTCGGTAAAATTGCAGTTGTGATAACAAAATTAAAGCCAGGAAAAACCAGCCTACAGACTGCCAAATTTTCCGTTTTTTCTCTATTAACCCCATGATGGTAAATCCAGAAGCACCGAGGAGAAAGATAGCATTAGCATAGGGATAATAGTTATGAACAAAATGCAAATTGGTAAAAATGGCAACTGTCAATATAAATAGTAAACTTAAGCCATAACTTAGTAACTTTTTTGAGGTGAAAATTGGTAATATTACTAAAGCCATAACGCTGATTATCAATCCGCCAAAAACGTCATTTAGAGTCCTAGTTAGATAATTTCTCCACTCTGACCGAGATAATTTTTGAGCGATAGTTCCAAAGTTCCAATCTCTCAAAGCTTTCGAGGTGATAAGATCTGCTGCCATGGGATTGAGTAGCTTTTGGGCATCGGCAAAGTTAACCCAAATTTTTGCCAGAAGGAAGGGTATGATGATAAAGACAACGACGGGTATCAATAAATCTTTCGCTAAGTTACGAGATGAGTCTTTCTTAACCCAATTAATACCTATCCAGACACAAGCTAAAATTAAAAATCCAGCCATAGTCGTTACTTTAGTCAGACTGGCAGCGATTCCAAAAAGACAGGCTAATAAGGCAATAATTGGCGATTTATAGCGAAAATAAACAGCAATACAGGCCAGGTAAGCTAAAGAGAAAAATAGGGCGGTTGATTCAATCATGAATGTTCGCGCCCAAAACAGATAAAGAGGACTGGCTAAAAATAAACTCAAAAACAGCCAACGGAAAGCTCTTGCTACTTGTAAATAAGATAGGATTACATATATAGGAATCAAACTTAAATAAAAGAAAAAAGCACTCACAAATCTACCAGTTTGGTCAATGGGAGTCTGAAAAAGCTTAACTAAAATTGCAACTATTCCTTGATAGAGCGGAAACTCCATTGGAATTGACCAAGGCACTCCTAAAACAGGGGTTTCATAGGCTAACCAAGGACTACCTTTGAGTAAATAAAAGACCGAGATGGCCGTTTGAGTTTGACGAAAAGCGTGGACATCTATCAAAGGATTATTCCAGCCGCCGCTAATCCCCCAAAAACTATGGATTAAGCAAACTGCAAAAATTAAAAACAATATTTTCTCAGTCCATGATTTAGAAGCAAGCATATTTGACCATCTCCAGTTTTTTAACCCCATATACGCACAGACCCAGATAGTTTTGACATAGTAATCTAATGCTCTACTATAACCAACGGCTAACGTTTTGACTAAAAATTTCTTTGAGAATATCTGTTACTGTGTAGGTTAACTGCCAATCAGGATAATGATTTTTAAACTTACTCACATCAGAAATCCACCAGATATGATCACCAATACGATTAGTCTCCACATACTGCCAGTTTAACTTTTTATCCGCAATCGCTTCACATTCTTGAATAGCTTCTAACATGGAACAATTACTAAAGCGACTACCACCGATATTATAAACTTCTGCTACTCGCGGGGTCTGATAAAAATGATAAAAAGCATTGACGAGATCGTAACTATGAATGTTATCGCGTACCTGCTTACCCTTATACCCATAAATACTGTATTCTTTGCCGATCATCGTACATTTCATTAAGTAGGATAAAAAACCGTGTAATTGCGTTCCCGAATGACTTGGACCGGTTAAACAACCGCCACGAAAAGAGGCAGTTTTCATCTCAAAATAACGCCCGTATTCTTGTACTAACACATCCGCCGCCACTTTCGACGCACCAAACAAAGAATGTTTACAAGCATCAATACTCATCAACTCGTCAATACCATGAGCAAAATAAGGATGATTTTCCGAGATTTCCCAACGTAGTTCTTTTTCTACTAAAGGCAATTCATTCGGTCTATCGCCATAAACTTTATTGGTGGAACAGAAAATAAATACTGCTTGGGGACAGTGTTGACGAGTATTTTCTAATAATACTAAAGTTCCGTTAGCATTGACACTAAAATCCATATAGGGATCCTTAGCTGCCCAATCGTGGGAAGGTTGCGCCGCCGTGTGGATAATTAAGGATATATCATGACTATAGGTTTTAAATATATCTGCAATAGCTTCATGATCCCGAATATCCACAGCATGGTGAATGTATTTATCCCCGTAATCTTGCGATAATTTGGCTCGATTCCACTCCGTTGAAGCGTCTTCACCAAAAAATACCTGACGCATATTATTATCGATGCCAACGACGGTATAACCCCGATCACAAAAAAACCTGACTGATTCGGAACCAATTAAACCAGCAGAACCAGTTACTAGAACTATCGCCATAACTATATCCTGAATTTTTTGCCTAGTTGTTGAGAAATTTCCCAGGTTGAGAAAACTTTCCCCGACTTTACTAGATATGTTCGCCTTTGTCAATTAAACCCGAGGAGATTCCCTTAACTGCGGCAATTCCCTGAAAAATGATCGTCTTATCCACTAGGAGTGATGTAATGGCGTTTTCTTGCCAGTAATCCCTAATTAAGTCCCCATCTCCCCCCGTTAAAATTATCCCGCTCTCTGGATATAAATTTAACCATTCCAGACTGAATTTTTCTATTCCCGCCAAAATTGTATAGATTATCCCACTTCTTATCCCTTCTGCTGTTTCTTTTGCCCACATCTGCGGTAATCTTTCCGGTAAGGACACCTCTGGTAAGGCTGCCGTCCGTTCCCTTAAACTGGCTAATTGCACCTTTAACCCGGGTACAATTGCCCCCCCCACTAGCTTTTTATCCCCATCCACTCCCGTAAAAGTTAAGGCTGTTCCCGCATCGATGACTAAACAGGGAAATCCGTATTTTTCTCCAGCACCTAAGACAGCTAAAGCTCGATCGATGCCGAATGTCGGATATAAATCCAGTAAAGGAATATCTTTTAAAGTAATTCTCCGTAAATTGCCATAATTTGCCCATAATTCTCTTTGGTTAGGAACCACGGAGGCGACCATCAATGCACAGTTGCATTTATTTGTCAAGAGTTTAGGGAAAATTTGTTGCAAAAATTCATTACTTAGGGGTTCCCTCAGGTGAGGAGTATCGAGACAAGCTAACAGGGTTTGACCGCAAAAATACCCCCAATGTAGCCGAGAATTGCCGATCATCAAACCTATCCAGTCAGTATCTTGCTCAGTCATTTATTTAGTGGGAAGTGGGAAGTGGGGAGTGGGAAGTGGGGAAGTGGGGTGATGGGGAGAATAAATAAAAATAATCTCCTGACGACCGGCTCCTGACTCCTGACTACTGAGTCCTGTTGATCAAAGTAATTACCGTCACTTCGGGGGGACAAAAAAGACGACCGGGAAAATAGGTTCCTAAGCCTCGATTGACATATAATTGATTTTCCCCGACTCGGTGAAATCCCTCGGACCATTGCCAGTATCGGACTACTCTGCTAAACTGCCGGTGAAAGGGAACCCATTGACAATATGGTTCCGGCAGCGATCGCCTAAGTTTCTCTAAAACTATCGGTAGGGAACCCATACCCGGGATAGTCACTTGGCCTCCGTGGGTATGACCGGATAACTGCAAATCCACGCGCCAATCCCTTAAAACCATGGCTGTATCGGGATTGTGGGAAAGGACAAGTCTGGGTATATCGGGAGCAATTTGCTCAAGGATTTGCGGTAAAAATTCCCCGGACCAATAATCGGCCAATCCGACGATGGGAAAATTTTCGCCGTAGGGTGTGGCGATTTCATTCCAGAGTACCCGAATTCCCACGCTAGTTAAGGCTGATCTGACGGTTTCCCTTGCGTGGGGAGGATAACTGTCATGATTTCCTAAACAAGCATAAATACCCCCTTGACTTTCGAGAGCTTTTATGCTATCAACTAGGGCAAAAATTGGCCTGGGACTATCGGTAATAAAGTCCCCCGTCAGGAAGATGAGATCGGGTTTTTCTTGATTAGTAATGGCGATCGCTTCTTGCAGGACAGCTACAGGCAAATGCTGTTCATCGCAGTGCAGATCTGACCACTGCACCAACTTGATCCCTTGCAGATGTGCCGGTAGGCCGGCAATTGCGATCGTTAATCTTTCTACCTGTAAGGATTCTAGCCAAAAGGGTCGCATCGGTGAGCCGTTGTCGGTGAGTAGTTACCGAAAAATTGGGTGTGTCAACAGTCTATCAATTCCCGATGGGGTTGTTGGGGGATGCTTCCGCAAACATCCCTCTTTTGACCATTAGCCTGGAAATTTACTGATAATTCTTTCCATAGCGGCCTCGACGTTGGCACGACTATTAAAAGCCGACAGCCGGAAATAACCCTCTCCGGCGGCCCCAAAGCCGGATCCGGGGGTCCCCACCACATTACAGGTATGTAGCAGTTTATCGAAGAAATCCCAACTCGATAGACCTTGGGGCGTTTTTACCCAAACGTAGGGCGCATTTACGCCGCCATGGACTTCTAAACCGGCAGCGGTTAATTTTTCTCGGATAATTGTTGCATTTTGTAAATAAAACTTGACAAGTTCTTCTACTTGTGCTTGTCCTTCCGGGGAATAAACCGCCTCGGCCCCCCGTTGGACAATGTAGGAAACGCCGTTAAATTTGGTCGATTGCCGACGATTCCACAGTTTCCAGAGTTGCACATCGCTGCCGTCGGCCGCTTTGGCCGTGAGACTTTGGGGAACCACGGTTAAAGCGCAACGGGTCCCGGTAAAACCAGCATTTTTAGAAAAAGAGCGAAATTCGATCGCACATTGCCGCGCCCCCTCGATTTCGTAGATGGAATGGGGTAAACTGGCATCGGTGATAAAGGCCTCGTAGGCCGCATCAAAAAAGATAATCGATCCGTTAGCCCTAGCATAATTAACCCAAGCTGTCAAGTGTTCTTTGGTAGCCGTGGCCCCGGTGGGATTGTTGGGAAAACAGAGATAGATTAAATCGACTTTTTCCGCCGGAATCTGGGCAGTAAAGTTATTTTCGGCGGTAATTGGCAGATAAATCAAGCCCTCGTATTCGCCGCGGTCGTTGGCCTCTCCCGTGTGTCCGGCCATAACGTTAGTATCAACGTAAACGGGATATACTGGGTCTGTCACAGCGATCGAGTTATTATCTCCAAAAATATCGAGAATATTGCCCGTATCGCACTTAGAACCGTCGGAAATAAAGATTTCATCGGCACTTATCTCACAACCGCGAGCCTGAAAATCATGGACGGCGATTTTCTCCCTTAACCAAGCATAACCCTGTTCGGGCCCGTAACCCTTAAAGCTAGAGCGATCGCCCATTTCCTCCACCGCTTTGATCATTGCCTCACGACAAGCTAGGGGCAAAGGTTCGGTGACATCCCCAATCCCCAGACGGATAATATTAGCATCGGGATTAGCTGCCGCAAAAGCTTGGACTCGTCGGGCAATTTCCGGAAAAAGATAACCCGCTTTTAGTTTTAAGTAATTACTGTTAATGGTTGCCATAATTATTCTCGTTTCAGTCGCAACCTTTAATTCTATAATAGTCGGTCATCAGCCGTCAGTTTTGATCGCCCTCCTTCACGGACTGGGAGTGAGTGTAGGCGGTTGTCTTTCGATATACAATCAGAGAAAAACCTCTTAATAACTGACATTAGTATGGGTGAATCAAAACGTCGTCAATCGGCCCTGGGTGATAAGTATGGACAGGAAGAAAACATCCTGCCTTGGCTACCGATTACCAAAAGTCAAGCATCCCAAGCTTACAAGTTAACCACTAGGGGTGCCTGGATTGGTATAGGAGTTTTAGCTGGGGTTTGGGTAGTTATTCGCTTTGTCGGGCCGGCCTTCGGTTGGTGGAATGTCCAATAACTGGTTAAAGCTGCATCAGTTATCAGTTATCAGTTATCAGTTAAGTAGCTGGTTATAATTAAATTAAAAATGGATTTTAGGTTCGATCCCCCCTGCCCCCCTTGATAAGGGGGGTGCCGATCCCCCCTTAGTCCCCCCTTAATCCCCCCTTGATAAGGGGGGTGTCTGACAACTTTTAACGCCTACCTACTTATCAGTAAAAAACTCCCCACCAAAAAATTAATTTTGTTGGTTTGCCAAGATCTGGTCATCGATCGCCAAGTCTATTTCTTGCCGATCGCGACCGGAAGGGAGATAATCATTCTGGAAGGAGTCTGTTAAACCACTGACGAGATCATATTCAGGCTGCCAGTTTAACTCCCGGGTGGCCTTATTAATATCAGCGTAAAAATGTTGAACCCGCAGGGGGAAAGGTTTCTTTTTGCCGAAGTCAAATTTTTTGGGGTTATAGTTAACAATCTCGATTTCCTCGGCATTTTTCCCCATCGCTGCCGCGCAAGCTTTCGCTAAACCGTTAAAAGTTACATAGCGATCGCCAGAAATATTATACACTTGACCGATAGCCTGAGAATTACCCAATACTGCGGCCATGGCCTTGGCCAGATCGACAACGTGACCAAATTGGGTAAAATGTTCCCCATGACCCGGTATAGGAATAGGACGATTACGAACCAAACGGTCAAAAAACCAAGCTTCTAGGTCATTATAGTTCCCCGGTCCGTAGATATAAACCGGACGGATGGAAGTCCAGGGTAAACCCATCTCGCTTAAGTAGTTTTCTGTCTCGTGTTTTCCCTTGTGGCGACTTTTGGGATCTAGTTTATCCCCTTCTTTATGGGGCATTTGGTCGGATTTTAGATAAACCCCCGCCGAGCTAACATAGACAAAATGCCCGATTCTTTCCCTAAAAATCTCGACGAGGGGCTGAGTATCACTTAATTCTCTGCCATTATTATCGAAAATTGCCTCAAAACTTTCATTTTTAAGCTTTTCTTTCAGTTGCGCTGGGTCAGTGCGATCGCCGTGAATCTGTCGTACTCCAGCAACCGGAGCGGGTTTATTGCCACGATTGAATAATACTACTTCATGACCCTGTTCTACTAACACTTTAGTCAAAGAAACACCGATAAATCGGGTTCCACCCATAATTAAAATTTTCATAGTCGCCATTGTCAATATCAAGGTTATATTATCCCTCGATCGGTGCAGTTTAAAAACTGTGCTTTTTAGGTTTGTGTCATCAATCCAGTCTTTTGGGGGGTTCTACCCCCCAAACCCCCCGTTGGGGACGCAAGCGCCGTCCCCAAACCCCTCGCGCATTAGCTTTTCGGTGGGATGCTTACACGCGGCTGTTCATACATTTGTAGCAGTTTAAGAGTGACTGATAATTGCTGATTATCGGTATTTCCGAAAATGTGAGATGCACCCAAACCGAGCGACTTTTAATGCAAGTTTTAAGTAAGCGCCAATTCAGACTTAAATTGTTGGCCAAGTTTCGGTAAAATAAAGGTAATTAGTCAACAGAGCAGCTCAAAATTATGACTTTAGCCAAGGTAAAAAATCTTTATGATCAAGATTTTGCTTTGTGGATAGAAGCAACCGTCAAACAATTAAAATCTGGGGATTTATCTCAAGTTGATTTAGAGAATTTGATCGAGGAGGTGGAATCTTTGGGAAGACGAGATAAAAGAGAACTTAAAAACCGTTTAATTACATTATTTGAACACGGTTTAAAACGGCGTTATCTTCATTTTCCGACTGTTATCGAGGTTGGGAAGTAACAATTAAACGCTGTCAATCGAAGTTAAAAGATATCCTGAAAGATTCTCCTAGTTTATGCAGTTTTTTAACCGATATTTATGATGATTGTTATCAGGAAGCAGTGGAGAATATGCGAATTAAATATGATGCTAGTTTTCCCGATTTTTGTCCTTTTTCTAAGGATATTGATGTTTTATTAAATCATAAGTTTTGGGAAAGTTAAACTCTGATAATAAATCCGTTGAGTAGAGGCAATAGGCGGAATAAATAATCAGTCTTTAATAACCAGACTTAGTGTGATTTTCAAGAAATTAATTTAAGTTTAATAAGGAGAAAAATGATGACTTTAGCCAAGGTAAAAAATCTTTATGATCAAGATTTTGCTTTGTGGATAGAAGCAACCGTCAAACAATTAAAATCTGGGGATTTATCTCAGGTTGATTTAGAGAATTTGATCGAGGAGGTGGAGTCTTTGGGGAAAAGTCAACCCAAAGCGGTTGATAATTTTTTAACTCGTTTATTAGAACATTTATTAAAACGTTGTTATGTGGTTCTTCCCGATTGTTATTGGGGGTGGGAAATTGAAATTAGAAATTTTCGCAAGGAGTTGAAGAAGGAATTTAAGTATTCTCCTAGTTTAAAAAGGTTTATGATCGAGATTTTAGAAGAATGTTATCGAGAAGCTTTAGAAGCGGTGAAAGAGGATTATCCGGACTCTAATTTTCCCGATGTTTGTCCCTTTGCTGAGGATATTGATGGTTTATTAAATCATAAGTTTTGGGAGTATGAAAAATAGTTAAAACTCTAATCCTTGGGGGGAATTGCCATCACTTGATTATCATTAACCACAATCAATTTACCGCCCAATTTTTCGATATTTTCCTTAGCTAACCTGCGGGTTTCTTCGTCTTGGCTATTTATCCAGACTAACATCCAAGCACCGACTCTAGGAGCGCGACTATCGGGATTAGTTTCTAAAAATTTTACTGTTCCCCTAGCGGATTTTTCGATAAATTTATTACCGGCAATTTTCGCCCAATCGGCGGCCATTTGATAGGATTTTTTCGCTGCGGGAATATCACCTAAAAATAATAGTTCATCCACTCCTTTATATAACCAAAGAAAATAGGCATCGGTGACATCAGGAGTGATTTTTGATAAACCTTTATTCATAATCTCAACGGTTCTTTCCGGTTTACCAGCATTCAGGGAAGAAGCGACAGACATCATCAAATAGGCGCGGACAAATTTGGGGTCATTTTTGGTGACAATTTCCATAAAATCGGGACTTAAACCGTAACCAGTTTCCCTACGAGCATCCACATCGCCATAGTATTGTATAAACTGCAACATTGACCAATTGGCTAACATATTGTCAAAGCCAAAGGAAGGTATATTTTTTAATAACTCAACCTGAGCATTTTCTAGGCGAGACTCTTGACGATAATTTCTATCTAATAACTTTTCTTTGGTCAAGGTTTTCACCTTTTCCTGTTGCATTTCCACAATAGCTATGATTAGTCCACCGATGACGGCGACTAAACCAAGAGTTTTAAGTAAGGATAGATTGAGAGATTTTTTTGCACCTACCATAGCTTTAAATAAAAGTCAATAATCAGTGTAGGGTTAATTCATGAATTAACCCTACCATCGCGGTTAATTCATGAATTAACCCTACGATGAATTAACCCTACGATGAATTAACCCTACGATGAATTAACCCTACGATGAATTAACCCTACGATGAATTAACCGACAAATCACGCCCTTCATAATTATAACCATTTACTTATCAACAAAAATAAAAGATTTTTGGGGTTATTTTAATTAATTTTAATGCCATTAACACAGCTAAGAACACCGGCGGAATTACTGGTAGAAACATTATCTTCTAAAGGAGTTTCATCCTCGCAAACAATACCAGTATAGGCCCCGGCTGCCGTTTGTCCAGACGCTCCGGCATAATTTTTAATATCGTCAGCAAATGGAGTCAAAGCATCCAATTCATAGGCGACTCCAACAGGATTGCGAGTTCCTACTTCGCTGATATTATAAAATGTTAGGGAAATAGTGGCAGCTTCCAGAGATAGTTCAGATAAAGTAGCAAAAGTCCCTTTTTCATAACGATAACCCTGTTGGGCGCGATTGATTAATCCCAGTGCTGCGCGCGCTTCTGCTTGCCTACCTTTGGCGATTTGTCCTAAGAGACTCGGTAAACTGATGGCAGCGAGAACCCCCAATAAAATCACCACTACTAACAATTCTATTAGAGTAAAACCCCTCGCTTTTTTTGCCTGTGATTTGATTGCTGAAAAAAGAAGGTATTTCATGGTTAGGCCCTGGCAATATTGACTATATTTTGGGTGTTGGGGTGTTGGGGTGGTCACTGCGTGCGCGTTGCGGGGGGTGTTGGGGTGTTCGGGTGTTCGGGTGTTCGGGTGTTGGGGTGTTCGGGTGTTGGGGTTTTGGGGTGTTCGGGTGTTGGGGTGTTCGGGTGTTGGGGTTTTAGTTGAAATTCCCCCACTTCCCCACTTCCCCACTTCCCCACTTCCCCACTTCCCCACTTCCCCACTTCCCCACTTCCCCACTTCCCCACTTCCCGAAAAAAATCAAAAGCGCAAGGTTTCCAAGAGAAAATTTCCCTGCCACCTTCCGCTAGAGTATCAATTGTTGGTTGTTATGCCAGAAAGCTTTTAGGCAATCTGGGAAGAATATCTATCTGACCCGGGTACCAGTAGTGCAGGTAGCAGCAGTTGTTGCTGCTGCTACTCCAGCAGTAGGATGAGTTGCTTCACAGATGATTGATCTGAAAACACCAGCGGCGTCTTGAGATACCGCAGCAGAGTAGTCGCGAATATCGTCGTCGAAGGCGCCGATAGCTGAAGCATTAGTTAGAGCAGAAGTGGTACTGGTGGCGGTAGGTCCGGTATAATTATAGTATTGAGGTTCTATAGATACGGGCAAGTCGCCGGTACTTACACTGCCAGCAGCGGCAGTAAATAGTCCAAAATTTCCCTGTTCTAAGCGGTAAGCCTGTTGAGCGCGGTTAACGGTACCGAGGTGGGTGCGAGCTTCCGCTTGTCTGCCTTTGGCTATCTGACCGAGGAGGTTGGGGAGAGCGATGGCGGCGAGTACACCGATGATGATAACGACAACTAGGAGTTCGATGAGGGTGAAACCTTTGTTACCGTTCTTTTTGTTGAGAGCTTGGATGAGTTTGAATTTGAAGGTGGAGTTCATGGGTATATCCTTTGGTAAGTGTTTTTTGTTCTCTATGAACAACTTACCCACCTCTTTCAGAAAACCTATCACTCTTGGGAAAAATTTTTTTTGGGGTGGTGGGGGAGGCTGTTTCTAGAAGCCACTTCTAGGGATTGGGGAAAAAACCGAAAAGTTTAGCGGCACCTCCCAAGACAGCAACCACCAAAGCTAAGCTAAACGGCTTTTACTTCGGATCACCGATATAGACTCCAAAAGGGTTATAGCTATTGGATCATGCAGGTTAAGCGCCGTTTAGCTTATCAAAATCCCCCGGTTGGTAAATTCCTGATAACCAACCCGTACCGTTAATCCCTCGATTTTCTCGTCTAATACTTTAATATCGCCTTTTAACTCTGCTTTGAGTTCGGCCTGTCCGATTTCTACTTTCGTCAACCGGTCCTCTACCTTGTCAAATCTCTCATCTACCTTGTCAAATCTCTCATTCATCCGCTTTTCAAGGGAGTCGATTTTCTCATCCATCCGTTTTTCAAGGGAGTCGATTTTACTCTCAATCCTAGTTAGGACAGCTTCTAGGGAATAGGTGACGGTTTCGTTGGACATTTGCTAAACTCCTAAAGTTATCAATAGTTTTCGGGGTGTGAGACTAGAGAATTTTAGGGATTGTTACCGAGGAAAAGAATTCTGATAGCAACGGTGATAATTGCACCGATAGCGGCACTCATGGCACCGATAAGGATAGGGACAATCAGACCTCGAAAACCCTGTAGGTCAGAAATAGCCTTAACTAGAGTGTATTGCTCATTTTCTACTTTTTCTAGTCTTTTATCCATCCCTTCGACTTTCTCAGTTAGTTTAGCTTGTCCTACCTTTAAATCATTTACATCTCTTTGCAAGGTGTCCATTTTCTGATTGACTTCCTTGATGCTGTCTTTAATTTCCTTAAGGACCGATTCTAGGGAATAAGTTACAGTTTCGTTAGACATTTTGCTATACTCCTATAGATTTTCGGGTTTTTGATAGCCATTTATTATAAGCCTAAGGGCTGTAACCGTTTCTAGGAGACACTTTTAGGGATTGGGGAAAAAACCAAAAAGTTTAGCGGCACCTCCCAAGACAGCAACCACCAAAGCTATCAGAATCCCCCGGTTGGTGAACTCCTGATAACCAACCCGTACCGTTAATCCCTCGATTTTCTCGTCTAATACTTTAATATCGCCTTTTAACTCTCCCTTAAGTTCGGCCTGTCCGATTTCTACTTTGGTTAGCCGGTCTTCTACCTTGTCAAATCTCTCATCCATCCGTGTTTCAAGGGAGTCGATTTTCTGATTGACATCTTTTTGCAGGGTATCGATTTTCTGATTGACATCTTTTTGCAGGGTATCGATTTTCTGATTGACATCTTTTTGCAGGGTATCGATTTTCTGGTTGACTTCTTTGATGCTGTCTTTAATTTCCTTAAGGACTGATTCTAGGGAATAGGTGACAGTTTCGTTAGACATTTTGCTATACTCCTATGGGGTTTTCGGGTTTTTGAGCGGCCATTTATTATGATCATAAGGCCTCTAGCCTTGCCTAGGAGCCACTTTTAGGGATTAGGAAAAAAACCAAAAAGTTTAGCAGCACCTCCCAAGACAGCAACCACCAAAGCTATCAGAATCCCCCGGTTGGTAAATTCCTGATAACCAACCCGTACCGTTAATCCCTCGATTTTCTCGTCTAATACTTTAATATTGCCTTTTAACTCTCCCTTAAGTTCGGCCTGTCCGATTTCTACTTTGGTGAGCCGGTCTTCTACCTTGTCAAATCTCTCATCCATCCGTGTTTCAAGGGAGTCGATTTTCTGATTGACATCTTTTTGCAGGGTATCGATTTTCTGATTGACATCTTTTTGCAGGGTATCGATTTTCTGATTGACATCTTTTTGCAGGGTATCGATTTTCTGGTTGACTTCTTTGATGCTGTCTTTAATTTCCTTAAGGACTGATTCTAGGGAATAGGTGACAGTTTCGTTAGACATTTGCTAGACTCCTATAGATTTTTGAGTTTTTGATAGCCATTTCTTATAATCCTAAGGCAAGTAATCGTTTCTAGGAGCCACTTTTAGGGATTAGGGAAAAAACCAAAAAGTTTAGCGGCACCTCCCAAGACAGCAACCACCAAAGCTATCAGAATCCCCCGGTTGGTGAACTCCTGATAACCAACCCGTACCGTTAATCCCTCGATTTTCTCGTCTAATACTTTAATATCTCCTTTTAACTCTCCCTTAAGTTCGGCCTGTCCGATTTCTACTTTGGTGAGCCGGTCTTCTACCTTGTCAAATCTCTCATCCATCCGTGTTTCAAGGGAGTCGATTTTTTGATTGACATCTTTTTGCAAGGTATCGATTTTCTGATTGACATCTTTTTGCAGGGTATCGATTTTCTGGTTGACTTCTTTGATGCTGTCTTTAATTTCCTTAAGGACTGATTCTAGGGAATAGGTGACAGTTTCGTTAGACATTTGCTAGACTCCTATAGATTTTCGGGTTTTTGAGCGGCCATTTATTATGATCATAAGGCCTCTAGCCTTGCCTAGGAGCCACTTTTAGGGATTGGGAAAAAAACCAAAAAGTTTAGCAGCACCTCCCAAGACAGCGACCACCAAAGCTATCAGAATCCCCCGGTTGGTAAATTCCTGATAACCAACCCGTACCGTTAATCCCTCGACTTTCTCATCTAATACTTTAATCTTCTTGACAGGCTTCTTGGACAAGATGGACAACAATTGTCGGCTCGGCGGCGGAAGCCAGTAACATGGTAATAAGACTGCCTATTTCACCCTCTGCTCCCACCGCTAGGAGCTCCCCAACAAGTGCAGAGGTCAGAGGACATTGCTGCTCAACAAGAGCGATGGGAAGTTTCTCCCAAGGGTCAATTCCTTGGCGTTCTGCTGCCAGAATTCTCTTGAAGACCTCTTGAAGAGTCGTCTGGTCCTGAAGCGAAGGCATGAGTCGTACTACGGCGAGAGCGCAAACAGGTTTTTTGAGTGCCTCTAGCAACGCATAAGCAGCGTTGAAGGAACGAGTCTGGTGGTTTAATTCTCTTAAGGCTTCTATCATCAGCGTTCTAAACAACTCTTCATCACATCGTTGAGCGACCAGTTCTTGGACCGCCCGCGCCCGTGCTAGGTTTTTTGAGGTGAACCAATCAGGGCATGAAGCCAGAAGCACTCGTACATCCTCAAAATCAAGGATTCGTGGCGGCTTGAAGTAAGCGAGCAGCTCAGTTCGCAACAGTTCATCAGTAGCCGATGAGTAAACCCGCTCTCGCACAATCTCGACCAGTTGTTGTTGAATGCCCTCATCAGCGATCGCTAGAAGCTGAAGGTAGGCTTTGAGAGCAGCCGAATAATCGCCCTGTTTAAGCTGGTGCAAGAGGCACTCATAGCGATCTTGTTCTTTCTCGACCGGGTTTCCACTGCCCAAGGCATTGAGGTACACTTCCCTGTCCGAGTCAGTTTCAGCAAATCCCGCCAGCCGCTCAAAAATTCTTCGAGAAAAACTTTCCATGATTAACTCTTTTTGCGCTCGTCTTCAAACCTCAAACTCAGTGAACTGATAACTGATCACTGATCACTGATTAAAGTACCATTTCTCTGGTGGCTTCTGCATCTATGGGTTTAATCAGATACAATCGCAGGAGATCCCCGACCATACCTAACTGTAAGGGTAACTTACCCATTGTTTTTAGCCATTGGGGAACGCTACTTTCATCGATCGCTTTTAATTGTAAATTACGTTCGGCACAACGGTTTAAACGGGGGAAAAATTGGGGATGGTCCACATTTAAAATAGTTGGAAAAGCGCGAGCGGAGGTATTATTAGTCTGACGAATTACCTCTTGATCAAAAGCGATCGCATCCATTCCTAAAGCATCATAAAAGTCTGAGCGTTCCCGTACAGTTAAACTATGGGTAGCAAAGACGGAAAGCAGGAAAAAACGGCTCCATAATCTCGATCGCCAATTATTCCACAATTGCGGTTTAGCGCGCAGTAAGGTTTTAAAGATATCTCCGTGGCGATTTTCGTCTTGACACCAACTCTCGAAGTAATTAAAAAGAGGATTAAATTTATACTGGGGATGTTCTTCTAAATAACGATAAATGAGAATATACCGCCAATAACCGATTTTTTCGGAGAGATAGACCGTATATAACACCCATTCAAGGGGGAAAAAGGTGTAGGTACGGGTTTTAGTAATTTTGGCTAAATCGAGGGAAATATTAAAGTCAGCCATGGCTTTATTGAGAAATCCTGCATGGCGCGCCTCATATCTAACCATAAGATGAAATATCTCCCCTAACAAGGGATTACGGCTTTTTAGTTGTCGTGACAGTTCCTTAAATAACAAAAAGCCAGAAAATTCGGAGATACAGGAGCGTTCTAGGTAATCTATAAAGGCATTTCTCGTTTTTTCATCGAGATTATCTTGATAGTTCTCAAATTCTTGCTGACGTTCAAAGTGATGCCGGTTGTAATCGGTCCGCATCTCCTCTAACATCGCTTTGATTTCGGTTTCTTGCAGAGAAAGGTCAAAATTAGCGGCAGCCTCAAAATCGGTGGTATAGAAACGAGGAGTGAGGATAGTTTCGCGCAGAACAGCTTTTTTCTGGGAGGGGGGTTCAACGGTAGTGACCATGATGGAAATTACTTGACTACATAGCTATATAGGATTTTAAACATAAATAGGTAAGCCAATGATAATTATTAAGTTTTATCAATAGTTATCAATAGTTTTCGGGGTGTGAGACTAGAGGATTTTAGGGATTGCCGCTCAAAGATTGGGTACTATCCAAGCAAGTACCTAAAACTAGAAAAGGGATGAAGTGGCAGTTTTTTGCGATGCTTAAAATGTGACTGCGATAATTAAACCGGAGACTAATAAGCCAAAACCGCTAACCAAAGACCAAAAACGGGGATAAAACCGAATATTTCCGCCAGAGTGAGTTATTTGACTCCATTCGAGACGAGGAGATAAATCGCGACGAAACCAACCGAGAACTCGTACAGATGTATTATTTATTGCTGCCATGGGGGAGTTAGTAGTCCTGATTTTATGCCAAAAACCAAAACGATAGTTAGGAGCGAGGGGAATTATGCCGGTGCTATCTTTAAGAAAGAAATTCTTTCCTTGAGCAATTAACTCACCGCGGAGTCGGACGGGGATAGCTGGGAGGGGATGACTGTAAGGATTATCAGTTAAAGAAAAAATATCGCTGAAACCAGCATTGTTGAGACGAGGATAACTGGCTAATCGATTGATAATTATACCCAAACCCCCACCGACTAAAATTAGGCCCAATGCACCCCAAGAGCTAAATTTCAGCCAAAGAAAACCAGCTATGACAACCCCAATAATAAAGCCTAGTCCCGAAGCATAATATAAACACAGTCGTAGACAAAAGTTTTGATAGAGTTTCTTGGGATTTAATTCCATTTTTTTGCGTAATACTTCCCCCAGACTAAATTCTATATCCAGATCCATCTGTCGGGCATAGTTAGTTAAAGCGCGAATCCTTTCACCAGTCAGGGGATGATTAGATTGCAACTCTAACCATTTTGCCCAAGGGTTATATATATCCCAGAGAAAACTCTGTCCGATCCGGCGAGACTCCAATGCGATACCATAAACGTTACCGGCAATGATCGCATCCTGCTCCAGGGCAATATTTAATACTTTTGTACTCAATAACAGGGGACTAAACTGGGCAGTTTCTTGGACTAAACCAAAGGCAATTTTTACTAAAGCGCGGGCCAAAGCATTGGGATTACCGGTAACTTGGGCAGCAAAATGATCGGCGAAGTATTCTCTAGTACGAGACAGATAAAGACAGCAAAAAACAATAATTGGCCTAAAAATAGTGATAATTGATGAGAGAAGGGCTAGAAAAACTGTGTCTTTAAAATTATTACCTTGATTTTGGGCAAAAGAATCGAGATAACAGCTTAAATGGTCGAAACTAGCACAGATAGTCATCAGGGCAAAGTCTCCCTGCCAAATATGCCCTAATTCATGAGCATATACCGTCGCTAGTTCCTCATCGTCGAGATAGGTAAATAAACCTCTGCTAACTACTAAGCGAGCATTACCCCGTCGAGAGCCATAGGTAAAAGCGAGGGGCTGTCCTTCTTCGATAATGCCTAGTTTTGGCGGTTTTAACCCTTTTTCTCGGCATATACGCCCAATTACCGCCGCCGATTCTGGGCTATACCGTTTAATTTCCGCTAAGGACACCCAATGCACTCGATAAAGACGTTTTTGTGTCCAATCAATTAGATTCGGGGCGATAAAAAGGATGAGTCCGCCTAAGAAACCGCTCAAGAGCAAGGCAATAATTACACCCGTCCCCGCAGGGATGAGGAGCAAACGGGTAATTACAAAAAAAAGACCACAGACTATAGCATAAAAAGCCGTAATTGTCAATAGTTTAGCAAAAATAAGTCTATTTTCGGGGATAGTCCGGGATAACCGGACACTTACCCGTGCTGCTCGTGCTGCCTTGGGCAGCGCTCGAAATTTGACCCCATTAGTGACAATACCGATGGTTTTTTGTTCAGCACTAAAGATTGTCAGTAATCGTTTGGCCCACTGACTAACTTCCTGATCAAGATGATTTTCTAATTCCAGAGCTAGGGCGATCGCTTGTTGCCGTTGATTATTGCTGCGATAGGCCCGAACAAGAGCCATTTTAGCTTGAATATATAAGGGAGAATGAAAATTAGCCGACTGTTGGCAATATTCTTCCAGTAATTCTACAGCCCTTGCGTAATCCTTTAGGCGTAGATATTTTAATCCTTCTTCCAGTGACATAGAGATCCCTTAGCTGTTTATCTATCTTTAGAGATACCCAAAATCGTAGGAAAGATTAAAGGAGTTGGTTGGGGAAGTGGGGGTGTGGGGGTGTGGGGATTTTTCAGTGAGCAGTAAACAGTAAACAGTAATCAGTGAACTTAAAACTCTGGGTTCGACGGTAGTTACCATGATAGAAATTACTTGACTACATAGTTATATAGGATTTTAAGCATAAATAGGTAAGCCAATGATAATTATTCATTTTTATCAATATTTTGGGCAGTAGCGATCAAGGGAATCGGACAAGGGAGCGAGCCGATTAGGGAAATAGGGAGTAGAATAGAAAGGTTGTGAGTCTATAACTATCGTTAAAATACTATGGCTTGTCCCAAGAAGAAAACCTCAAATGCCAAGCGCGACCAACGGAGAGCGCACTGGAGAAAGCAAGCGGCTCGGGAAGCGCAAAAAGCCTTATCTTTGGGTAAATCTGTCCTTTCTGGTCGTTCTAACAGCTTTGTCTATCCCACTAAAGAGGAAGAAGAAGGGGAAGACGAGGAATAACTTGATGGTGGGGAGTGAGGTAGAGAAAACCTTTTCGCTCCCTAATATTTTAAGATTTGTTGAGAATTTTCGTCGCGAGTCTCAAATAATGTTAGGCAAATTCTTTAAAAAACCAGAATCTCCCGATCAAGACCGAGTTCCCCCGGGCCAATATCTCGCTAGTGGTTTTCCTGTGCTTACCTACGGGGATACTCCCCAAATCAAGACCGAGAACTGGTTATTCAAGGTTTGGGGAAAGGTGGCCACGACTAAAACTTTTAACTGGTCGGACTTTATGGCCCTACCGCAGTCGGAATTTACCAAGGATTTTCACTGTGTAACCCGTTGGTCAAAATTAGATGTGACTTGGACGGGAGTTAAGGTATCGGATTTTATGGCCTTAATTGACCTGTTGCCGGAAGCTACCCACGTTATGCAACACTGTTACGGGGGTTATACCACTAACCTGACCCTAGAGGAATTCCTGCACGAGGATAATTTTTTCGCTTTTCAACTGTTTGGTCAACCTTTACCCCCCGACCACGGGGGGCCGCTGCGCTTAGTTGTCCCCCATCTCTACGCTTGGAAAAGTTCTAAATGGATTAATGGCTTAGAATTTCTCGATCGAGAGCAATCCGGTTTCTGGGAACGTAATGGCTACCATCGACGGGGTGATCCCTGGTTAGAGGAACGTTATGGCGGTTTTTAACCAGTTTTGGCTTAAAATCGGGTGAGATAAGCAATCAAGTCCGGTAATTCCTAGCATTAAAACAAGCAAAAGTCAAGGGGGAAGCAACAAATTTTTACACGATCGCAACTGGGTAATTATAATCTCCGAATTGCCTGATCACAATATTGAACATATCCTGCTAACCCCAATGCTTGATATAATTCCCGCGCTTGAAGATATGCTTCTTTCGCTTCCGATATACGATCGAGTTTATAGTAGGTAAACCCCAGATTAAACCAAGATTTCGCTTCACCCCCCCGATCACCGATTTCCCGTTTGATTGCTAAGGACTGTTGATAAAACTCGATCGCTTTTTGGTATTCTCCTAGGGAATAGTAAACATTGCCTAAATTACCGTAGGATTTCGCTTCACCCCCCCGATCATCGATTTCCCGTGTGATTGCTAAGGACTGTTGATGAAACTTGATCGCTTTTTGGTATTCTCCTAGGGAATAGTAAACAGCGCCTAAATTATTGTAGGAATTCGCTTCACCCCCCCGATCACCGATTTCCCGTTTGATTGCTAAGGACTGTTGATAAAACTCGATCGCTTTTTGGTATTCTCCTAGGGAATCGTAAACAGTGCCTAAATTATTGTAGGAATTCGCTTCTCTCGACGGATCTTCGATTTTCTGAAAGATTGCTAAGGACTGTTGGTAAAACTCGATCGCTTTTTGGTATTCTCCTAGGAAATAGTAAATACCTGCTAATGAGTCGAGACTTGCAACTAAATCAAGTTCTAGATTTAACTCTTTTTGTAAATCGATCGCTTTTTGATAATACTCGATCGCAAGCTGTTGTTCCTGACGATAATCTACCAATGGCGATCGATATAATAAACGAAGGTTATAAATCTTAGCTAAACTGGCATATAAACTCGCTAGTCTTGGCTCTTTTTTGCCTTTATTTACCTCGATTTGCTCGATTAGTTCTAACAAGTCTTCCTTAGAGATTGAAGGAATATCTTTATCTATAGTAATTTCGTCAAAAGATTGTAAAATTGGTAAAAATTCCTGAGAAGGTAAAAAGTTACTTGGAGGAGAAATAAAGCGAAAAACTCCTTTTCTCCAACTCCAAAAATCGGGGGACTTTTTGCGTAAATTTACTTCCACTGTGTTTGTTACCCAAAGAACAATGGAATAGGGAAATTCTCGCAGTCCTTCCCTTGTCCATTGCAGATAACCAAAAAATTTATCTAGTTCCGATTTTTCCCGTTGCCATTCGATCGAGTGTAATTTTTCCACTCCTGTGGTTGTGATCACGGCGTTTTTGCTTTGTAATAACTCTGGTTTTCTGGAGACTAAACTAGCAATTGCTGCTCTTAAACTCGGTTCTTTTTGATCTAAATCAATCCGATAACAAGGGATTACTGGTTCTAATTCTTTGCTATAGCGATCGATGATTTCTTTTCGCAATTTTTCCTGATCACACACACAAATCAATATATTTAATCTCTCTTGATTTGCCTCTAGAGACACGATTAAACCTTCGTATTCTCTTTCATTTTGGTCAATAATTGAAGATGTTTCATTATTCATAATAAGTGGATAAATGTTAAAAACTGTCAGATACCCCCCTTAGGTAGGGTTGATTCATGAATCAACCCTACGGATCAAGGAGTGATCCGCACCCCCCTTATCAAGGGGGATCCCCCCGCCTATCGGCACCCCCCTTATCAAGGGGGATCCCCCCGCCTATCGGCACCCCCCTTATCAAGGGGGATCCCCCCGCCTATCGGCACCCCCCTTATCAAGGGGGATCCCCCCGCCTATCGGCACCCCCCTTATCAAGGGGGATCCCCCCGCCTATCGGCACCCCCCTTATCAAGGGGGGCAGGGGGGATCCATCTTCAATTTAATTATAACTACTTATTTATCCCATTCAAATTGTTCCTCTTTTTTTCATTAACTCAACTACAATCGGATGCACGTTATACCAGAGATCGCCATTGCGGTATTCCAAAATATATAAACCATGCAACAGATCTAGAAAATTTTGATCCTTGAGATCCTTCGGTTTTGACTTTTTATAAACAGTTTTAATAATTTCCTCATCTGCTGTACCGATACTTTCAGCAAAATCGAGACTAAGTTCTGTGATTGATTGTTCTAAAACAGCTTGATTAATTTTTAGGGTATTATCATCAGGATAACGACGAACCGATCGCAAACAAACCCGACAGCAATCATTAGTAATGCGAATTAATTCTCGTAACACTCCCCCACTGTAAAGACAAATTTTTTCGAGGGTGTCAGGATCGATTAAAGCGGGATCGATGCGCTTAGTGATAATCTCGGTTAAAGTAGCAATAATTTGCGGATCGGGTATAGCATTAGGTGAATTAATGTCTCCCTGTTTAAAGAGTTTATATACAGGCATTTGTACGATCTGATCGTTGGTTTCTGTTTGGAGAGTTGCCTTTAAAGCTACTTCTCTTAAAGCGGCGATCGGAATAGTCATAATAATCCGAAAACTGGGCAACATAATCGCTTTAATATGGGATTGAAAAATATCCCTTACCTGTGCCAAGTCAATTTTATCAATGTCATCAACAATTACTAAGATTTTTTTCTGACTTTGGGACTCGATCGCACTAGCTATAATGTTAATTTGGGCAACTAAATCGTTAATTCTCCGCTCATACTTTTGTTTGATTTCCTCCCGAATAGTCGAATTAATCTTGAGAATTCCTTTAATGTGAGCTAGTAAAGAAGAAAAGTTAAAACCCGTTTCGACAGTGGCATCTGCTTGATTGGTTTCGGTGCGAATTTGTTCAGCAAACCATTGATAAAAGCTTTTTTTAATAGAATCTTTAATAGTTAAATTTTGGGCTTCCGCTTCTGACATCATCTGAACGGCGATCGAGAATAAAATATTAACATGATTTACGTCTGACATTTCGATCGTGTCTGAGATCGAGAAGAAAACAACAAAATAGCGATCATCTAACTTTCTTTTAAATTCGTAGAGTAGGGTTGACTTACCACAACCCCGATGTCCTGCTAGAATAATTTTTCCGTCTTCCGAAGGACTATCTTCGACCAATTGTTCTAATTCTTCGATAATTTCTGTGCCGTATTTGACAGCAAAACGCTGTAATTCTTTATCCGATCGCAGGGGTAAAAGTTCCAAATTGCGATAGGCTTCTCGAAAGGGTTCCAGTAAAGGACTAACCATGAGTAATTAAATTAGACTGTGTGTTGTGAAGATAATTAGCCACAAAGAAAACCAGAAAAAAATTAACTGATAACTGATAAGTAGTTATAATTAAATTGAAGATGGATCCCCCCTGCCCCCTAGGGCTGTTTCATTCTCCCATCAGAATATCAAAAGTAAAAGCGATCACTATCAGGTAAAATGAGGAGTGACCGCCAACCTTTAAAATATATGTTGAGCTTAATAGAAAAACTGAAACAAGTCAAGGACTTTAGGAAAGATAAAGGAAAAAGACACCCTTTATGGATAGTATTAGTAGTAATAATACTGGGAACAATGCTAGGATACTCAGGTTATAGAGAACTAGGAGAGTTTGCTAAAAATAATCGGCACAGGCTCAGTAAAGAATTTAACATAATTCCAGAAAGAGTCCCATCCTATTCAACAATTAGAAGGGTAATGATGGGAGTTGACTGGCAGAGTTTGTTAAAAATGTTTAATGAATGGGCATTAGAAGAATATGGACAAAGAGATGATATAAATTGGCTAGGTATGGATGGAAAAAGTCTCAAAAACACCCTAAAGAATCCTAATAATGAACAACAAAATTTTATCATGTTTGTCTCATTGTTTAGTCAAGAAAGTGGATTAGTATTACACTTAAAAAGAATCGAAAACAAAAAAGGGTCTGAAATCGACGAAGGGCAAGCTATAATTGAGGATTGCTCTCTCCAAAATAAAGTTTTTACTGGCGATGCTTTACACTGTCAGAAAAAAACAATCAGCTTAATAGCCAAGACTAAAAATGATTATGTTATCACCGTTAAAGGAAATCAGAAAAATCTTTATAAGCGAATACAAGACCTGAGTAATTCCTCAAAGCCAGAAAGTTGCTTTCTTGAACAAGATAATAGTCATGGACGAAAAATATCAAGAAAAATAGAAGTTTTTAAAGTGAGAAAAAATGAAAGACAAGGGTTTGAAAATCTGCGAAGAGTTATTAAAGTAGAAAGAAAGGGTAGTCGCGGGGATAAAACCTATGAAGAAACAGCTTACTATATCAGTAGCCTAACCGAATCCGCTCAAGTATTTGCTAAAATTATTCGAGGACATTGGAAAATAGAAAATCAGTTACATTGGGTAAAAGATGTAATTTTTGAGGAAGATAAAAGCGAGATAAGTGATTTTCAAGCGGCCAGCAATTGGTCAATTCTCACAACTATAGGATTGAATCTTTTCAGAGGTTTGGGTTTTCTCTCAATAACAGAGGGACAGAGGTGGTTAGCTGAACGTTGGGAAAAATTGATAGTTTTATCGACGTAAGAAGCAGAAAAATTAGCTAAATTAACAGGATGTACTCTCAGACAATTTCAAGAGAGATAGGCTTTTAGTGGCTTGGGAACAGGCTTTATCAATTTATTCATAATAAATATTGGCAGAAGATTAAAGATTAGTTATTGTGACTAACTCTTTTGATTAGAAAAAGATAAACTTGAGAATCTTCGGTCAAATTTATTGACTCAAAATCAGCTGTAATTAATTTAAATGAAACAGCCCTACCCTGCCCCCCTTGATAAGGGGGGTGCCGATAGGCGGGGGGATCCCCCTTAATAAGGGGGGTGTCTGACAACTTGTAACACCTACCTACTTAACTGATAACTGTTATTTTTCTGCTGCCCAACCGTCGGGAGTGTAGGTTTTTAATGCCAAAGCATGGATGGCTTCGGTAGCCAGTGCCGATTGTAAAGCGCCATAAACCATTTGATGCTGTTTAACGCGGGTTTTGCCGGCAAATTCGCCAGAAATAACCACCGCTTCCAAATGATCGCCACCTCCCGTTAAATCCCGAATCATCACCTGTGCATCGGGGATTTGTTCTTGAATCATCGCTTCTACTTGGCGAAAGTCAACCATCGTAACTCCTCAAAAGAATTAAAGATACTCTGATCCCATTGTTACCGAAAGCTCGTCAATGGGGACAAAATTTACTGCTGTGGGGGGGAGTTGTTAGGAGTTGCGGAGGTGGGAGTCGGTGCGGAGATGGGTGTACTGACAAATCCCATCTCGTAGAGTTGTTGATAGCTTTTTTGTCCTAATTCACTGGTGGGGTTTTGGGATTGAATCACCTGAATTAACAAAGGAACCGCCAATTCTGGCTGATTTTGCGCCCTATGAACTAAAGCAAGCTGATAGGTGGCTTCATCCCGCAGTTGTCCGGTGTTTAAAGCACTTTGACGCTGAGAATCGAATACTTTCGGGTCAATTCCTGAGAAACTATTAGCTAATTGCAGATGATAGTTAGATAGTTGGTTAAAAATCCGGCGCGCTTGATTGAGTTTGTCCACAGCGACATCGTATTTAGCGGCATTAATAGCGGCGTTCGCTTCTTCCACTAAACGTTGTCCCCCCTGAAGACTCAGGACACTATCGGCTTGATTTAAGGGTTTTAATTCGTTAGGATCGCTGGTGGGATTGTTAGAGTCGGGGGTTTGTGCTTGTCCGTCAGGTGCGATCGCTATGACTAAACCGATCACCAGAGTGAGCAGATAAATTAAACTATAAGGCTGTTTTCGCTTAACCATAAAATTTCTCGACTTAATGTTCCTGATGGGAACGGCTATTTTTTCTAACATCGACAACTGACCTATAGTAGCTTTTTTGGGGCAGTTTCGATCCGACCCCAGCTTTCTAGACGTTAGATTTAGCGGTTTTGTCGCCATGGCAAGCGCTGATTTTTCCCGAAGAATCAGTACAAGTCCCCAAAAAGTTAGTTTATCCCCCCGATTAATGGTTTAAATACCGATAATTCCCCCCTTGCAAGGCTGTCCAGATAGAATAAAGAGAAAGTAGGAGTTTAGTTAAAATGTCTTTATCGCTGATTACCCGTAAGTTTACGGTGGAAGAATACGAAAAAATGGCAACCCAGGGAATAATCAAACCCGATGAAAAAGTGGAATTAATTCGAGGAGAAATTATCAAAATGTCACCGATGGGAACCCGTCATGCTGCTGGTATAGATCGATTAATACAATTACTTTATCAAAAATTAGGACAGAAAATTATTCTCAGAGTTCAAAATCCGATTAGATTAAATAATAATTCTCAACCAGAACCAGATTTAAGTTTACTAATACCTCGATCGGATTTTTATGTTGCTGCCCATCCTTGTCCTCAAGATATCTATTTAGTTATTGAAGTTTCCGATTCTACCCTCGATTATGATCGCTATACTAAAATTCCTCTTTATGCGGAGGCAAATATTCAAGAAGTTTGGATCGTCAATCTCAAGGAAAAATGTTTAGAAGTTTATCGCCATCCTCTGCATGGTAGTTATCAAGCTATTCAGAAATACTCTATAAATGAGAGGGTTTTTATGACATCTTTTCCCGATATAGAATTCACTATTGCAGAAATATTAGGAGTGTAGTTAAAATGTCTTTATCACTGATTACCCGTAAGTTTACGGTGGAAGAATACGAAAAAATGACAACCGAGGGAATAATCAAACCCGATGAAAAAGTGGAATTAATTCGAGGAGAAATTATCAAAATGTCACCGATGGGAACCCGTCATGCTGCCTGTATAGCTAGATTAACACAGTTATTTTATCGAAAATTTGGCGATCTTATTCTCTTAGGAGTGCAAAATCCGATTAGATTAAATAATAATTCTCAACCAGAACCAGATTTAAGTTTACTAATACCTCGATCGGATTTTTATGTTGCTGCCTATCCTTGTCCTCAAGATATTTATTTAATTATTGAAGTTTCTGATTCTACCCTCGATTATGATCGCTATACTAAAATTCCTCTTTATGCAGAAGCAAATATTAAAGAGGTTTGGATTATCAATCTCAAGGAGGAATGTTTAGAAGTTTATCGTCATCCGCTGCATGGTAGTTATCAAGCTATTCAGAAATATTATCGAGGTGAAAGTATTTTTATTGAATCCTTTCCAGAAATAGAGTTAACTTTAATTGAAATACTCGGTAATATTTATTAAATTAAATTCTAGAGCGTTTATGATACCATTTTCTTTATTTCTGGCAGGCATCCTACTATTATTTTTCTAAGAGATGGCGGTACTTTTCTCCGAGATTTTCCGTTGCTTTGGTTAATTTCCCCTTTTCGTCTAGGATAGGCAGTTTCATGATTTCCGATGAAGCTTTAATTAAAAGTAGTACCTCCCGAAACTTGGCCACGTCTTCCTCTAGATGAGGATTAAAATTAGCTCGTGACTCCAGTTCGGTTAAACTCTGAATAGCTCTACTATTCAGACTATTAACGAGGTATTGTAACTCCTTAATTCTGCGCTGAACTTGTCCTAAAAAACTCTTACTTTTATCTAACTGAGCTATTTTATTATTCACTTCCTTGGCGTATTCGATAGCTTTACTTAGGGCTTTTTTGCCTTCTCCTCCTAAGACAAAACCACCAATCATTAAAGCAGGTCCGACGGTAATACCTCCTAAAACCACTGTTCCCAAAGCCATGCCACCACCACCGGCAGCTAAAGAACCACCTCCTAACCATGCTAAGGTAGCATTCCAAGCAGCTGCCCCACTAAGTCCACTAATTGCTGTTCCTGTACTAGCAGTACCGAAAAGACCAATTAATCCTAGGGTTCCCTGACTGGCTGCCGAAGCGACTCCCACTACTTTTAAACTCCCCACAGCCAAACTTTGTGCGTCTAACACTTCTGCTTTAAATTCCTTGAATTGTTGGGCAGAAAATCCCTCAAACCCTTCTAAGAAGCGTTGATGGGATGGGGAGTAATTTTGACCAATTCTTTGACTATTTCTTTGATCAATTCGTCGAACAAACTTAACAAATCTGCCGATAGTGTTGATTTTGACATTAATTTGCAGTTGACCGTATTCTTCCGCAAATTTTTGGGTAGCTTGAAACTTTTTTTCTAGAGATTTATTGGCTTTTTTATATCTTTGTTCGGCACTTTTGCCAATTTTTTCCGCCTTTTGTAGCTTGGAGACACCATTAGCACCCGCACTAACTCCCACACCAGCAGTAACTAAGGCAGCCGCACCAAGAATAATCGGGATAATAAAGATCATGACCGAAAAGCTCCTAGTCTATTCAGTTTTCTCAAATTCTACCAAGATAGTTAAAAAAAAATCAAGGAGGTGCATCTCACACTTGCAGAAATACCGACAATCAGCAATTATCAGTGACTCTTAAATTATGGCTCTTCTCGACTTTGTGTGATAATTTTTGCTTATGAAATCGTGAAATGTTTACTGGGAAAGACTTTTAGGACTATTTTGTTAAACAAACTATCAGTATAGACCTCATTTCCACACAGAAACCAGCAAACCCTAAATTATTACAGATGCGTCAGCGGCTGCCTGTAAGCATCCCACCGAAAAACTAATGCGCGGGGGGTTTGGGGGCGGCGCCACGCCCCCAACGGGGGGTTTGGGGGGTAGAACCCCCCAAAAGCTTGGATTGAGTAATAAAATCAAAAGTAAAGCCCAATTTTAAAAGAGAGTTTCCCCGTAAAAATCCCAACTTGCTAGATTGACAAAATTGTATCGGTAGAATTACTGAATAGCTGATAGCTGGTAGCTGCGGATTTATAACTTGCGTTCGTAACTTAACAAGGTATTTTTTAATAACATTGCCACCGTCATCGGACCGACACCCCCGGGGACAGGAGTAAGATAACTAGCCACTTCTAAAACCCCAGCATAGTCCACATCGCCCACCAAACGGTCAGCGACGCGATTAATCCCCACATCCACCACCACTGCACCAGGTTTTACCATATCTTTAGTGATTAAATTGGCTTTACCGACAGCAGGTACTAAAATATCGGCACTTCTGGTTATTTCTGCCAGATTTTCCGTGCGCGAGTGAGCAATAGTCACCGTAGCGTTTTCCTCCAATAACATTAAAGCTAAAGGTTTCCCCACTAGAATACTGCGACCCACCACCACCGCGTGCTTACCAGCTATGGGAATATTATATTCTTTCAGGAGTGCCATGACCCCCGCAGGAGTACAACTGCGGATACAGTCCTCACCCCGCACTAAACCGCCTAAATTGAGAGGATGTAAACCATCAGCATCTTTTTTCGGGTCAATTTGGTAGAGAAGGGAAACCGCATCTAAATGCTTAGGTAAGGGTAATTGAATTAAAATCCCGTCCACCCGCTCATCTTGATTGAGACGGACAATTTCCGCTAAAATTTCTAGTTCACTTGTATCGGTGGAAAAATGACGACCAAAAGAGGCCATACCGATTTTAGTACAAGCTTTCTCCTTATTGCGGACATAAACGGCACTAGCGGGATTATCCCCCACCATCAACACCGCTAACCCCGGAGGTCGTCCCATTGGAGATTTTAGCGTCTGGATGCGCTCTCCTAGACCAAGTTGGATTTTTTGAGCTAAGGCTTTCCCGTCGAGAATTTGGCAAGTAGTTACGGACATTCTATGATAATACCGAGAACAAAAATCTTTCGGATCTATTCTATGGTCAAAAAGATTGGCTAATGGCACTCGTTAAGGTTAAAGCAAGAATGTCTATTCAGACTCGTGTAGCGCGCATCAGCAGTTTATTATTATTGCTAGGGTTATTCGGTTGTAGTACCCTTGCTGACCTAGGTATTGCCGTTCCCTACATCGGTGATCCTCCCCTAACAGCGATCGAGCAATTACAGGAAAAACCAAAAGGCACTTTAGTTTATCTTAGGGGAACCGTGAGCAATTATGCCCCTTTTTTAGCGGGAGGAGCCTATCTTTTGCAGGATAAGTCTGGTAAGATTTGGATTCGCACCAATAGCAATAAATTACCCCGTCAAGGCGAAGAAATCGTCATTAAGGGCAAAATTGACTTTGAAGCTATTCCCCAGGGTTCCCAAACCGTTAACGAATTGTATGTGGTGGAATTAGAACAGATGGATGCAGTAGCGGTTAATTCTCTTCCTACTCCCTCCCCGTCCCCAGAAATTAAACCCTCCCCCACCTCAGAAGTTAAACCCCCAGAAAACAATTCTCCCCCGGTTTCAACTAAACCCCTCGAAAATCCCCGACAGGTGACAATTCCCAGCGCAGCTGAAACGAAACCCCCAGAAACTCCCGTCGTTACCCCCGTTAAACCCAATCCACCCGTGCAACCCGTCGCAGAAGCGATTCCCCCCAAACCCCCCGCAGTGGTTAAACCCGTCCCAGACCCCCTCGATGCCTTCTTTTTACCCCATAAACAAAGCGAGAAAAACAGTAAACAGTAAACAGTAAACAGTAAACAGTAAACAGTAAACAGTAAACAGTAAACAGTAAACAGTAGCGGGGCAAACAGATGGAGAGTAAAGTTTATGACAAAGCTTATAAATTTGCCCTTAGGATTGTTAAAGGCTATAAATATTTTTGTGAGACTAAACAAGAATATATTTTGTCAAAACAGTTATTAAGGAGTGGCACTTCAATCGGGGCTAACATTTCCGAGGCTAATGGAGCTATTTCTAACGCTGATTTTCGAGCTAAAATGTCAATAGCTTATGAAGGAATGTCTAGAAACAAAGTATTGGCTGTCTCTATTGAAAGACACGAATTACATAGAGGAAAGAGCCTTTCAAAGTATCAATGATGATGCGGAGGAAATTGGTAAAATGCTTTGGGCTATTCTAAAAACCTGCCAAGAAAATACCAAAAACCAATAACTGATAACTGATAACTGATAACTGATAACTGATGATATTTGTTGCTTTGGCGATTTTGGAACAGGACGGTCGATTTTTAATGCAGTTGCGCGACGACATCCCGACGATTCTCTATCCGGGGGTGTGGGGTTTATTTGGTGGTCACTTAGAAGCGGGTGAAAGTCCAGAAATAGGGTTAAAACGAGAGTTAAAAGAAGAAATTAACTACGAAGCGCCTAGTTTACGCTATTTTCGCTCTTATAACGATGATAATCTCTCTCGTTATCTTTATCATGTACCCCTGACCTTGGGATTAGAAAAATTAGTGCAAACAGAAGGACAAGATTTAGCTTTATTACCTCCGGCTGCCATCCGTCAAGGGGAATACTACTCCGAGAAGATTAATCAGACTCGTTCTTTAGGAAAAATTCATCGCCAGATATTACTCGATTTTCTAGAAGTAGAATTATAGTGGATATTAGAGCCAGACAAGGAACTCCCCTATCTATACGAAAGTCGTAGTTAACACTGCTCCTCACCTCCCTCGAAGGCAAAATGCTCCCGCTTTTTGAATGGCTTTATCTAAACGTCAATCTTATTTTGGCTTTGTCTTTATGAACCAGTCGCGTCCCTCGTTCGTTTCCGTGCAGAAACTCCTATCTGGAGGTGCGATCGCTACCCTAGCAGTTAGTTCCCTGATGGTCCTTACCCCCGCAGCCAAAGGGGAAAAACCCTTAGAAGATAACCCGAAAGCAGTCATCGACCAGGTTTGGCAAATTGTTAATAATGAATTTGTAGATCGTAGTTTTCATCAAATCGATTGGCAAAAAAAACGTCAAGAATTGTTAAGCAGAAATTATACTAATCCCCAACAAGCTTACACGGCAATTCGGGAAGCTTTAAAGGAATTGGGTGATACTTATACCCGTTTTTTAACTCCTAGGGAATTTTCTGTCCTCACCAGTCAAACTTCCGGAGAATTATCGGGAATTGGGGTACGTTTAGCCCTTGATAAACGCACTAGCGATCTGGTCGTTGTCGATACGGTGAAAAAATCCCCCGCCAAGGAAGCAGGAGTAAAAAGCGGCGATCGCCTGATCAGAATTAATGGCAAACCCACCGCTTTAATGACCTTAGAACAAGCAATGGAAGCTCTACAGGGAGCAGTGGGTACTAGCGTTAGTTTACAGCTTGCCCGTCCCGATCGAGGGGTATTTGAAGTGACTTTGACCCGGGTAGATATCGAAATCCCCTCGGTTAGCTATACCCTTAAACAGGAAGGTGGGGTGAAAGTTGGTTATATCAAACTGGATGAATTTAGTTCCCACGCAGCCGAACAAATGAAAGAGGCGATCGAGGAATTAAGTCAACAACAGGTATCCGGCTATGTTCTCGATCTGCGGGGCAACCCCGGCGGGTTACTATTTGCTAGTGTCGATATCGCTCGTATGTGGATGAAACAGGGCAAAATCGTTAGCACCATCGATCGACGAGGCGGTGATCGCCAATTTATCGCCAATAACACCGCTATTACCGATTTACCCCTCGTGGTCTTGGTCAATAAAGGTTCCGCCAGCGCCAGCGAAATCCTCGCCGGGGCGCTGAAAGAAAATGGCCGGGCGACTTTAGTCGGTACATCGACCTATGGCAAGAGTACCGTCCAATCGGTACACACCCTCTCCGATGGTTCCGGTTTAGCGGTGACAATTGCCCGTTATTATCCCCCCAACGGCGAAAATATCTACAAAAAAGGCATTAAACCCGATGTGCAGATCGAGTTAACCCAGGAACAACAGCTGCGCTTCCGCGATGATCCTTCTTTGGTGGGAACTAAGGATGATCCCCAGTACCAACAGGCGATCTCACTCCTACAATCCCATAATGTTAAACGTCCTGGCACTAGCAATCTCAATAATCCTTTGAGTAGTCGAGCTGAATAATTGTCCTCAATAATGTCTAAGTAGGTAGGTGGAATTAAATATAAGATGAACGTAGGTTGGGTTGAAGCATGAAACCCAACGCCCGCTCATGTTACGCTACCGCTAACCCATCCTACAAATAATTGTGCCTCCCTACTTAGGGTTTGCGGCAAAAAGTACGGGCGAAGCATTCGGATAGAAAATCTACGTTTCACCGATAGGTTATTGCCCGAATGCTTCGCCCCTACAGGACACGGGCCGATGAAGACGCAAGGTGTTGAAGCACGATTCTTTCAAAATCTTGCACCTGTTTCACGAGAAAAGCCACAAAACCCTTACCTTGCCTACATTTCACATTTATTCAGCAAACCCTACTTAATCCCAACCTTGGCGAGATTTTACAATTCCCGACGACCTTCTAAAGCTCTCGCTAAAGTTACTTCATCAGCGTATTCTAGATCGCCGCCCATCGGCAACCCAAAAGCGATACGGGTAACTTTAGTGAAGGGTTTCAGTAAACCCCCGATATACAAAGTCGTGGTTTCCCCTTCGACACTGGGACTGATAGCTAAAATAACTTCCTGAATTTTTTTCTGGCTGACTCTGGTGACTAAAGACTGTATATTTAATTGATCTGGACCAATCCCATCCATGGGTGAGATGACACCCCCTAAAACGTGATATTTGCCCGAATATTCCCTTGTTTTCTCCAAAGCAATCACATCTCTGGAGTCAGCTACCACACAGATAGTCCCCGTTTCTCGGTTAGGATTGCGGCAAATTTCGCAGATTGGTTCGGCCGAAAGATGAAAACAAACCTGACATAATCCTACTTGTTTTTTCGCTGCTACGATCGCCTGGGCCAATTCGATCGCATCTTGTTCCGGTCGTTTGAGAATATAGAGGGCCAGACGTTGAGCGCTTTTGGGTCCCACCCCGGGTAATTTTTGTAACTGCTCGATCAAACGAGCTAAAGGCGGTGTATAAATAGCAGTTAATCCTCTTATCAGTTATCAGTTATCAGTTATCAGTTATCAGATTTGAGTTTTCAAGTGAGCAGTGTTACATGGAAGTTTCCTGCTGTCTTTTCACTGTTTACTGCTCACTGTTTACTAACTAAGACCTTTTTGGTAAACGGACATCGATAACACTGGTGTTGAAATTATAATTATCTCCTTCTAACTCGATTAAAGTGCCAATTTTCACCTTTTGACCGCCAACAACCGCACCAGTATCAGTAACTTCCGCTTGACCACTGAGAGTCATAATCATATCTTGAGAATAGTTTTCCGTGCGGGGATCGGGTAGGACTTTCACACTACCATCCGGCTGCGGAACTAAGACATTTCTCGCTAAAGGTTTAACATTTTTTATATCCACTTGACCAGCCGGTTGATTACGAATAACAATATTAGTTTTCTTCTCGGTATTGAATTGATTAATCAAAGCATTGGGATTGAGAACACTTAAACCCCGGACAATAACATCCACTTCTATGGGTTCTTTGGTAACTTGAGCGATGGTACTTTTACCACTTGTCCCCGGTACAACAAAAATACCGATAATTGTCAATAAAATTACTAAGGCTGCTCCAATATCAAGCAAGCTAAATTTACCGAATAAACGTCCTTTTGAGTCTAATAACTGCATAGCCTTGAATTTATATAGATGACTATTCCTAGAGATCGAGCCTAGAGAGTAAATTCTATCATGATCAGAATCTTGGTCGCAGACAGGAAGTCTGACTTAAGATAGAAGATCGGAGTCTCACACGGAGCGATCGATAGACAATGGCGGGTAAAACTCAACTTAAGAAACAAGAAAAGCAATTATCTCAACTTGATCTGACCCCTTCTGACGGTAACAACCTCGAAAAAGTTGCCCCCGTCAAACATTGGTCGATCGAAGATAGCGAAAATCTCTATCGCATCCAAGGCTGGGGAGAACCCTATTTCTCGATCAATGCCGCAGGAAATATTACCGTCTCGCCTCAGGGAGAAAGGGGCGGTTCTTTGGACTTATACGAGTTAGTTTCGGCGATTAAGCGGCGAAATATCGGTTTACCCCTGTTAATTCGGTTTAGTGACATCCTTGAGGATCGGATCGAGCGCCTGAATGCCTGTTTTAGCCGAGCGATCGCCCGTTATAATTATCCCAATGTCTATCGCGGTGTCTATCCGATCAAGTGCAATCAACACCGTCACATCGTCGAGTCTTTAGTGCGTTTTGGTAAACCCTATCAATTTGGGTTGGAGGCTGGTTCAAAACCAGAGCTAATGATTGCTTTAGCTACCCTAGAACCAGCCTTAAACGGCAAAAATGACAAAACACAACCATTGCTAATTTGTAACGGCTATAAGGACAAAGAATACATCGAAACCGCTCTTTTGACCACTCGTCTCGGTCATCGGCCTTTGATTGTCATCGAACAATTGGAAGAATTATATTTAACCCTGCGGGTCAGTCGTCAGTTAGGAATTGCCCCACATTTGGGAGTGCGTGCGAAACTGGGGACAAAAGGGGTGGGCCGTTGGGGATGTTCCACGGGAGACCGGGCAAAATTCGGTTTAACCGTCCCGGAAATCTTGACGGTGGTGACGGAATTAGAACAAGCGGGGATGTTAGATTGTCTGCAACTGCTGCACTATCATATCGGGTCGCAAATCTCCGCTATTAGCGTCATTAAGGATGCTATTCGCGAAGCTAGTCAGATTTATGTGGAATTAGCGAAATTAGGGGCAAATATGACCTATCTCGATGTGGGGGGTGGTTTAGGGGTCGATTACGATGGCTCAAAAACTAACTTCTACGCCTCAAAAAACTACAATATGCAGAATTATGCCAATGATATCGTGGCCGAGGTCAAGGAAGCTTGTGAAGATGCCCAGATTTCACCCCCAATTCTCATCAGTGAAAGTGGCCGGGCGATCGCTTCTCATCAATCGGTGTTAGTCTTTGATATCTTGGGAAGTAGTGAGGTTCCCCAAAACCCTCCCGATCCCTGCAATGGGAAAGAACACCTCATCCTCCGTAATCTCTGGGAAACCTACACGGGTATCGATGAGCGCAATTATCAGGAAGCTTATCACGATGCGGGACAGTTCAAAGAGGAGGCGATTAGTCTGTTTAATTTCGGTTATCTCAGTCTCAAGGAACGAGCTAGAGCCGAACAATTGTACTGGGCTTGTTGTCACAAAATTCTGCAAGTGGCCCGACAAGAGGATTATGTTCCCGATGACTTGGAAGACTTAGAGCAAATTATGGCCTCAATTTATTATGCCAATCTCTCGGTTTTTCAGTCAGTTCCCGATAGTTGGGCGATCGATCAACTATTTCCAATTATGCCGATCCATCGTCTTGATCGAGAACCTACTCAAAGAGGAATTCTCGCCGATTTAACCTGTGATAGTGACGGGAAAATTGCCCAGTTTATCGATTTGCGCGGGGACATAAAATCAGTTTTAGAATTGCATCCGTTGGAGTACAAAAACGGGAAACATTCTCCAGAACCCTATTATCTAGGAATGTTTTTGGTGGGTGCTTATCAAGAGATTATGGGCAATTTACATAATCTTTTTGGCGATACTAACGTGGTACATATTCAGATGAGTCCCAAGGGGTACGATATCGAGTATCTAGTCAAAGGAGATACGATCACGGAAGTATTAAGTTATGTGCAGTATTCTGCGGAAGACCTGTTAGAAAGAATTCGTCTTCGTTGTGAACAAGCTTTGCAGGAAAATCGCATGACTGTGGAAGAATCCCAGTTACTACTACAGGATTATGAACGCAGTTTGCGACGTTATACCTATCTAGTGGGTGGGGATTAATAGAGGTTACTTGTGGGGGAAATTTAGCTCATTTTCCCTTTTTAAAGCATTGATCGCAGAATTTTGGGCTAATGCTACCTCTGGTAGTACATTTATATGTATTTTCTCACTCCTTTCTTGCCGTCCCGCAGGAGGGAAGCGACATCAACATCTATTTCGTAAAAATTTAGTTACAAATACTTTGCGATTTGTGTCAATAACTTGCTACCTGCTACTTTTGCTACAGGAAATAGGTACAATTGCTGGTAGAGAAAGAATCTTTATTGAGGCACCAAAGACCCAGGCAGTGCATACGATTAGATCGCACCCCCAGTGTATATCAATCAAAGTTTTTACCTGACTTATATACTATGCGATTGTACTGTCCAAGTCAACATGGTGAAAGGCCATGAATACAGGATCACAGACGAATTTAGTAAGCAGAAACCGCTTCCACCGGCGAGCTTCTCTGAATTTTAACTAGGATTTTTCTATTTCTGCTGAATTACCGCCACTTGATCACGAGTCCATCTATTCCCTGCATCGTGTAGTCTCAAGCGTGAGTGGCAATGATAGTCAAGAGTCGTCCCCGACCTTGGCAGAGATGAATTTTGCCGTGAGCGAGACTAAATCGACGGTAAGGCGGGGGCAGATATCGAAATAACCCCCAACTCCTCAGAAATAAGTATCGACAGTTAGGAACCAACCCCTGACCTCACATCTGAAGCACTCAAGGAGAAAAAATATGCTTGACCAAAGTTTCAACCTATCAGACAGCAATGTTTTAGATGATATCTTCCAGTTACCAACCCTTGTCGTGGAATCAGGTTTAGGACGCTCCGATTTGATTACCCCTGTTTCCGGTAAAAGTCTCCAGGGCATGGATTCTGGCTTTTTAAGCAATTCTGTGGAAGAATACCGGCTAGAACTAGAAAATCGCTGGCAATCATCCCAATCCCTTTCCTCTTGGCTTAACGGCGATGATTTTTTAACAGGTCAAAGTAGTTTTGTGGGTCTTCCCAGTTCTGTTGACCTAGCCGGCAATACCCTCGCCACAGCCAGAGCGATTACAGTCGGTCCCAGCACCACCAGTTACACCGATTGGGTAGGAAGCACCGATACCAACGATTACTATCGTTTCACCCTCGCTAATTCTGGTAACTTTAATCTCAATCTAACCGGAATGACCGCCGATGCGGACGTGCTACTGTTAAATAGTAGCGGTTCTGTCATTGCCTCCTCTACTAACGGTGGTACGGCTTCTGAGAGCATTACCCGTCAGTTGAGTGCAGGCACCTACTACATTCGTGTCTATCCCTATAGTGGCAATACCAACTATAATCTCGCTGTTTCGGCTACTGGCGGTGGTAATGTTGACCTAGCCGGCAATACCCTCGCCACAGCCAGAGCGATTACAGTCGGTCCCAGCACCACCAGTTACACCGATTGGGTAGGAAGCACCGATACCAACGATTACTATCGTTTCACCCTCGCTAATTCTGGTAACTTTAATCTCAATCTAACCGGAATGACCGCCGATGCGGACGTGCTACTGTTAAATAGTAGCGGTTCTCTGATTGCCTCCTCTACTAACGGTGGTACGGCTTCTGAGAGCATTACCCGTCAGTTGAGTGCAGGCACCTACTACATTCGTGTCTATCCCTATAGTGGCAATACCAACTATAATCTCGCTGTTTCGGCTGGTGGAAGTGACTGGTTTAGTCAAAATCTGCGCGATGCAGGATTGATCAGTACAGCACGTTCTCTCGCTGCGGATGGTAACCTTAGCCGCAATGATATGATTAGCATTTTCCGTAATGCTGAAGATGGTAGTGTCATTGATGCCACTGAGTTAACGGATTTGCGTACCATTGTTAGTAATGCTAGTCGCTTTACCATGCAGAACCCTGTGGTATTTCTCTCGAATAGCATCGCGAATGGCAATACCGCTAACCAATGGTGGACTGGTGGTGGTTCTACCCGTCAAACATTAGGCAACCTCTATGCTGGCAGTAGTGCAACCCAAATGGAACGATTGATTGGAAAATGGTTCTTGGGATTAGATCGTCCAACGGCTGCCAGTGGAACAACTTACCGTTCTTGCAGTGGTTCACTGCTCCAAAGTGGCGTTAGCTATCAAGATATCAATCAAGGTAATCTAGGTGATTGTTACCTCCTAGCTGCTTTAGCAGGAACAGCTTACCGTACTCCTAGTACCATTCAAAATATGTTCACCGACAACGGTGACGGTACCTTTACCGTGCGTTTCTTCCGCAATGGGGTAGCTAACTATGTAACAGTCGATCGTTACTTACCAACGACTGCTTCTGGCTCTTTCTATTATGCCAACCGGGATCGGGGTTTGCTTTATAACAATACTGGAAATGAATTATGGGTGGCCCTCGCTGAACGAGCCTATGCTCAAATTAATGAATCGGGTTGGATTGGACAAGATAACACCAACTCCTACGCAGGAATTAACGGAGGTTGGTCGGATACGACGGTTCAGCAGATTACAGGGCGCAACACTGTCCGTGATTATACCTTAGACAATAGCGATCGCACGGCTGTGATTAATGCCTTTAATGCCGGTCGAATTGTCTTCCTTAACTGGGCAGGTCATGCTCTCACCTTAGTTGGTTACAATCCAACAACTCAACTGTTTACTATCTATAATCCTTGGGGTCATGCTGATAATTTCACTTGGAATCAAATTATCAATGGCACAGGAACGGGGCATGAACAACGCTTCACAGATTGGAGCTATACCACGACCTAAAAAACACTCTCTGTAGAATATTAAGTATAAGGTGGGCAAAGCCCACCTTATATCAGCTCCGGATGATTGAGGTAATGATGTTTAACTTGAGCAAACTTTTCTTTTTTCTGGTCTTAACAACTTGTAGCGGTTGTTCTCCAATCAGGTTCTCGCCAACCAGTAATTTACCAACTAATTTTATGAGGGAAATGAATATGCCTATTACTGAAAATCTGCCAATTAAAAATATCACACTTGTTTCTAGAGAAGAGAGAATTCCTCCCAAGGGAGTGTCACCGCATCCTAACCGTGATATCGCCTTTGCTGACGTATTTGTTCACTTAGAAAACTCTCAGGAAACAACAATAAAACTCAACATTCAAAAGATTGAAATACGGAATGTTTCTGATAGTAAATTACAAGACTTTAGTTTTGTCCCCCAAACTGTTGAATTAAAACCCCTAGAAAATTCTGAACTTGTCTTTCATTTGAGCAATAAAACTGGTTATGTTGGACAGGACAAAGTTAAAGCTGTTCTTGCCTATCAAGTCAAAAATCAGGTTAGAGTCATTGAATCGGAAGCAGTGACAGTGAATAATAATTGAGCTAAACTCGTCTAGTAGAGTAACGCACCAACAAGAAAAGAAAAGTTTTTGATGCGTTACTGCAATATTAATATCTTGATTGTTTCTCTAAAAATAAGGGATTGACCAGCGCAACCTACTGAATATTTTCTGGAATTTTATTCCCCTGCGGAGAATTTCAATAACTCTGCCAGGGAATTATAGCGTTTCCTAAGCTAGTGAGGTACACCTATTTTTCTTCCCTTTTGCCTAAAACCCATAACTTTTGTACCTCAGCAGACTGCAAAACGCTATATCTTCAATAAACCTCTTGTATAATTATAGTCATTTCAGATAATTCTGATACAGTCTAGACCGACAAAATCCTTATGAACTCTGGGATTGATATTCTCAATCTTAATTGAAATGACTATAACTTTTAAGAGTTCAAAAACGGCAAAAATAACAATTAAATTGCATCAAATATATAAATAGAGCATTTAATTGGTTATTATTCATTTCTAATTCTCCTGACCAGTGATACTAAATCCGTTGAGTATAGGCTACATATCAGGACAGGCAAAAGGCAATAGGCAATAGGCAAAAGCGGAAATAAATAATCAGTTTTTAATAACCAGATTTAGTATGACTATTGGCTACTGACTCCTAACCCGGCTCTTCTAGGTTCTGTGTGAGCATGGTATAATAGTAACACAGAACAGGAGGTGGGTTATGTGGATAAATTTTGATCAACTCCTCGATTTACCAAATGTAACAGTGGTCAATTATCAAAAAATTGATGAGACAATTTTCCTAAAGCTCGCTCTTTTAAATGAAACAATTGAATGTCCGAATTGCCATCAAACCTTGGACAGAATCAATCAGACAGAGTATAATCTAGTCAGAGATTTGTCAATATTAGGCAATCGAGTATATTTGGAAGTACCACGCCGCCAGTTTCATTGTCAAAAGTGCCAAAAGTATATCAGCGAAAGACTAAGTTTTATGAGATTAAGACAGCATCATACAATTCGCTATGAATCGATGATTTATGAGAGAGTAAAAAATTGTAGTATCGAAGAAATAAGTCGAGAAGAAGGGTTAGGATGGTCAGAAGTTGAGTTAATATTTAATCACTGTGCTAAAGAACTAGAAAAGGAAGAGTGGGAAGCACCAGAACGAATAAGCTTAGATGAATTTAGTAACTTAAAAGGACACAAAGATTTCATAACAACGGTCGTAGATCTGGACAAGAAAATTTTACTAGATGTGATTAAAGGACATAAGCAAGAAGAATTAATGGAAGCCTTAAAAGCACAGCCAGAGGCAGTTCGGGAGAAGGTGAAAGAAGTGAGCGTCGATATGTGGTCAGGATTTACAGCAGTGATCAAGGAATTATTTCCTAATGCTAAAATCATCTATGATCGTTTTCATGTAATGGCTATCATCAATGACGAGCTTAATAAATTGAGAAAATTAATGGGGGTGCATGAAAAAGGATTACCTCATTTATTATGGAAGAATAAAGAGGACTTAAAAGACGAGCAAAAACAACAACTAGAAGTTATCCTGAAAGAACATCCCTGCTTGGGAATAGCCTGGGAAATGAAAGAAGAAATTAGACAAATTTATCAAAGTAGTAGAACGTTCAGAGGTGCTGAGAGAAAATTGGAAAAATGGATAAGAATAGGCGGAATATTATATGAAAGTGGTGCCAGCATGATCCAGAAGCATTTGCAGGGTATTTGTAATTACTTTGAAAATCATACAACCAACGGATTAATTGAGGGAATGAATACCAAAATAAAGCTTATTAAAAGAATGAGTTATGGATTTACCAATTTTCAACATCTTCGACTTAAGCTGTTTGCTTGCTTTAATTCATAACAAAAATTAACACACGAAAACCAGAAGAGCCCTAACCCTAAGAACAATTTTTGATTTTTACAACAGGTCTAATTTTTATATCATCAATTATAAGTACCTAGGCAAAATTAATTACATACTCGCCTCCAAAATTGTCCAGCACTTTTTTAACGTAAGCGAGGAGGCTCTTTCGGTCTTTATAGGCGCTAAATTCAATCCATTCATATTTTAAAAATCTCCATAATATTTCAATTAAATTTAAATGAGGTGAATAAGTGGGCAACCAAAATATTTTCAAGTTTTTCTTTTCCCATTCCTCAAGTTTCTCCATAAATGCCTCGCTGGTATGAATGGAAGCTTGGTCAATTATTATGACAGTTTTTTTCTGTATATTTTGGCAATATTTATCCAGAAAATTAATAACTATCTCGCTAGTAACCGTTCCGACCTGTGTCTCATAAAATAATTGATTATCTCGTTTCATTATTCCTAAAATATTTAGTCTTTTACCTTCAATTGGTGGTAACTTTATCGTGGTTTTTTCTTCTTGCCAAGCCTCAGGAATACAAGGCTTTGAATCCCCTCCCATTTCATCCAAATATCCTATCTCAATCTCTCCTCTTTTTTCCTGTTTTTTTAGTTCTTCTAAAATAGGTAGTTTGACCTCAAGCTCCCACTCATCAGGGGTTTTGGCGACCCCTCTTCTCACCCTTTTCCACCTCATGTTGATTTTTTTTATAAGTCTTTTTATCGTGTCTTTGCTTACGGTTAATTTCCCTTCTTCTACAATTTTTATCTGGATTTTTTTAAGCTTTTCGGTTCTTCTTTTACCCAGTCAATAACTTGTTGACCTTGGGCTTCTGTCAATTTAGGTTTTCTCCCTCTTCCTCGACGATTATAAAAACCAATTAGTTTTCTATCTTCCCAGGCCGTCAACCAATTATAGATGGTCTTTCTCGTAACTCCAAATATTCCGCTCAATTCTTCTATCGTGGTTCCCTGAAAACTTAAGAGTATACATTTCGCTCGCTCTCTTACTTGATGATGTTTACTAGCTCGATAAATTCTCTCTAGCATTTTCTGGCTCTCGGGGTTTAGGTCTCTAATCAATCTCATTGTATTTTCCTGCTGCTTCGTTTTTTTATGTATTATACTTCTTAATTTTTTATTTGGGTAATTAATTTTGCATGACTACTTATCATCAGTTAAGTCCAACTCTTTCTTGGCGAACACGCACCCCGCAGGACGATCAAGAATTTTGATAATATTGGTTCTAAGCTGTTCAGCATCTAAATAGCGTATATAGCAACGCAGTTTGCGACGTTATACCCATCTAGTGGGTGGGGATTGATGATTGCTCTTGCCGATCGAGTAATCGATCGAGGATGATAGAAAATAGACAAAATAGATAGGCAGTAAGGGGAAGCAGTGGAAAAGGGAACGCTGGTAGAATTTCGAGTCCAAGGAGAAAGGCGCTTAGGGGTGATCGATCGCCCAGAAGGTAAAAAAGATTGGATCGTCATCGATCAAGGGGGAAACCCGCATAAACTGCGTCCCCAACGCTTCGATTACATTATCAAAGCAGGTCCATCCAACTATAAAGAGATCGCCAATTTTCTGCGGGAAGTCCAACCCTATCTAGATCCTAGTGGTTTAGAAGTGGCCTGGGAATTATTAGCCGGGGAAAATCAGTTAGTCACTCCCGAAACCATGGCCGAGATTCTCTTTTCCGATCGCGGTCCGCAGTTTTGTTATGCGGCCTATTGTCTCTTGAGTGATGATAAAGTTTATTTTAAAAATAAAGGGGATGGTTACGAGGCCCGATCGGAAAATCAGGTAGAGGAAATCAAACACCAGCTAGAGGTGGAACAACAGCGTCAACGGGAAAAAGGCCAATTTCTCCAACGTCTCCAACAGGCCCTGGCCGGTGAAACGGTAGAATGGTCAGAAAGCGATCGAATTCGTCTGGAATCTCTAGAAAAATTTATCCTCCAACCCGAACAAAAATATCCAGCAGCCATGGACATACTCTCGCTGCTGGGCCGTTCCCAAACCCCCGAGGCTGCTTTTGAATTGTTAGTCGATTTGAAATGGTGGAGTAGTCACGAAAACCTTTTCCTGCGACGCAGTTCCTACCCCGTTCAATTCTCGAAAAAGGTACTTGATGTGGCGCGTCTTAATTTACTCAATCCCCCTGCGGATGCGGATGTCAACAATCGTCTCGATTTAACCCACCAAAAAATTTATACCATCGACGATGAAAGTACCGAGGAAATCGATGACGGATTATCGGTGGAAATGCTCGCGGATGGTGGTCATCGTCTCTGGATCCATATTGCCGATCCTAGCCGTTTAGTGCTTCCCGATGATGAATTAGACCTAGAAGCACGTCGTCGCAGTACCAGTCTTTATCTTCCCACGGGAATGGTTCCCATGTTTCCCCTAGAATTGGCCGCCGGTCCGATGAGTTTGGTACAGGGTAAACTTTGTCCCGCATTGAGTTTTGGGGTAATCCTCGATGAAACAGGGGCGATCGCAGATTATCGGATTCATCCTAGTACAATTAAACCTACCTATCGCCTCACCTACGAAGATGTGGACGAAATGTTACATCTGGATCTGCAGCATGAACCGGAAGTAAGGATTCTCAACCGTTGGGCAAAACAACGCCACGCATGGCGCAAATCTCAGGGATCGATTAACATCCAAATGCCAGAATCATCCATTAAGGTGAAGGATAACGACGAAATTATCGTAGAATTGCAGGAAGTTTCTCCATCTCGGCAATTAGTGGCGGAAATGATGATTTTAGCCGGAGAAATCGCCGGTCGCTACTGTCAGGAACACGAGATACCCGTGCCTTTCCGCGGACAACCACAACCGGAATTACCCCCCGATGAGGAGTTAATTTTACTACCCGCGGGCCCGGTGCGTTCCTGTGCCTTGCGTCGCTGTATGCCGCGCAGTGAGATGACGACGATTCCTAACCGTCATGCTAGTCTGGGATTGAATACCTATTCCCAAGTAACTTCGCCAATTCGCCGTTATACTGACCTTTTGACCCATTTTCAACTAAAAGCCCATCTCCGGGGCGATCAACTGCCTTTTACCCGGGATAGAATGCAGGAAATTCTCTATAGTGTCGCTAGTTCGGCCCAAGAAGCCACCTCGGTGGAACGACAAACTAATCGTTATTGGAGTTTGGAATTTTTGCGACGACAGGGAGATCAAGTCTGGCAAGCTTTGGTGTTGCGCTGGCTGCGGGAAGAGGAAAATTTAGGCTTGATTTTATTGGAGGAATTGGGGTTAGAATTACCCCATCGTTTTGAGCGCTCGGTATCTTTAGGCGATCGCTTTCAAGTGCAAGTTAGTCGCTCTGATCCCCACCGCGATGAGATCCGTTTTCGCGAGTTATCGGGTTTTGTCTCCTCCCAAGCAAGTTAATCTCTCGCGGAGTCAGTATTCAGGAGTCGGGAGATAGGGTGATAGGGATTTAGGGGGTTTAGGGAAATTTCAGCCAAATGCTCCACTACCCCACTACCCCACACCCTGCCACCACCGAAAAGCTTTTTGCCGCAAACCCTAAATAAGGTTCTTCGGTTTGTGTTATGCAATGGACGGAGGTTATAAGGGATGAAACTCTTATAGAGAAAGGCATTTGGCGATTTTTATCAATTGTTTTCGATCTAGAGCGAACTAATCAATTAAATCTCTTGCCAGATAAGAATTTAGTCGATTTATGCCACCCTATCGAACTATACTAAGTAACGAAGAACCATACTTGTCAATGTAAAGTTTTATTACAGGATTCAACGTTTCTGACCCTGATGTTCTCTATTCTCTGGTTACTCATCAACCCATTCAACTCTTACAAAAAAACCAGAATCAAGATTCTCTAAGTCAGGCAATTGTTTAGATTAACTTTATTGCCTAGGAATTCAGATTGGGATGACTAATTAACGTAAGTTCGGGATAAGCTGAAACCCTTATTCTGTCATTGGCTGGAACCATGATTCCCTCGTTGAGGAAGTCTCAAAATAGCCTTAACGCGAACATCAGATTAATTTAACCACGAGTTATGATCGCAAAAAAAGTGATTTTTTGATTATTGATACTTATCAAAGGATTCCAATTATCAATCCAGCCGAGTTTCTCACCCTTTTCTAAGGTCAATGGGAATTTTTTTGAGGTGAAAAAAGGTAGTAAAAATAAACCCCTTCAAATGAGTGAATGAAGGGGTTATTGAGAGTTTTTCATTGATGGTTTTTAGGAGACTTTTGTGGTTTCCTTTTCTGGCTCTTCGTTACCCTTTATGCTAAATCAACATACAAGATGCCAAGATAACATACTTCTAACCCAAAAATTCCGAAAGTTTCTCAAGCCATAGCCTCTCCGTTTTATTAGTTTAAGTTTATTGTTGATTCCCTCGACCACCCCATTCGTTGTCCTTCGCTCGAAATAACTAATTATTTCTCCAAACCAGTTTCGGATTGTTTGACAACTCTTGGTAAAAACACTGGAGGATTTTGCCAACCATTCCGAGATGGATAGCATTCCCTCTGTCGGATTCTCTGAGGTTTCATAAATCTTTCTAAATTCTTCCTTTAATTCCTGCATCTTTTTCAAATTTGGGAATTTTTCTTTGATAGCTTCTAGTTTAATTTTTTGGGGTTCCGTTAAATCTTCTTCATTTTTTAACAGGCTATATTTACTTCGCTTTAAAACTTCTAGCTTCGCTTCTTTTTCCGCTTTCTGTTTTTTATTTTTCTGCGCTTCTACGGCTCTTTTTTCTGCTCTTCTCTGTTCGTCTAACTCTTGATTAATTTGTTTCATTACATGGAATCTATCGGCGACTACTTCGGCCGATGGCATCAATTCTTTCACCAAATTTTTATAAGGCAACCAAAGGTCTATGCTCACTTCTTCAATTTGCTCTAACACCTCTTTTCCCCAGCCCGTAAGCGTTTCTCTCAACTCTTCTTGTGTTCGCTTCTCTAGAATAGCTATTAGTTTTCCCGTATCTAAATTTACTAAAACCGCACAGTAATTTTTTTGTCCTTTGACTAGAGCGATTTCATCAATTCCTAGTCTTTTTAATTCCGATAGGTCTGGCTCTGTAATTTCTTCGGCGATGTCCTCTATCATTCTTTGAATCTCTTCTTCCGTTACGTCATTTATTCGACTAACATTTAAAATATCTCCTTCTTTTAATTGTTCGAGTATATTTGCGGCTAGTCTTTTCGTATAGGTTCGTTTCTTGGCGACAAAATCTAACTCTTCGCTAAAGGGTCTCTGACAATTATCGCACTTAAATTGACGACGATTAATTTGTAGGTATACTGGTTGACCTGAGATTGGTAAATCTTTGACTAAATGTCGATGATTTTGGTGGAGTTTATCGCTCTCTAACCCACAACGAGGACAGGTTGCTTTTTGATTTTTCGATTCGATTCGGCAAACTATACCGATATTTTCTAGGTGTAGATAGCCTTGAATACAGGTTCCTTTTAGGTTCAAAAATTTGTCAAGTATCATAAGTAAAATAATCTCGTTTTTGGCTATTATATCAAATCTTAACTCAATTGTCTATCTTTTGGTATTAACCTGTTTGTGCCTTAAGTCCTTCCCTGTATGGATTTCAGCTACTTTTGAGCGTAGGCGCTCTCATCGAATTTTATTTTAAGTTAATTATTTGCATAACAATTCCCGAAGAGCCCCTTTTCTGTGGATTTGGATGATACAATCTAATTCTCGTCGAGAATATTAATCTGTATTTTGTTTGATTCGACAATGCCATGCCATACAGGTTGTGCAGAACCTGTTTGCCATTGCTGAGGAAACTCTCCTTCTTGATTAACTTCATCGCACATAATCCAGTTTGTGACCGAACGTTCTTTTTCTGTTACTTGATAAGTAGCAGTAATATCAAAATGACCACTCCCTAGCTCAATATTCTTTAGTCGAAGCCAATCAGTTAGATTTAGGGTGTGGCTCAAGCTTTTACCAGGTTTAAGAAGGCAAACTATCTTAGCCGTCGCATATCTAGCAGTAGAAAGCGGAATCAATATGGGTTCTCTTTGACCCTCACCGATAACCCTCAACTGTAAATTATCATAATGGTTACCTTGGGGAGTTACATAATGAGAGACAAGCAAAATATCTTCGTTGACTTTATTAGTAAGTTTCCAATTCAATCGTATATTTTCTGCTAGTGTATAAACGCTTTTCTCGCTTGTCAATGATGCTTCAAGTTCACTCACTTCAGCTTGTTTAACCAAATTAGCGATATTGTTAGACATACTCTTTCTATCTACTATAACAGAAAAGCAACTTAAAAGAATAACTGTCAATAAAATTAGGACAACAAAGATTTTCAATTGAGTTCTTGTAGTTAGTTTTATAGATTGTTTTAAGGAGGAGAGCAAATTTCTCCTCCTTATCCGTCAGGAGTTATTAAGATTGTCGATTTCGGCGTACTAATGCCATCAGTCCAATAACTGCCATAAAAGAGACAATTCCAGCAGATGGCTCTGGGACTGATAGTTTGAATCCCCAGCTAACTCCATCATAGATAGTTAGGACTCTGTTAGTATAGTCAACTTTAGAGATGAAAGTTTGAGCGTCGAAAAAACTATTAGGCCAATATCCTGCTGGTTTGTCGTAGAAATGCTGATCCGCATATTGGAAAGGATATAACGGTGGGAGAGTTGGACCACCTGGGTTAACATCCATCTCATAAAAAGGTGGGACAATACCGCCACCTATGAGATAATTGTCGTATAATCCCTGAGACCAAAAGAAATCAGCTCTATCTGTTCCGGTATATTTGAAATCAATCCGTATCTCAACTCCTCCCACATTTGGTTTCGCAAAGGCATCAAAGGTGCTAACCTCAAATACGGCATTAAGCTCACCGCCATTAGCTAATGTCCACAGATTGCCAGCATTCCAAGCGTCAAATGATTTTCTAAACTCAGAGCCAGGTTTGACTGCATCTGCTCCTTTAATGGCAGTTGTACTTACATAAGCATCGCTTCTACAATCCTTATATTTCGTTTTATCGAAGCCGAAACACTCCTGAATTGAATCAGAGTAAGTTGGAGTGGGATCGGTTATCTTGATGGTTGCAGCATTTACCTTCCCATAGTTGAGAAATAGGATTGTAGAAAGGCTAACAGATGTAAATCCGAAAACAGTTTTGAACGACTGAAACGTCGTTTGGGTGTTTAGCATGGGTCTTAATCCTTTTACTAAAAATTTACTTCAAGTACGATCGCCTCTCTCATATCTCAGGTCAAGCAACAGCCCAACCCAACAACAAAGACGGACAACAGGACAATACACGCTCCCCCCCCAATAAAGTATCAAAAACTACAATTTAATAAATCTTTATATTTCTCTCCCTAGCAGCGACTCCCAAAGCAAGGAATCTCAATTAGTTTCCCCTGTTTTACCCCTTCTCAAGCGACCTATCCTCTTCCGTGAGGGATTGTAGCGCGATATGTCGGATTCGGTATTATTTATAAATATCACCACGAGAACCGATCTCAGTGATAATGAAAAGCCGTTCTTCTCGATTGACTTGCATTAATACCCGATAATTACCAACTCGCAGACGATAACCCTCACGTCCTTTAAGTTTTTTGAAATCTGTCTGAGTAGGACTAACCAGCAATTGATCCAGTTCATTTAAGATACGCTCTTGGCTACGAGGCTGTAACCGTTTTAGGTAACGCTCGGCTGGTTTTAAGATGATGTAACGCCACATCCTAATTCAGCCTTTAACTTAACTAAGGATTTGCCAGGATCGCGCCCTTCTAGATACTCCTGATAGGCTTTCTCTGCCGCTTCAATTTCTTCGGGAAGCACGTCATCAGCCGTCTCAGAAGTTTCTAAATACTCTAGGAATTGCTCAATATCTACAGCACTTTGGTCGTTCATGCTACTGCCCTTACCTCCTTATTGTTTTTCTGGCTTTCATTTTAAGTTTTACCACATTTATAAGTGTATCCTAAGAGTGCGATCGCATCGATTCACAGGAGAAGGAGTCTCAAGTATTTTCCCTGTTTTACTCCTTCTCAGGCGAACTATCGTCTTGTATGAAAGATTGTGGCGCAGTATGTTGGATTCGCCTTTGCGTTCTCCCTTGGCTGCGCCTCAACTCGATCGCTAACCCAAATTAAGCACGATTATATTGCCATAAAGCCGAAGAGGCTTGGTCTCCAACCCCTTGAGGACAAGATAGGCTGCACCCGCTCATTCTGTCGGTTGGATGGGGGAAACCCGTTACTGATTCTGCTCACAGAGAAGGACTAATTTTATTGGTGTAGAATAGAGACAATTATTGAGAGAGAAAGAAAATGAGCACTATTTCCCTTGAAATTCCTGAAGAAATCTTAATTAGTCTCAAAGAAACTCCTGAAAATCTATCAAGAGAATTAAAAATATTGGCAGCCGTTAAACTTTTTGAACTTGACAAACTATCTTCAGGACGTGCAGCCCAATTAGCCGGAATGTCACGAGTAGAATTTTTAACTATTTTGGGGCGTTATCAAGTCTCCCCTTTTTCTTTAACGACTGAACAATTGGAACAAGATATTGTCAATGCCTAATCCTCAAGTCATTGTCAACACCTCTCCTCTACTGTACTTACATCAAGTGGGCTATTTGGAATTGCTCCAACGCTTGTATTCTCAAATCTTGACTCCTCCAGCAGTAATCGAAGAATTAGCAATCGGTAAAAATCAAGGAATTGATGTTCCCAATATTCAGGCGATTGAATGGATTTCAATTACTCTGGTTAAATCAGTCAGTCTAATTCCAGCTATTATTGATTTAGGGCAAGGAGAAGCAGAGGTATTAGCTTTGGGATTAGAAAATCCAGATAGTTTACTGATTTTTGATGATCAGTTAGCCCGACGTATTGCCGATTTATATCGCTTGAAATATTCAGGAACGCTTGGTGTTTTAGTTAAAGCGAAGCAGCAGGGCTATCTATCTTCTGTTGCTCCCGTTATTGCTAAGTTACGCCATCAAGGAATGTGGCTAACTGATAAAGTTGTCAATGATGTTCTTCGATTAGCTGGAGAGTAAGTATGCTTAAAAAAAAGGCTCTTCGTTACTTGGTATGGTTCGATAGGGGAGCATAAATCGACTAAATCCTTATCTGGCAAGAGACTTAATTGATTAGTTCGCTCTAGATCAAAAACAATTGACAAAAATCGCCAAATGTCTTTCTCTATAAGAGTTTCATTCCTTATAATCCTGTACGTTGCATAAGACAAACCGAAGAACCATCTGGGTTGTAATAAACCTGCACCTGTCAGCATCCCACACCCCATCTTCCCACTTCCCCCGATTGAGTTAGCGGGTTCGGCTTCGATCTGTCAGAATACAAGTATTGAAACAACCCTTTTAAGAGGCTTCATGGTGGAAGTTAAAGTCGTCCCCCCGAAACGCAATTGGGTTCAGACGTGGTGGCAATCCCTGAATTCCTTATCCCGCTTACTGGTGATTGCTCTAGCTGCACCACTTGTCGTCCTGAATGTCTGGGCATTATCGGCAATTTTTGGCTATTTTGAATCTTTATTTGTTATTTTACTGATAGCGGCCGTTCTATCTTTTCTCTTGGGTTATCCGGTGACTTGGTTGGAACGTCAGGGATTAAAACGGGGTTTAGCTGCGATCGTGGTTTCCCTGATCACGATTTTAATTTTTGTGGCCGTGGGCATAACCCTAGTTCCCTTAGTCTTCACCCAAGCACAGCAATTTGTCAACAGATTGCCAGAATGGTTAGACTCGGGACAGCGCCAACTGATGCAACTAGATACCAAAATCGACACGATGAATCTACCGATTCCGATCAGTTTCGATGGTCTGATCGCTCAGTTTAACAGTCGTTTAGGGGCAGAATTGCAAATTTTAGCGGGAAGAAGCGTTAATTTAGCCCTTAATCTCACCGTTTTTACTGTGGTGCGGGTGCTTGATGTGCTGCTAACCATTATCCTCACCTTTTATCTGCTTCTCCACAGTCCCGATATCTGGAGGAGTATTATCCAATGGTTGCCCAAACCCGTCCAACAACCCTTTTCCCTAACCCTACGCTTAAGTTTTCAGAATTACTTTGTCGGACAGGTGATTTGTGCCACCTGCATGGCCCTGGGATTAGTCACGGCATTTTTATCGATTAAAGTCCCTTTTGGTCTCCTATTCGGTCTGTTGATTGGCACCATGGCTTTAATCCCTTTTGGGGGAACTGTAGGCATTGTCACGGTGACAGCTTTACTAGCTTTGCGCGATATTGGTTTAGCTCTACAAGTTTTAGCCGTGGCTGTAGTGGTGCAGCAAATTGTCGAAAATGGCATTGCTCCCCGGATTTTGGGCAGTGTCACCGGGTTAAATCCCTTTTGGGTGTTGGTCTCGGTCTTGACGGGGGCGCGAGTGGGCGGTTTACTGGGGGTGATTGTCGCGGTTCCCATGGCAGTAATGATCAAGGAAGCTTTGGAGGTGATCCGTCAAGTGACACCAGAGGAGACAAAACACGGGATAATTAAACCCTCTCTCCCCCTAGAATCAGAATCCTCTAGCGAGGTGGTTTCTCGCTGAAGAATGACTGACGGCATGATCTAGGGCGATGTGAGCAGTAATATTGGCCGGGATAAATCGGCAATTTTCTCGCAGGTTCTTGGCTTTTCTCCCTCGATCGAGTTATGATATCCATATTGGTAGATTAACTCCACTTGCCCTGATCGCCGTCCCTGGCGGATGCCTTGCTGGTCTCTGGGGCCTAGCTTATTGGGAGATTAGCTAACCAATTATCTCTAAACTCCGATAATTTTAAGAAAAGGTCAATGTCTATCCCGATAAATAAGCAAAAAATCGATATTTTGGTTAAATAGGCTACATTAACAGCCAGCTTTCTATCGTAAGCTCGAAGTTAAGACATAAAGTCAATATCACCCTCCGATTGCAATGAAAAAATGTTTGGATCGCTTAAGGTTTAAGCCTTTCAGACATTTTTTTTTGTGGATTGATACTAAATCCAGTTATTAAAAACTGATTTAGTATGACATGGACAAAAACCAACAGACCATGATCTGGAGAGATCGTCAAGAAAAGTATCAGAGTGAACTCTTGGAAAAGAATTGGTAAAATATAATTAGTAGGGAGAGTATTGCTGTTAATGTTTCGCTTTTTAACGAGACGTTAACCAAGCTCAAAAGCAAAAAATAGCAGTAATTTGCCAAAAGCTCAAGGCCAATGGCTGACTGCTCTATACATCTCTCGTATTCTTTACTTGTCGAGTTCAACACGACCCCTTTATGGAATCAAGCAACCCGTCAGGGAAGACTTCCGAACCTCCTAGTCATAGGTGGGCCAATTTACTCGGAACCATGATCGCAATTCTGACCCTAACGTTACCCTTGTTAGCGATTGGATATAACTCCACGCCTAACTATACCGAAGAACCCCTTACCGGTAACACATCCTACTCCCTAACGAGGCAAATGAGGTGACAGAATTGAGATAGACGATTGCCAAAATAAAAATTTTTTTCTTCGTCCCGATCCCCCTTATGGGTAAAATTTGGATCGGAGTTGATCAAAGTGTGTTTTAATTTTGCTTGCGCTTTTAGGTGACTCTAAAGGCGCTATTGTCTTGTATTTGGAGAAAGCTTGTGGATTTATCGCGCATTCCTGCCCAACCGAAACCAGGTTTAATTAACGTTTTAGTGGAAATTACCGCCGGCAGTAAGAATAAATACGAGTTTGATAAGGATTTAAACGCCTTTGCTCTCGATCGCGTTCTCTATTCTTCGGTACAATATCCCTGTGATTATGGTTTTGTTCCCAATACCCTCGCCGATGACGGCGATCCTTTAGATGGTATGGTGATCATGGATCAGCCTACTTTCCCCGGCTGTGTGATTACGGCGCGCCCTATTGGTATGTTAGAAATGATCGATGGTGGTGATCGCGATGAAAAAATCCTCTGTGTTCCCGCTAAAGATCCTCGTTATGCTGAGGTAAAATCCCTCAAAGATGTCTCTCCCCATCGCTTGCAGGAAATCGCCGAGTTTTTCAAAACCTATAAGAATCTAGAGAAAAAAGTCACAGAAATTCTCGGTTGGAAAGATGTGGACGCAGTAACCGCTTTAGTTGAACAGTGTATTGCTGCTTATAAGTAAGGTTTGCGGCAAAAAGTTTGTTGGTGGGGTTAGTTATCAGTTATCAGTTATCAGTTATCAGTTATCAGATGTGAGTTTTCAGTTCACTGATTACTGTTTACTGTTTACTGATCACTGAAAAAAGCTTCTCCCTACACCCCACACCCCACACCCCACACCCCAATTTATGCGAATAGAAACCTTAAAATCGGGTTTAATCGTCTCCTGTCAAGCGCCAGTGGAGTCATCTCTGCACGATCCTGTAATTATTGCCGCCATGGCTCATGCTTGCGTGGATAGGGGTGCTTGTGGGGTAAGAATTGATAGTCCCGCTCATCTGAAAGCCACCCGTCAACAATTGCCGGATATACCGATAATTGGACTCTGGAAACGCAATTATCCCGATTGTTCGGTATATATTACTCCCAAATATCAAGATGCTCTCGCCATTGCCGATGCGGGTGCCGATATAATTGCCTTGGATGCTACCCCCAGAAAGCGTCCTAATGATGAAAATTTAGCCACAATTATCGATCGTATTCATCAGGAAACTGGTAAATTAGTCATGGCAGATATAGACTCGATCGAAAGTGCTATTTATGCCGTGGCAGCTGGTGCTGATATTGTCGGTACAACTCTTTACGGTTACACAGAAGCAACTAAAAATCTGCCACCGCCGAGTTTTTCTTTCCTAGAAGAATTAGTTAATAAGTTGTCAGTTCCTGTTATCTGTGAAGGAGGAATATCGACTCCAACAGAAGCAAAAAAAGCCCTAGAAGTTGGTGCATATTCGGTAGTTGTTGGCACGGCAATTACAGGGATTGATTTAAAAACTACCGCTTTTTTACAAGGAATTTTATCAAAAGATTAATGGGAGGGAAAAAACCAAAAAGTTTCGCCGCACCTCCTAAAATAGCGACAACCAAAGCGATTAAAATCCGCCGGTTTGTGAATTGCTGATAGGCAATCCCTGCGGTCAATCCGTTAACTTTTTCGTCACTACAATGGATAAACCCGTTAACTTTTCTTAACGTAACCATGTTTATTGTAATACTAAATCCGTTGAGTATAGGTAACATATGAGGAGAGGCAAAAGACAATAGGCACTCATGCAAAACGGAGAGTAAATAATCAGTTTTTAATAACCAGACTTAGTATAATATGTCTTAGTAATAAAATCATCAAATTCTAACTGCGCCACCGTAAAATTTGTGCTTTAATGGGGTTGACAAAATCCCGTTTTTCTGCTTGAGATTTTTCGTATTCCTGCTTGAGGCGATAATACCATTTGGCCTGGGTATCGGCATCATCAATTAACATCAAAGCTGGATGATAACTAAGTCCTTCCTGTTGTTTAATCACCACATCGCGATCCTGTTTGAGGAATTGTAGAGTTAAATAACGCAAAAGAGGGGTTAAAAATGCCAACCAAGGAATCGTATAGTATAAACTTTGATGGACTTCGCAGTGATTTTCATCGATGGGAGTAATTGCTGTAAAAGCACAGGCCAAATAGCGATCACCTCGTAGTATTTCTGTACGCACCGAGGGCAATTCAAAAACAATTTCAATCGATACTTTACTACCCAAAATTTTATAAGGTTTCGCACTTACTGGCATATCATAGGGGGCAAGACGAAAACCGAGGGGAACAGGTTCGTATTGTTTTTCTTTGACCCGAAATTGGCGCGGACCGCTGCGCCACCACCAAGAAGTATGAACGTAGGGACCGTGGGCCGGATCCATCAATCCCACCACTGCATGGTCAATATTGCAGTCAAAAGTGATAGTTTCGGCTACTTTGGGGGTAAGTTTGCCAAAATCGGCAATAGTCGGCACAGGGGGCAGATTTTCTCGATTAATTTCTCTTTTTGAGTCTGCCGGAATAAACACCCAGATATGACCTTGTATTTCACGACAGGGATAACTGGTGACACAAATTCTGCTAATATCAAGGCGATCGTGTTCAGTTAATGAGGGGATTTCAGAACAAACGCCATCGCTAGTATTAAATTTCCAGCCATGATAGCAACAGTATACCCCATCCCCTTCAATCCAGCCATGGTGCAGCGGAATGCCACGATGGGGGCAAATATCCCGCAATGCGAACACTTCTCCATCCTCTCTCCTGCCAACAACAATCGGTTCACCTAGCATTTTTTTGGCCATTAGCTGACCGGGTTTAAGTTTATTTGCCGGTGTGGCCACATACCAAAAGTCGCGCAGTAAGCTAGTCATAGGATTTGTCTGGAGAGCTTCGATCGTTCATCCTATCATCAGAAATGAAGATTATGAGACTGGAAGCATAACTTTGCAGTAATTAGGAGGATGAGATTGCAGTAGGCAAGGCTGAAACCCCTATTCTCTCGTTGACGAAACTCTACTCCTCATCAATGGAAACATAACGCTTCAGTGAGTCCAGAAAATTTGGCTCTTCGTTACCCTTTATGCTAAATCAACATACAAGATGCCAAGATAACATACTTCTAACCCAAAAATTCCGAAAGTTTCTAAAGCCATAGCCTCTCCGTTTTATTAGTTTAAGTTTATTGTTGATTCCCTCGACCACCCCATTCGTTGTCCTTCGCTCGAAATAACTAATGATTTCTCCAAACCAGTTTCGGATTGTTTGACAACTCTTGGTAAAAACACTGGAGGATTTTGCCAACCATTCCGAGATGGATAGCAGTCCCTCTGTCGGATTCTTTGAGGTTTCATAAATCTTTCTGAATTCTTCCTTTAATTTCTGCATCTTTTTCAAATTTGGGAATTTTTCTTTGATAGCTTCTAGTTTAATTTTTTGGGGTTCCGTTAAATCTTCTTCATTTTTTAACAGGCTATATTTACTTCGCTTTAAAACTTCTAGCTTCGCTTCTTTTTCCGCTTTCTGTTTTTTATTTTTCTGCGCTTCTACGGCTCTTTTTTCCGCTCTTCTCTGTTCGTCTAACTCTTGATTAATTTGTTTCATTACATGGAATCTATCGGCGACTACCTCGGCCGATGGCATCAATTCTTTCACCAAATTTTTATAGGGCAACCAAAGGTCTATGCTCACTTCTTCAATTTGCTCTAACACCTCTTTTCCCCACCCAGTAAGCGTTTCCCTCAACTCTTCTTGTGTTCGCTTCTCTAGAATAGCTATTAGTTTTCCCGTATCTAAATTTACTAAAACCGCACAGTAATTTTTTTGTCCTTTGACTAGAGCGATTTCATCAATTCCTAGCCTTTTTAATTTCGATAAATCTGGCTCTGTAATTTCTTCGGCGATGTCCTCTACCATTCTTTGAATCTCTTCTTCCGTTACGTTATTTCTTCGGCTAACATTTAAAATATCTCCTTCTTTTAATTGTTCGAGTATATTCTCGGCTAGTCTTTTCGTATAGGTTCGTTTCTTGGCGACAAAATCTAACTCTTCGCTAAAGGGTCTCTGACAATTACCGCACTTAAATTGACGACGATTAACCTGTAGGTACACTGGTTGTCCTGAGATTGGTAAATCTTTGACTAAATGTCGATGATTTTGGTGGAGTTTATCGCTCTCTAACCCACAACGAGGACAGGTTGCTTTTTTATTTTTCGATTCGACTGGTCAAACTATACCGATATTTTCTAGGTGTCGATAGCCTTGAATACAGGTTCCTTCTAGGTTCAAAAATTTGTCAAGTATCATAAGTAAAATAATCTCGTTTTTGGCTATTATATCAAATCTTAACTCGATTGTCTATCTTTTGGTATTAACCTGTTTGTGCCTTAAGTCCTTCCCTGTATGGATTTCAGCTACTTTTGAGCGTAGGCGCTCTCATCGAATTTTATTTTAAGTTAATTATTTGCATAACAATTCCCGAAGAGCCGAAAATTTGATGACCTTTCCTGCTGGAATTTTACAAAAGTTTACTTAAAATGATTCAGTTCTGTCTAATTATAGCGTTTCCTGTTCGCAAGAGGTACATTATCGATATTGAAAAGCTTAATCAGCAAAGGTTTAACTGTGCCACACAGGTATGAGAAACGCTATATAATCTGTTTGATTAATCTAAACTTTTCGTTTTCCTTAGATTTTCCTCTAATTTATCTAAACGTGGGATAATCCATTGATTTTTCCAGTATTTAATCAGTTGATTACGATCTAAAATCTTCCATTGTAGTTGATTGGATTCTCCTAATAAATACTCTTGCCAATTCTCAGCTAGTGGACAACTATAATATCCTCTTTGCCAACCAATACTTAGCATATCTTCTGAAAATCCTAGTTCTCTTAGTCCTTTTTTTAAAACTCTTAGTTTCCAATTTGGACCTTGACCAAATTTATAAGTATCAAAAATGGTTTCTGGAACGACTTGTTTAATTAATTCCCAACTTCCGTTAGCCGTTATATGTAAATGGCTTTGACCTTTTGTATAACCTATAAATTTCCAGTTCATTAAACGGTTATATATTGCTGATTTTCCAAATGCTCCTAAAGTATCTATATAAACTAAATCAGCTTGTTTATTTTGTCCAGAAATAATGGATACTCTATTGTTATACTTTTCATAGAAGTGCTTTCTAACTTCAGGGAACATCAAACATAAAGCAATTAATTTACTGCTGAGAACTAGATTATAAGGAGGTACAGCACCTAAAATATAAGCAGTCATACAATTATATAATCTCTCTAGCTTTTGATCTTTTGTCCAAGTGATATACTGATCTCTAACTCCTAAACCAATAATTGGATCACTGAGTCCAAAAATACCAATTAATTTATTATTTTGTTCATCAAAAACTAAAAAACGTATTCTTCTACCATAACCAGTTGTAACAGGGATTGACCAAAAAGAAGTAGCATAAGTCCAAAGTTCTCTTTGTTTCTGGGTGTTCACAACTTCTAAGTAAGGATTGATTTTAAGAATATTTATTTCTTCAGGTTTAGCTAAACAATTTTTAAATTCCTCCTCATATTTTAAACCTTTTGAGTTCGTATGTTGAGCTAATCGATTTTGCATAAATCGTAAATCATCAACTATTAACTTTTGAGAGTCAAAATCCCATTCAACTCCATATTCAGATAACTTTGATAACAATTGATCTCGAACGTGATCTTTTTGGTGTTTTTTCATGTTTAAAAATGGAACTCATCCGAGGATTGAAGATTATTAGCATTTTGAAATTGACTGAATTCTGTAAACATCTGAACAAATAAAGGAGAACCCGTAAAAGACAAAGGGGAAACCGGACCGAGAAACATAAACGGATATTGTTTATTACTTTGAGGGTCAACAAATGATTTGTATAAGCTTAAAGCCTGTTTATCACTTACTAATTCTTCAATTTGTCTGTATTCACTACCAGAAGTTAAACCATATCCAAAAGCGTAAAGTCTTAATTGACCGACAATTTCTTTATGTAAAGATGCAATTGTTTGAGTAATAAACATATAACCCAAGCCGTATTTTCTTGTGGTTCTTACACCATCTACAAATGTTCTTGTTAGGTTGGACATTTCACTATTATCATCATTACCAAAAGAGGATTTAACAAAGCGATGAGCTTCATCAAGACAAATTAAACAGTTTAATTTTTTATCCTCTTTAAAGGCATTTTCTCCCGCTACTTTTAAAATTGTGCTAATCTCTTTAAGAATCAGTGCTTTGATTTCCTCATTATCTGCGAAAGTTGTACCCTCACCCTTAATATCTAAAAATACAATAGGCTTTTGCTCATCACTAGCAGATTTTTGAACAATATGCCACAATGAGCTTCTATGATTACCTTGACTATCATTTTCAAGAAATAAATCTAATACAGGTTGCCAAATTTCTTGTTGAACTCTTTTAAATTCCCTTTCATTATCTATAAGCTCTTTAAGAGTATCTTGTAAACGCTGTCTTGGCTGAGAACTAGCATAGATCCTTTGTAGAGCATTATTATCTTGTATTAATGACTGTAAGACATTTAATAATAAGTCATCACCACCATTTTTTAGCTCTACTTTTTGATGGGATAAAATATCTCTAATAATTCGAGATACTTCATCAGAAGCATAGTCTTGATTTTCTTTACCTCTAACTCCAATATTTCTATAAAACTCTGTTTTTAGTAAAAGAGAGCAAAATAAATTTACAGCATTATTTTTAGTTCCTAATCTAATTTGATTAGTTAAACGATAAACTTCAACTTTTCTACCTAACTTTCGGAGCGAGTCATGCAGTTTAAAGGGCAAATCTGTCTCACTTGCAAATTGATTTTGAGGATCTATGAAAATGATGCCCATATTTTTGTGTCTAGCATAACCCAGAAGCATATAAGCGGCTAAACCAGACTTACCAGAGCCACTTTTTCCAAAAACTCCGATATGATAAGCTTCTCCTGCTCCTCCTTCTCCTCTATCAAAATGTTTTAACCAAAGAGGCATTTTAACATCAGTAGCATAAGCATTACCTAAGTAAATAATTTGATTTTTGTATTGCTCTAAAAGCTTATCTAAAATTTCATCTCGAACTGAAATAATAGGCGTACCCGTTGCCGGGGAAGTTCCTAACGTTCCTGCGGTGATTTTTCCATCTGGCGCAATACTAAAACAAGCCTGAACGTTTAATTTAGCTGTTCTCACATCTGCTTTTTCACTAAGATGAGGAAGTGAACCTCTACGCTTAATAATACCTCTAAAGGTTAAATCTTCATGCCAGCGATTTTGAGTTTCTATCTCACTAATTTGTCCGATAACCACTAAATTTTCTTGATCTTGCGGTTGAACCAGACAGACTAACTGCCCTAAATTTCTCTTTTTCTCACTTTTTTGATTAATATCTATAATAATTTCTGTCGTGTTACTCGGTGAACCAACGCTACCGATGTTAAATTGATCTGAGTGATTGTTGAGTTTGTCAAGTAAATCCATTGTCTTTTTCCTGTAATTTGATGAAGATTGATTAAGTTCTGTAAGATTGGGTCAACAATTGGAGAAAGTCAGGGTTATCACTAAATTGATATTGTACCACGGCTCTTAACGCTTCTAAACCATCACTAATACTTTTAGCCATCAGATCCGCTAAATATTGAGGATAAGGTTCTTTGATCTCTGTTGAAACAACTTGTTCTTTGATAGCTTTTAATACTTTGGCTAATTCAATTTCTGTATTAGCACAGCTTTCTTTCATTTCTATCCTATAAGCTGGCGACCATTGATAAGGTTTATAATAAGTAAAATATACTTTTCGGCTTTTAGGCAAAATAATAGCTTGGTTTAAGTCCTCTTTTATCTTGTCTCGCTTACCTTGAAAATCAAATTTACCTGAAACTGAAATATATAAATCGTTCCAAACTCGCTCTGTTTTTGTGGTTTGACCCACAGGTAACGGTTTAGTAAATTCACCGGCATTTAAAATTAATGTCATGCTGGTTTTATCGTCAAGCTTGAGGTCAAAGTTTTTTAAAACACTTAAGCCAATTTCTTGAGAAGAATCATATTTAACCATATATACTATATTGGGATTGGTCATCGCTTTTTTAAGAGAATCTATCAAGCTAAACCTATTAATGATATCCCATGTAGCTTGTTGAAAATGCGGTTCATCCAACGTTGACATACTGGTTAAGCTGTTAATTCCGATAACTGGTGTTTGATGAGAACCATCGGCAATAATCACATCATGTGGTGTTTGACTAATAACTAATAATTCTAAAGCTGTCATCGCTCCTCTAGTCACTTTAGGATTACTCTCAGAACTGTGCGGGAGAACATCTTGCCAATTTTTGTATTGAACTGAACCCCATTTTCGCTGATCTTCTCTAACTAATCCTTCAACACCAACACCAACTGCAATTAAAGTATCAGCACCAATAGATTTTTCAATAGCTTGTCCACCGTCAACCGCTGCAACAGAAGGAATAGGTGGGTTTTCTAAATCGTCAACTCTACAAATTAAATCATTATCATCTAAGATTTGATGCAGGGTTTTTCTTTGTTGTTGTAATTCATTGAAAAGTGGCTTGATTTTTTCTGCTATTTTAGGAGCATCTTCCAGAATGTCTTCTAGTAATTCATCTGGCAAGTTAGCATAGTTATCATTTTTATTGTTAGTCATGTTTAGAAAATCATAAAAAAATAATCTAAAGGCCAGAAAATCACGGGCTTGATATTTTTAGCTCACGACAGAGCGTTTTGTCTGACATACCGTAAATTTACCGAACATCAAGCCAGCTTGTCAGGTTTAGCTTTTGCCCGTTGCTGAAAGCTATCAAAATTAACTATGGACGTAACTGGATTCGAACCAGTGACCCCATCGATGTCAACGATGTACTCTAACCAACTGAGCTATACGTCCGCACGGATCGCTATTATAACACGATTGCTCCTAATTAGGCAAGCCCCTAGGCAGTAAATTGATAGCCAATTAACTTATAAATTAACTTGGCAGTGGTAAATTCCGAGACCACCGAATCACTAATCGGGGCCAATTCCATCACATCGCAGCCAATCACCTGATGAGTTTGGAAAAGACGACGGAGAAAGCCTAGGGTTTGATGCCAACTTAACCCCCCCGGTTCAGGTGTTCCCACCCCCGGAATTAAAGCCGGATCTATGCCATCCACGTCTATGGTTAAAAATACCTTCTCGGTGCTAATTTTGGCGATCGCTTTTTCGATCCAATTCGGATCACCGGCGATATCTCGATCCCAAACCACGGGAATCTGTTGTTTAGCAATTAATTCGGCTTCTTCCCGACAAATAGCCCGAATTCCCACGGGTAAGGTCGGTAAACCCATTTCTAACACCCGACGCATCACACAGGCGTGGTTATGGTGCGATCCTTCGTACTCAAAACGCATATCGCCATGGGCATCAATTTGAACCACCGTAAAAGGTTCCGATAAAGCCTGTCGGTAAGCTTGTACTACTCCCGTAGTGATAGCGTGTTCACCCCCGACGGCGACGACAAATTTATCATCGGCAATTAAACGAGAAACTGTAGCTGTGGTGACGGCTAACATCTCCTCGGCGGACAATTGCGGTTGTTGACGGGTATCGGCGATCGCATCATGGGTATAGATGCCCACTTCTAAACAGGTTTCCCTCTTAAGTTCCTCATCATAGGCTTCCAATTGTTGGGAAGCGGTAATCACCGCCGCCGGTCCAGTTTCACAACCCTTGCGATAGGTGGTGGTGGCCTCGTAGGGAATCGGCAGGATCACGGCCTTAGCTGTGGCGTAAGTGGCGATCGCTTCACTCCCTAAAAATTGTTCGCTACCGGTGGCGCAAGACAATAACATGGGCAAGTCACAGAAAATTTTAGTCCAACTTTCCATTATAAATATTTTGACTATTTTTGTCTATCTCAACTGACCCCAAACATATCTACTGTAATAGCAAAAAACCCTGATCCATCAATGGATACATCCCTTAACTTTTCTTGGTGTACCCGTGTTTATGGTAATATTTATCAATCGACAGGGAGGGAGCATATTTGCTGAAACCGAGTTAGATTTATGGGGAGTTTCCTTGATTTCTACCAGGTAAGAGGGCATCAGAAATTCTCTTAATCCCTCCCAAAGCACAGGTTATGGCCTTTTGTCAAGGGGGAAGTTCAGATCTTAATTGAAAATATAAGTAGAGATTAGCGATCGCTAAATTGGAAGCCATGAGTAAATTTACTTTATATTATGACTGCGATGGTAGTTTAAAAACTCTTGAACTGCCTTTAATCCTTGTCAATTCTCTCTGCATAGCTTCAAATACTTGACATTTTTAGTATATTTGAATGGTTCTTCGTTACTTGGTATGGTTCGATCAGGGGGCAGAAATCGGCTAAATCCTTATCTGGCAAGGGACTTAATTGATTAGCTCGTTCTAGATTGAAAACAATTGGCAAAAATCGCAGCCATGTCTTTCTATATAAGGGTTTCACCCCTTATAACTCCCGTCCATTGCATAACACAAACCGAAGAACCATTTGAATTACTCATTAGGGATAACTATCTGACATTAAACAGGAATCTTGACTCTTCTGGTTTCTGTGTGGAAACGAGGTCTATACTGATAGTCTATGCCGCAAAATAGTCCTGGCTCTTCGTTACTTGGTATGGTTCGATAGGGGGGCATAAATTGACTAAATCCTTATCTGGCAAAAGACTTAATTGATGAGTTCGCTTTAGATCAAAAACAATTGACAAAAATCGCTAAACGCCTTTCTATATAAGGGTTCCATCCCTTATAACCCCCGTCCATTGCATAACAATTACCGAAGAGCCATAGTCCTAAAAGTCTTGCCTGATAAGTATTTCACGATTTCATAAGCAAAAATTATCACACAAAGTCGAGAAGATCCGAATCTTCTTTACATTATGTTATTGAAGGGTTTCATTTGGGAATGATATAATTGCACGGAGAGATTACAAGTTCAAAAGCGGGAATGGGCTAATTCTGAGTCTCAGCATATCATCATGGAAGAAACAGTTCACGACAATTTTTTCAAAAAATTTACTGTGGTAACAGCTACTAGATCTGCTGCAGATTATCTCCCGGAGTCATCGGGTGTTTACGCTTTCTATCATGCGTTTGATTTTTCTGAGCATGATTTGTGTGGTAATATCAAGACTCGCTTGCAAAATACAGTGTTTAAAACAAAATTTTCTGAGAATAATGATAGAAGCAAATTTACCATAGATATCTGTGGAGAGCCAGTTAGTTTATCTCAGAATATGGAATATTTTCTTCAAGAAATTTCTCAACCAAAGGAGCGAAGAATTCTGAAAGAGTTTCTAATTTCATGTAGCATTTTACAGCATCCAGAATATATTGGCACGGCAAACAATTTAAGAATGAGATTTCTTCAACACTTGGAAAGAGAGGATGGTTTTTTATCAAAACATGGAAATTCAAGATCGAATAACGAATTTTTGTTTATTTCCTTTCCTTGTCCGAAAAATATTTCTAGACAATTGGAAAGCTTATTAATTCAATTATGTCAACCCAAATTCAATACTCAAAGGAGTTAAAATATGGAACTAGATAATCAGTCTCCAGAAACTATTGAATATAAAGCAATCACTGGTAAGTTTGGTGAAGTTAGATACTTTATAACAACCTTAGAACAAAGTGATGCAGTAGAAAACATTCGATTTGCTGACGAGATACAAGGCAGCTGGAGCTTCTCCGAAAGAGTCCAGAGAAAACTCGATGAAAAAAGAGCGGAAACAGAAATATTTTCCTACTTAGCTCAAGGGGGAATTAGGTTTTTTAATTCAATTGTAGTCGTCCTTTTGCCAAACTCAAATGAGCAACGAGAGTTCTGGGATTTTTCTACAGTTAGTAGTCAAGGTAAAACTGTAGAAAAATGGGTTAATTTAAAACTGTACAAAAACGTTGCTAGAATTGTCATTGATGGACAACATAGATTACTTTCTCTAAAAAGATACTGGAATGCTCACACAGGCAAAGAACCATTAAATTCTCAACAGTTAAAAGATAGCTTTGATTGCTCTGAAACCTTTGATATACCAGTTGTTTACTTAGTATTTAGAGAACTTGGAAGGGTAGGCTATAGCAATGCAAGCGAAACTATTAGAGATGATATTATCAAAGCGACTCGTAATATTTTTACAGTTATAAACAAAACTGCAAAATCTATTGATAAACAAACTCAATTATTGCTAGATGACAGTAAAATATCAGCATTAATTCCCAGAAAAATTTTGGAAGAAAAAGTGCTTGAAGACAAATATGTTAAATGGTCTTCTACAAACAGTTTAAATCAAGCAGATCCTTATCTAACTACACTAAATTTAATTAGTGAATGTACTATGGAAATTTTAAAAGACTCCCCGCAAGCTTTAAAAAAATCATTTAATTCACCTAATGAGCGACAAATGGCTTTAAAAGATTACTATGATTCTCATCCTAATTTGTCACAAATAGGCACAAAAGCTGTACTTAATTGGTTTTTTAACGAACTTCAACCATTTAAGGATTGGATATCACAGCTAAATTATTTAGAGGTAGATGTGCCGATTCAACCAGATCAACCGCAGCTGAAACCTAGCCAGAAAGCAGCGATAAAAAGGTTACGGCAATCCAGTATTTTATACACAGTTTTGGGACAAAAAATACTCTTTTTTGCAGTTTCGAGATATTTACTTAGAATAAGAAAAGAGTATCGGATTACCGCCACTCTTAGCGCTATCTCAGATAGTATTAAGAAAATGGATCAAGAAGGTTTTTTTCAAAGAAACCAACCACACTGGTCTAATATCATAGTACAGCCTAATGAAAATCTGAGCATTCTTACTAAAGGTTCTGGAGCCGATAAATGTGTAGAACTTGTCAAAATAATATTATCTGATACCTCTGATGGTGTAAGAGAGCTAATAAAAAAGACCAAAGAGGAAATTAGTCCTGATGTTAACTGGAATGAACATTTAATTTCTAAATGGAAAAAAGAGTTTCATGTCATCCTACCTAGAGTAGATTTGATTGATGAGCAACTACAAGAATCGTCTGAATCGGAGGATTTATTTTCTGAAGTTAGAGAGAAGCTAGACTCTTTTGAAGAAGAAGAAAACGAATTTGCTAAAATTGAATACGATGGGGATATTTTTCAAGAAAATGAATAACTGAACTATTAAACGCCAAGTAATTTGAGAATAACGCAATTGTATCGGTAGGGTGCGTTCCCTAATGCAACTTCTACCGCTCCACAGATCGATTTTTGGGGAACGCACCATGCACATTGATTGAAGTTGTAAGTCTAGGCGTTGCAGAATCAAGGTATGATACTAAATCCGTTGAGTACAGGCTAGTTATGAGGAGAGGCAAAAGGCAAGAGGCAAAAGGCAAAGGGGAATAAATAATCAGTTTTTAATAACCAGATTTAGTATGAATGCCAACTGTGCATCGTATCCAAAAGTTAGTTTGGGTCTAGCGGCAAGATGTGGGCAGAGTAGTCAAGTGAAGTGTCCCATGCCTGAGCCTCACCTTGTATAGAGCCGACAAATGACTTTAGGATACAATGACTGTAAAAGCTAGTAGCCAGTTGGATATATTTGTTATGGCATTAATATCCGGTGTTGTTCACAGTGATCCCGACATTCTAGGGGGAACCCCTGTTTTTGTAGGAACTCGTGTGCCGATGAGAACCCTACTTGATTATCTTGAGGCTGGTGATTCATTAGAGGTATTTCTAGACCATTTTCCCAGTGTCAGTCGAGAACAGGCGATCTCAGCCCTTGAATTAGCAAAGGAAATGTTGACAGCCTATGCGAATCCTGCTTGATGAATGCGCCCCACGCCCGTTAAAGCGTGAGCTTGCCGATTACGAGGTATGCACAGTTGTTGAGATGGGATGGTCAGGGAAAAAGAACGGTGAGTTGCTGAGGCTGATGAGTCAGGAGGGTTTCACGATTCTCCTCACTACAGATCAAAATTTGCGTTATCAGCAAAATTTACAGCAAGCTGGAGTGGCAGTTATTGTTCTTGTAGCAACCAGCAACAAACTTTCTGACTTACTTCCCCTAATGCCAGATGCCTGTAGCGTATTAGATAAAGTCTCTCCAGGAGAAGTGATTGAAGTTGGAGGCTCCTGAAAGTTGTGTTGGCGAAAGCAGCATAACTCCGCATCCCTGGCGATATCTCGATCCCAAATCACGGGAATCTGCTGTTTAGCGATTAATTCGGCTTCTTCTCGACAAATAGCCCGAATTCCCACGGGTAAGGTCGGTAAACCCATTTCTAACACCCGACGCATCACACAGGCGTGGTTATGGTGGGAGCCTTCGTACTCAAAACGCATATCGCCATGGGCATCAATTTGAACCACCGTAAAAGGTTCCGATCAAGCCCGTTGGTAAGCTTATACTACTCCCGTGGTGATAGCCTGTTCACCCCCGACGGCGACGACAAATTTATCATCGGCAATTAAACGCGAAACTGTAGCTGTGGTGACGGCTAACATCTCCTCGGCGGACAATTGCGGTTGCTGACGGGTATCGGCGATCGCATCATGGGTATAGATGCCCACTTCTAAACAGGTTTCCCTCTTAAGTTCCTCGTCATAGGCTTCCAATTGTTGGGAAGCGGTAATCACCGCCGCCGGTCCAGTTTCACAACCCTTGCGATAGGTGGTGGTGGCCTCGTAGGGAATCGGCAGGATCACGGCCTTAGCTGTGGCGTAAGTGGCGATCGCTTCACTCCCTAAAAATTGTTCGCTACCGGTGGCGCCAGACAATAACATGGGCAAGTCACAGAAAATTTTAGTCCAACCTTCTATTATAAATATTTTGACTATTTTTGTCTATTACAGCCTTTCTCATCAACCGGAACTGACCTCATACATATCTACTAATACTAAATCCGTTGAGTATAGGCTACATATCAGGAGAGGCACTCATGCAAGAGACACTCATGCAAAAGGGAGAATAAATAATCAGTTTTTAATAACCGGATTTGGTATAAGTAGGGAGGCACAATTATTTGTAGGATGGGTTAGCGGTAGCGTAACATGAACCGGCGTTGGGTTTCATGCTTCAACCCAACCTACGTTCATCTTATATTTAATTCCACCCACCTACTTATTGAGATAACTGCTGTAACGATAGCTTAACACCCTCTACCACTGTCAACCTAACTTCTAATTAGGTTGCTTAGGTTTTTCAAGTTGCTCTTTAACTAATTCTAAGGGAAGTTTTAACACTCTAGCAATTTGTTCGACGGTTAAGCCTTCTTTCATCAATTCTGTAGCGATTTCGAGTTTAGATTCTTCAGCAAGATTAGATTTTTGTAATTGATTTTCTGGTAGTTGATTACAGATATGACCTTTATTAATTTGTACGGGATTTATTACATTAAAGTTATGAGAGACATTATAATAATATCTTCGCAGACTAGACCTAAGATTAGCTTTATTAATTTCTTCTCCTAAAATTTCCGATAAGGTTTTCCATAGCTTACCGGCTACATCCTTGACATATTTCTCGGAACGATGATGATTTTTAGCGATTTCTGTGTATTTTTGGTGATTAATCACCCCTTCTAAGATTTCAGACTGAACATCATCTAAATTTTCTCCTGTATAGGAGAAGATGAGATTATCAACAGTTGTAATTAAAGAGTGAATATCAAAATTGTTCATTGTTAAACACAGAATCCAGATTAATAAGCTTTTACCTGACATTATATGACATTATCAGTTGTACGGTCAATTTAATATTATTTTTAGATTTAAGTTATTTTTCTTAATACTGCTTTATATAGCTTTAAAACGCTCTCATTCCCTCGAAAAAGAACCCAGTAACGTCGGTTAAATTGCCTTTTTTATATAACTCATTCCCCCTTAATTGAATAAGTTGAGGGGGATTTTTATAGATTAATTTTCGGCTTCATTTTCTAAAATTTCCTGTAATTGTGAACGCAATGGAGTTAGATTATTTTCAATCGTCCGCCAAGCAATTGCCAATTCTACCCGAAAATATTCATGAAAAATGACATTTCGCATATCTCCCATTAAACGCCAAGGAATTTGAGAATAACGCAATTGTACCTCACTAGGAATATTTCTAGAGCCTCACCAATAATTCCTAAATTATAAAGAACTGCTTTAAGAGTCACTCGATTTGAGCTAAAATCTTCAAAGGTCATATTAGCCGTCCATTCCAAGATTTCATCAATGGATTCAATAATATCTTGAAGACGAAGTTGCCAATCTCTAAAAGGCATTAATCACATCCTTTAATACAGGTTGTCGTAAATGTTCTTTTAAAGAATCTTGAGTACCTAAATCAACAGAACATCCTAATATATCTTCTAAGTAAAGTCGTACCTCGATAAACTCAAATAACCCTACCGCTTTACTAAATTCTACCAATAAATCTACATCACTGTCAAAACGTGCTTCATCCCTTGCTACTGAACCAAATAGAGACAGAGATTTTACCCCTAGTTTTTCTAATTGTTCTCGGTGTTTCGCGAGAATTGTTAGTACCTCATCTCGTTTCATGGCTATTTCCTGAAATCTGATTCCTTCATTGTAACCTTAATGGTTGTCTCGTTGATATTGGCTCTCATGATGAAGTTTATTAAAATAGAAATTATTATTGAACTTAGAAATGCTCTGCCAGTGCCAAATACCACCATTAATTAGGTTGCTTAGGTTTTTCAAGTTGCTCTTTAACTAATTCTAAGGGAAGTTTTAACACTCTAGCAATTTGTTCGACGGTTAAGCCTTCTTTCCTCAATTCTGTGGCGATTTCGAGTTTATATTCTTCAGCAAGATTAGATTTTTGTAACTGATTTTCTGGTAGTTGATTACAGATATGACCTTTATTAATTTGGACACCGTTAACGACATTATTGTTAGCGACATTATAATAATATCTTCGCAGACTAGACCTAAGATTAGCTTTATTAACTTCTTCTCCTAGAATTTCCGATAAGGTTTTCCATAGCTTACCGGCTACATCCTTGACATATTTCTCGGAACGATGATGACTTTTAGCGATTTCTGTGTATTTTTGGTGATTAATCACCCCTTCTACGATTTCAGACTGAACATCATCTAAATTCTCTCCTGTATAGGAGAAGATGAGATTATCAACAGTTGTAATTAAAGAGTGAATATCAAAATTGTTCATTGTTAAACACAGAATCAAGATTAATAAGCTTTTACCTGACATTATATGACATTATCAGGTGTACGGTCAATTTAATATTATTTTTAGATTTAAGTTATTTGTCTTAATACTGCTTTATATAGCTTTATATAACTTTAAAAGCCTTGACAGAAAAGTTTTGGATGTTTATTTTATGAGTAAAGTTTATCTCGGTTTAATTTGTTTAACATGGCTATCTCTAAAGTGAAGAAAAGATCGATAAATCGGCGAGTTGCAACAGTTTCAGCGTATACAGTTTTGCTTATAGGGATAACTACAGTCCCTAGTTATGCTTTAACCCTAATTGGGAACAATGACCAACTAGCTTTGTATGGAAAGCTTAGAGAAAATTTTACTACACTCACAGGCACTACTTCCAGTGTACTTGTAAATCTCGGAAACGGACTAGAGGAGACAGGTGAAATAAGCTTTGCACTTGACCCAAGTGGTAATAGTTATTTTGATTACGATTTTGACGCAGGGACAGCAAGTGCCTATTTAGAATTATTAGCAACATTTCCATTGCAACAGTCAATAGGTGCAGACCCAATAAAAATAGTTATCAGTGAATCGGGAAATATTACAGAAACTCTAGAGGTTTCAACTGTTTTAGGGGATGTTGTTTGGGAAGCTTATTTTAATGGAACTATAACCCAACCTGGAGGAACGCCTCAATCAACAAATGGAAGATTAGATGCCACCTCACCTCAAACTATTACAACACCGATCTTAACCGTGAGTAGTCGTACTATTCTTTTTGGTGGTGGTACAGTTTTAAGTGGTCCGTTTGCCGGAGTAAAATTTTTCAACAGCAATTTTTGGTTTCAAAAGAACACTAATACTAATGAAACTAACACTTGTAATTTGATCATTAGACCTAAACTGCTTCAGAACAATGTAATACCAGACTGTCAGGCAATCCCCGAACCCACCTCAACCCTAAGTCTCCTTTCCCTGGGAATACTTGGTGCAGGTGCAACCTTAAAACGCAAAGTAAAACGCTCTCATTCAACCGAAAAAGAACCCAGTAACGTCGGTTAAATTGCCTTTTTTATATAACTCATTCTCCCTTAATTTTAGACCAGTTGAGGGGGATTTTTATGCTCTTACTTCTCCCTCTTGTATTTTTAACTGAATATTTGCTATAATAAACAAAGGGTAAGCATAAATCATCTTCAAGCGATAGAAACTATTATTGAGGAACGACAAAATGAACTTAGAAATGCTTGGACAAAACACTTCTCAAGCTGAAGTAACTCATATTTCTTTCCATGGAATATGGATTCTGGCAAACAATGAAGAAATGTTTATTTCTTATCAAGATTTTCCCTAGTTTCAAGATGTCCCTATTAGAAAAATTTTAAATATACAAGAGCCTTTTCCTAATCATTTTTATTGGCCAGATTTAGATGTAGATTTAAGCAAAGAAATTATTAAAAATCCTGAGAGATTTCCTTTAAAAGCTAAAGCCTAGTTTTTATCCTTAATTAAGTGCGATGCCGAAGGCACTGCGTAGCAGCACGCTGATCTTGTAGGGTGCGTTCCCTAAGGCAACTTCTACCGCTCCAGCGATCGATTTTTGGGGAACGCACCATGCACATTGATTATTGCGATCGCCGATCTTGTAGGGTGCGTTAATGAAATGTAACGCACCTTATTTTTATTGGTTGTCCTTCTGTATCCCATAGGATACACTTAAGGCATGATTGAAATTCGCCAGACCGAAACCTACTCTCAGTGGTTTAGCAATTTGCGGGATCACCAAGCAAAAGCACGTATAGACATTCGTGTTCGTCGCCTGTCTATGGGCAATCCAGGCGATGTTAAACCAGTAGGAAAAGGTGTATCGGAACTGCGGATCGATTATGGCCCAGGCTATCGGGTGTATTTCATTCAGCGAGGCGAGACCTTGATCATCCTCTTGGCAGGAGGAGATAAGCAAACTCAAGAACGGGACATCAAAACAGCATTAAATTTAGCACAAGACTTATAGGAGATTTTCATGGCTACTATCCAAACCTATCCTTGGGATGCGGCAGAACATCTCGAAACAAAAGAAGATATAGCTGCATATCTTGAAGCAGCTCTTGAAGATGGCGATCCAAGCTTAGTGGTAGCAGCATTAGGTGATATTGCTCGATCTAAAGGGATGACACATATTGCCCGTGAAACAGGGTTGGGGCGTGAAAGTCTCTATAAAGCTTTGTCAATCGAAGGCAATCCAGAGTTTGCCACAGTTCTTAAGGTCTTACAATCACTTGGGTTACGCCTCCAAGTCGTACCAATTGCCTAACTTCACCGTTATACTGAATCGGTTTTTAATAGCATGATTAACTCCCAATCCCACTGGAAAAACCCGCTCCCTTTTCCCCACTTTCCACTCCCCCATACCTGTTAAACGGGATTTAGGATCAGAGCGATCGCTAGATAAAAGGTTAAGTAATGTTAAGATCATAATTCTTCATGAAGAAAGCGCATGATCGCCGAGTAACTGTAGTCAAAAATACCAAATTTTGCCCCAGTCACAATAAAGTAGGGATCAAGCGCATTCGATCGAAGCAAGAATTTTCTCCCCAGTATCTATGAATCAATCAGAAAGTTGCGGTAAGGTCTATCTCGTTGGTGCGGGTCCCGGAGATCCCGGTTTGTTGACCTTAAAAGCGAAAGTTCTCCTAGAAAATGCCGATGTTGTCCTCTATGATGCCCTAGTTAGCCCCTCGATTCTAGCCATGATTAACCCCCGGGCCGAACAAATCCATGCGGGTAAGCGTCGCGGTCGTCATTCTCTGGTACAGGAGGAAATCACCGCTTTACTGATCGATAAGGCCCGGACTAATGCCGTGGTTGTTCGTCTCAAAGGGGGCGATCCCTTTGTTTTCGGTCGCGGGGGTGAAGAAATGCTCGATCTGATCGCGGCTGGAATTAGCGTCGAGATCGTGCCGGGGATCACTTCAGGAATTGCCGTGCCTGCCTACGCCGGTATTCCCCTCACCCATCGCGATTATAGTTCTTCCGTTACCTTCGTCACCGGCCACGAGATGGCGGGTAAATATCGTCCTCAAGTTAACTGGTCAGCGATCGCCCATGGTGCGGAAACAATTGTCGTTTACATGGGTGTGCATAATTTACCCTATATTATCGGCGAGTTAACCAAGGCTGGCAGAAGTCCAGAAACACCGATCGCCCTGATTCGCTGGGGAACAACACCGCAGCAACAGCAGTTAATCGGTACTTTCACTACGATTATGGACCAGATCGAAGCCACCGGCTTTGAGTCCCCAGCGATCGCTGTTATCGGGGCAGTGGTGAACCTTCATGATCTCTTACAAGCGGGACAACCTTTGCTATCCAGGACAATCCCCCCTACACCCATTTCTCCCTGATTCGGTTCCCATGCGTCAATATCAAAAATCCCTGACGATTACCACCAGTCCCAAGAATTTCCATCGTCTGACTGCCCCCATAGAAGCGATCGTGGCTGAATCGGGCATAACGACGGGATTATGCAGTATATTTGTCTGTCACACCTCCGCTTCTTTGCTGATCCAAGAAAATGCCGATCCCGATGTTCTCACCGATTTGGCCAATTTCTTCGCCAAGTTAGTGCCGGAAGATAGCAGTCTCTACTATCACTCTACCGAAGGGCCAGACGATATGCCCGCTCACATTCGCTCGGTGCTAACCCGGACATCGGAACAAATCCCGATCGCTAGGGGTAAATTAGTTTTAGGCATCTGGCAAGGTATCTATCTCTGGGAACACCGTCAGAGTCGTCACCAAAGACAAGTGGTGGTTCATATCACCGGGGTCTGAAGCTTTGCGTATAGTTTTGTAATAGAAACTTTACTCGTATCCCTCATCGGAGTAAGATTTTTTCCGTGTACGATCAAATTGTTCGCTTTTTGAACAAAGAACTTCATATTTCGTAACAAAAGGAAACAATTTATGCGAAAATTGTTCGCTCTGGCCCTGGTGCTATCTCTCTGGTTCACCTTTGCCGCTCCAGCGTCGGCTGATTTGTCTAATCTGACCCCTTGTAGCGAAAATCCCGCTTTCCTACAAAAAGCGAAGAGTTTCCGCAACACCACTCCTGACCCCGAATCGGGAGCCAAACGCGCTCAAACCTACTCCCAAGCTCTCTGTGGACCTGAAGGCTATCCTCACCTAATTGTTGATGGTCGTTGGGATCACATGGGCGATTTCTTTATCCCTAGCATCCTATTCCTGTACATTACCGGTTGGATCGGTTGGGTTGGTCGGGCCTATTTAATCGCCGTGCGCGACAGCAAAGATGCCGAAATGAAGGAAATCATCATCGATGTTCCCCTCGCTCTCAGCAAAATGTTAACGGGTTTTCTCTGGCCCTTGGCGGCTTTACAAGAAGCCACTTCCGGTAAATTAACCGTTAAGGATTCGGAAATTACCGTTTCCCCTCGTTAATTTTTGTGTCAAACCCTTGACTTTTTATTCCCTAGGAGAACTCAGATGGAAGGACTTACTAAATTTCTCTCGTCCGCACCCGTGTTAATTATGGCGCTGCTGACTTTCACCGCCGGGATTTTAATCGAATTTAATCGCTTTTATCCCGATCTCTTATTCCACCCGCTAGGTTAAAGGCAATCTCAGGTGATTAAAGGGGATACAGAGTCCACTGTATCCCTTTTTAAGGGCAACGATCGGAGGGACTGGGGGAATATTAAGAAAAGAAAGGCACTGGAGACGACAGGCTCTAAAAATCGATAAGATACAGGTGTCTGCAACCACAGAGGTGGGACAAACCATGCTGTTAGATAGAGATTTGATGCTAGGAAAGCGTCTGCGGTATCAAGAATTACAAGAAAAATTAAAAGAGATTTGGCAGGGAGAAAACGTTCCCGAATCGGATGAATGGGATTATGATATCCTAGTTGTCCCTTCTTTTAGTATCGATCAGAGAGTCGGTCAAAAAGTAGCGGGTTTTTTACATTACGAAGAAAGATTATTATTTTCTCTGATTCGGTTGCGACACCCGAAAACTCGTTTAATCTATGTAACAGCGCAGCCACTGGCGCGGATGGTGATTGATTATTACCTGCAATTGTTGCCTGGGATTCCTTTTTCCCATGCTAATAATCGTCTGTTATTACTGACAACTCACGATAACTCTTTTCAACCTTTAACCCAAAAAATTCTGGAAAGACCGCGCTTAGTAGCAAGAATCCGGCAAGCGTTGCGTCGAGATCGTGCCTACATGGTTTGTTTTAATTCTACTAATTTAGAGCGAGAATTGTCTTTACAATTAGATATTCCTTTATTTGCCTGTAGTCCAGACTTATTGTATTGGGGTTCTAAAAGTGGCAGTCGCGAGATTTTTGGTCAAGGCAATATTCCCCATCCTGACGGTAGTTTACAGGTAAATACGGTCAAGGATTTGTTATACGAAGCCGCTAGTTTGTGGTCCCGTCAACCGCAACTAAAACGCATGGTAGTTAAGTTAAATGAGGGGTTATCGGGAGAAGGAAATGCAGTTTTAGATTTACGTCCTTTAGCGGAAATTGTTGATAGTAACAGCCTAGATTTAAGCGAGAAAATGAATCTCTTGGCCAAACAATTAGAGAAAATGAGTTTTCAAGCAAGGGATGAAAATTGGGACAGTTTTTCCGGCAGAATTGCTGAATTAGGGGCAATTGTCGAAGCTTTTATTGAAGGAGAAGAAAAGCGATCGCCGAGTGTGCAGGGTTATATTACACCCACGGGAGAAGTGAATATTCTTTCCACTCACGATCAAATTTTAGGCGGTCCCGATGGTCAAATTTATCTAGGTTGTCATTTTCCTGCCGATGAAAATTATCGCCTACAATTACAGGAATTAGGCCTAAAAATAGGGGAAATTCTGGCAGCCAAGGGGGCAATTGAACGCTATGGAGTTGATTTCGTCGCTGTGAAAAATCCAGAAACTTTAGTCTGGGATTTACAGGCGATCGAAATTAATCTGCGAAAAGGAGGAACCACCCATCCTTTTATGACTTTGAAACTTTTAACTAATGGTAAATACGATCGAGAAACTGGATTATTTTTCAGTCAACCTCACCAGGAAAAGTATTATATTGCCTCCGATAATCTCCACAAAACCCAATACAAAGGTTTACTTCCCGATGATTTAATGGATATTATTGCTAAACATCACTTGCATTTTGATAGTAGCAGTAAAACAGGAACAGTTTTTCATCTCATGGGTGCGCTGTCGGAATTTGGTAAATTAGGGTTAACTTGTATCGGCAATTCTAGTGAGGAAGCTGCGGCAATTTATCAGCGTGTGGAACAGGTGTTAGATTGGGAAACAGAGCATAGTTCCATAAATTTAGGTTATTATTATTCTGGATTACCGATCACTTGGATATAACTAGACTGATTTACTGGGTATAATTTTTTTTTCAGAGATTTAATCATCCAAGCAGGCAGTTTCTGGCAGCCAATGACCGATAGTTTTACCTTGGTTAAAAGTTGTCTTGACTGCGATGCACTTAACGGGTTTAAATGGCTTCTAAATATTTGCTATCGAGCAGAAATGAGCCTCGATCGAATTTTACACCCCAATAACCCCCCGGCCGGCGATCGATAACCGTGCCGATATCGTCGATATTGAGTAGCTCCGGCGGCCGTAACATAGGCATGGGATCGGCGGTTTTCAGGTAAGGGGGAATGGCAATCAGACGGACTTTTCCCCCGATGCTAATTTCACTCATGGTACTGGCTAGATGCGATCGTGACATCGTATCTCAACTTAGCATATTTCAAATCATTCTAAAGATAGATTCCCTAGGGAATAGGTATTCTGTAAGCTGTTGCCATCCGCCTTTGGCGTTGGGTTGGGCTGTTGCCTGACCTAGCGGCGAGCGGAGCGATCGCTATCGGTACAATCAAAAAGACCCAAAATCTTAATCGCTAGTTAGGGAGAGGAATGTAAAGATTTATTAAATATAGAGAAATTGCGGCATGAGATATGATTGATATGGTTGCCTATTAGTCTAAGTCAAATGAACATTGAACAAGTTATCATTAAAAACCTAAGAAAACTTCCCTTAGAAAAACAACAAGAAGTGTTATCCTTCACCGAATCTCTCACCTCAAGAATTTCCCTCCCTTCCCCAGATTATAGTCTCACTCCCCAGGAAAAAGCTCAAAAATGGCAGAAAGTAATCGCTAAACTTCCTAAAACAAGTGCGAATTTACCTGATGAAGCTTTACACCGTGACACTATGTATGAAGACTAATGACTCAATATTTACTGGATACTAACATTTTGCTTCGGGCGGCTGATACGTCTTCAGCAACTTATTCTCTTGCTAATAATGTAATTACTCAAATCGTCGAAACAGCTAATGAATGTGTTATTATTCCTCAAGTTTTAATTGAATTTTGGGTAGTTGCAACCCGACCCCTTGATGTTAATGGTTTAGGTTGGACTCCAGCACAAGCTACAAATTATGTCAATGATTTATTAGATAACTTTACATTAATTGCAGAAACGCCGGATATTTTTCCCCTTTGGTTTCAATTAGTCACCATCTACAACATTAAAGGAAAACGCACTCATGATATTAGGCTTCTTGCTGTCATGAAAGCTTCTAACATTACCCATTTATTAACCTTTAATCCTGATGACTTTATCCCTATTCCCAATATTACCATCGTTCATCCTCAAGATTTCATTAATTCCCAATAATTAAGCAGCCAATCCGACATACCGCGCCACAATCCCTCACGGAAGGCAATAGGTCGCTTGAGAAGGGGTAAAACAGGGGAAAACACCTGGGACTCCTTCCCCTGTGAATCCCTAAGCTAGGGAGAGGAATGTAAAGATTTATTAAATTGTATATTTTAATACAGTTGTGGGGGGGGGAATGTGTATAATCCCGTTGTCTCCCTTTGGTGTTGGGTTGGGGTGTTGCCTAACCTAGCTGGGAGGGGATAACCGCACTATTGAGAAGAAAAAAAATGAAAAACAGCATCTCAGCCGCGATTCTTGGAGCGGCTGTAACCACTGCACTAATCGGACTATCTACAAGTCCTGCTCACGCTGCTCCTCCTGCTGCTCAACTTAGCTTCAAGTTCGACTTTTTAACTTCGGACGGTGATTTATTTAAACTGAATCTGACTACGGAGGACACGCTGACTACTGTGACTGATGTACCCGCTTACACTGATCCAACCAGTGGTTTAACTTCTCCAAAATATACCTTTACAGGCTACAAAATCCTTGACGTGACGGGAACAGTTACTGAAAAAGGCATCACTAACCCTATTGCTAATATACTTCCCGCAGGCTCTGGCGTTTTTAATGCACCTGTCGATGGTGTTCCAACCATAGACCAGATTCCCCACTCGCCGACGGATAACCTTTACAATCCCAATGGTGGCTTTGCTCCAGGAGTGCTTCCAGCAGGGTATAAAGCTGGTAACTTTTCTTTTGGAGGTCTAGCTTTCCATGTAGGGGGTACTGAAAATGAAGATTATCAAGTATTCACCCGGCCGGATTTTGATAGCACCTTCAAGCGGCCGGGGCCAGGCTATGACTATGGCGGTTGCCCCGGTAGCTGCAAAGGGGCTATACAAATTGTTCCTGAACCCTCCTCAACCGCTGGACTTTTAGCTATTGGCTCCTTTGGTGCATTAGGCGCAGCTTCAACCCTGAAACGCAAACTAAAATCCTCCAAAACATCAGAAAACGAAACCACAAAAGTAGGCTAAATTGCTGACAAAATACGATAAATGCCCCTTCATTCAGTCAGTTGAGGGGGTTTATTGTATAATAGGGACATGATTAAATCAAGAGGATTTTGGTTATGCAACAGGTGACGATTGAGCTACCCACCACCATAATTAATGCTCTAGCCGCCTACAATCAAGAGCATAAGGTATCTTCTTCTGATACAGTACAAACGGCTATAGAATCATTTTTAATAGCGAAAGGCTATTTATCCAAACCGAAAAAATCTTTTCACTTATCTCCCGCACCCAAAGGAAGTGGCTATACTGACACATCCATCAATCATGACGCTGTTTTAGCCGAATTTACAGCTTGCCTCTATATAGATTAGGATTTGAACAAGCCACTCATTTCACACAAAATTGCTTAGAATCTGCTAATCTGATCAATCCGACAGAAGATCAGTATTTCGCAGCCATAGCAAAAGCTAAACAATTTCCTGATCAAACTATTACTATTGTTGATGCTTTGACTGCTATCATCTCAATCGAATTAGATCTACCTGTTTGGAGCTATGATTATCATTTTGATATAATGCGGGTGAAAGTATGGAGATAACCCTCAAGTGCCAACTAAAACCCTCCAAACCCTCAGAAAAGGAAACCACAAAAGTCTCCTAAAAAACATTAATAAAAAACTTGCGATCGCCCCTTAATTCAGTCAGTTGAGGTGGTTTTGTTTTTTTATATATCTTCCTCTTACACATTAGTCGCTCGAAAATGATAAGATAGATATAATAAACCAGATTGAGTCTGAGGAAAAATCAAAAATGCAATTTATTCAGACTAAAGCCAAAATCAAAGATGGACAATTAATTATCGAGCAACCCCATCAAGATTTGCCAACAGACACAGAGATTGAAGTTGTTATTATTGTTCCCGATCAAAATGAACAAGTAGAATTTGAACAAGCTCGTACTAAGATGCAAGCTGCATTTAAAGAAGCAGGTATCGACACTGATGAACAGATTTTAGAGCTTATTCGTAAAGTGAAGCAAGAACTATTTCAGGAGCGGTATGAATGAGGAGAATTTTTTTAGATGCAAATATTTATATTATTGGTCAATTAAAACCCCTCTCACCACAAGAGCGAATTCTTACATGGTTAGGATATTATACCCCCAATAATCAATCTTCAATCAAAGTTATTATTTCCCAGGAACTCATTAACCAAATTTTACGAGTTGGCAAAAGCAGCCAAAATAGTAGATCAAATCTGGCAGAATCTTAATTGCTTATGTATACCAGAAACGATTGCAATGAAAGCAGAAGCAAGTCAGATAATTGCAGAAAAATTAGTGCCTTCTGAAGATGTTTTTATCTATCTAACTGCCAAATATGGTGCGGCAGAAATCTTTTTGTCTGAAAATCGAGAATTAATCAAAATTATTGCTGATTTTGATTGTTTAACATCAGAGGAATTTCTTGATAAATATCTGCGACAAATGCCCCCTTAATTCAGTCAATTGAGGGGGTATTTTTGGCCTAACTCTCTCAATTCCCATGATTTCAAGGAGTATGGTTTATCCTTTCATCCGATATCTGCTACAATACAGATACAGGAAATAACATTTTGATCAGTAGGGTAGAAGTCTTTTCCGTTATCTTAGAAGGTAAGCATCATGAAAAATTTAGAAGAAATTAAAGCGATTTTGGGTCAAGTTAAGTCCTTAGTAAAAGAAAAGTATCATGTCAGTGAATTAGGTATTTTTGGAGATTATGTAAAAGGAGAAGTGCAGGAAAATAGTGAAGTTAATATTCTGATAGATTATACAGAACCGCCTAGTTTACTAGATTTAGTAGATCTGGAATATTATTTAAGTGATTTACTTAAGGTAAAAGCGGATGTTATCAGTAAAAATGGATTAAAAGGAAGAAGGAGAGAAAGAATTTTATCCGAGGTTATTTATGTATGACGCAACGGGAATTTAGAGATTTCTTGCAAGACATTCTAGAGGCAATTTGTCAACGAGAAAAGATGACTCAGGATCTAAGCTTTGCAGAATTTCCAACTAAGATAGAAATATTTCTTTCGGCAGTAAAATTAATTGAAATAATCGGGGAAGCAGTCAAAAATATTCCTGATGAAGTGAGAGTTAATTATCCCAATATTCCTTGGAAAAACATCGCAGGTATGCGGGATAAATTAGTTCATGACATGAATATTGGGCAATTGATGAAAAAGTCGTCTGGAAAGTGATTCAAAACAATCTCCCCCAGCTAAAGAGAATCATTATCAGTATCATTGAGAAATTACAATAAATTTTCCTTCCTCCTTTAAAAACCCACCTCCCCACTTCCCACTTCCCCATTCATAATTATTCCCACTTGCAAGAGTGCCTTTTTGAACCTTTCCCTAAAAAGGTCTTAATTTTAGGGAAATACAGTTAAAGGAATCCATTCGTAGGTGTTGACAATGCCTTGAAAATAATCATTAATAGTTTCTCTGGAATAGGGAACAACACCCTCTTCACCAAACCAACGTTCATAAATTGTCACCGCTTGTTGTTGGTCACTAACGATCCCTTCCATGAATTTTAATAGGGTATAATTCACTGTATCGCGCCATTTAGAATCATTTTCGGGTAAAGTACAGGCATAGGATTCGTAGGCGTAGGGATAGGAGGGAACTATGGCTAAATTATTGGGATTTTTAGCGCTTTTCCTTAAACCTTCCAGGGTAATGCCATCACTGGCAAAACCATCAATTTCTCCCGCTTCTAGTTTTTGTAAACCCTCGCCACGATTTTTAACTTTGACCAAAATAGCGGCGGGTTGTTGAGTTTTAATTACTGCTTCATTAGTAGTATTGGCAATTACTCCAATGCGTCTGCCTGCCAGGCTACCGATGTCATCGAGATTACTACCTTTGCGGGTGAGCAATTGAGTACCACCGGCAAAGTAACTAACAGAAAAATCCACTTCATTTTCTCTTTTCCAAGTAAAAGTAGTGGAGCCACATTCTATATCTATAACCCCTGTTTTCAACTTTTCAAAGCGATTTTGGGGAGTAATCTCAACAATTTTTAACTTAATTGGTTTTCCTAACTTCCGTTCGGTTTCCTTGCGAATTAACTCTAACATATCAAGGCTGTAACCCACCCACTTGCCCTGGGAGTTGACAAAACCAAAGGGAATAGCATCTTTACGAGCGCCCGCAGTAATTACCCCAGTTTTTTGAATGCGATCGAAGATTGCTCCCGCAAGGCTAGAATGGTTACTGGTGAGGGTTAAAGCTACTGTCATCGTCATGACGGCAAGTGTACGCTTCATTTTTTTTCCTAATCTGAAAGTGGCTCAAGTCTGGGACTGTTTCAGGAGACTGAGAGTTTCCCAGAGGAAGATTTTTCAGAGGAGATTGCTGGGGACAAAAAAAGAGGAGAGATGTTACTCTCTCCCCCTTTCAGTTTTTTCGACAGCATTTTAAATTGTTTTTTCAGTTGTCGCTGTCGGGCCGAACCACCCTTGCCTTTGTCGTTACGTCCCTGACGGCGGGGGGACTCCCATCGCTTAAGTCGCATAGTTTTTAATTCAAATTTGGTTAGTTATCTGTATTGTAACAGGGTTAGCGTCAGTTTGGGTTAAGGAAATGAACTGACGGGGTGTAGGGTGTGGGGTGTGGTGCGATTCGTTGGCTAGAAACTAGACAGTAAGACGTTTAGAGGATTAGCCGCTTGGTAAATGTAGTACCTTGATAACTTTATAACCCTACAGGTGCGGGTTAGTAATAACCTTAGTCCTGTCCTCTAGATGCCTAGAGTGACGGCATTTCCTGCTGCTTTAGACTTGGTACATCTGAGGTAGTGAGCGAGGAAAAAAAAGCGGTATCTGATAGCCTAAATCAGAAACCCGTTGAGCCAGAACCTATGGATAGCCCTGGGGCGAAGATACGAATTAACCATCGTCAACACCCACGAGCCAAAAGGCTGACAGGCTCGAAACAAAAGTTAACAGAGTTGGGGCTGATAGCTCATACCACTATCAGTAAGGCATTCCCGTTACTCTGTTGTGGACAGTATCATCCTAAGGGTTCAACCAATGGTTATAGGGAACGAAGTAACCCTGATTGACTCTGCCCGTTCGGGGCAGTAGGAAACCATCCGCAAGTCAATAGAGGGAGAGGATGTCCTTAAAAGCCAAGGCTTTGAGTAATATCAAAGATATGCTGACAAAGGACGGGTAACTAGGAAGTCTAAGCAACAATCAACGGTCATATACGCCCTAAAACCAACAATCTTGTCTGGTGGGGATACAGCCAAGAGGGTTGAATAGACAAGGAAATAATAATTCCCATTATTATTCTACTAATGACAGTAGCCTAGTTACTCAGGAGCCGGATACGGCGAAAGTCGTAAGTCCGGTTTTGAAGCAGGGGGTGGGAAGGCGACTTCCTGCTCTACTGTAACGGGTGTGGGGTTTTACCCATTTTCAGTAACCCATGCGGGCGTTGGGTTTCATGCTTCAACCCAACCTTGTATCTTGAGAAGTAGGCAACCCGTCCCAACCTAGGTAAAAAATACCGCTTTGTAGCTTGGGTGCCTATATTCTGAAAAAGGGCGTGGACATCCAGTTCAACCGAGGTGCTTGACACCGTTGGGTAGCCACCGGAGCCACGCCGTCATCCCGATGAGACAAGCTCGAACAATCGCTGGAGGATTAACCTCGTATTCGCAAGGACGAGTTACCAAAGGGACAAAATAACTTAACCCCAGCATAAACGATGACAGAAGAAAAAACATGGGTAGGGATCGATGTCAGTAAAGAGGTTCTAGATATCTACGTGTTGCCGCAAGGTCTGACCTTGCAACAACCCAACAGCGACGTTGGCGTTCAATCGCTGATTGAACAATTACATCCTCTCTCACCGAGTTTGGTGGTGGTGGAATCGACGGGTGGATTAGAGCGCGCACTCGTATCGGGCTTACAAGCCGCCACAATACCGGTAGCGATCGCCAACCCCCGCAAGGTCAAAGGGTTTGCGACGGCATTGGGGAAAGCAAAAACGGACAAATTGGACGCACAGGTAATCGCTCAATTCGCACGAGCCGTGCAACCCCAACCCCAACCCGTGGTTGCCCCCCAAGCCCAACAATTGAGCGACCTAGTACGACGACGACAGCAGTTGGTGGAGATGCAGGTGGCGGAGAAAAACCGCCTCAGTCGTGCGTCTGAGACGGTGCAACTAGATATCAAAGCCCATATTGAGGAAATCCAACAGCGTATTGAAAGCCTCAACGAGCAGATTCAGTCCCTCGCCCAACAGCAAGCCGATTGGCAACGCAAAAATGAAATCTTACAATCCGTTAAAGGGATCGGCAAAGTTTCATCTGCCCTATGTTTGGCGGAATTACCCGAGATGGGAACACTCTGGCGAAAAACAGATTGCCCGGCTGGTCGGGGTCGCTCCTATCAACCACGATAGTGGCCAGCACAAGGGTAAACGCATGATTTCGGGGGGACGCACCTCGGTTCGCTGTGGCTTGTACATGGCCACATTGGTAGCCATTCGTCATAACCCAGTGATTCGGAAGTTCTACGAACGGTTGTTGACCAATGGCAAGTTGAAAAAGGTGGCCTTAGTTGCCTGTATGAGGAAATTGCTGGTTATCCTCAATGCCATGATTCGTGATAATAAATGCTGGCAAGCACCCGCTTAGTCCAGTTTTCCGAACAATTTCATCGCTGACAAAACGGATGACTGGTGCCGTTACTTTGTCTTGCCTATTTGGGGTACAAAAGATTTTCTTTATTCCCCTTGACTTTTAAGACAATCGCTACATTCATCTTATATTTAATTCCACCCACCCACTTAACCAACCTTGTCCACCTAATTAGTATTTTCCTATGCTTAGTCAGCAACTTTGGCACAGCCATCAAGATCTAGTACAAGCTTGTCTAGAACACCCTTTTGTGCGAGGTATCGCCACAGGAGAGCTTAAACGGGACTGTTTCGCTTTCTATGTCGGTCAAGATGCTTTTTTTCTGGAATCTTTCGCCCGTGCTTACAGTATCGCCGCCGCTAAAGCTCCCGATTGGCAGGGATTTACTAGCTTTCATCGGTTAGCGGCAGGGGTATTAAAGGAATTAGAATTACACGAAAATTACGCTTTACAGTGGGGGGTTGACCTGAGAAAGGTTCAGCCCGCTAACGCCACCCGTCGCTATCGGGATTTTCTTCTCGCTACCGCTTGGATGGGTGATATCGGTGCGATTGCCGTGGCGATGAGTCCCTGTATGCGTCTTTATGCTTATCTGGGTCAACAATTAGCCTTAGAGCCGATTCCTGAGAATCCCTATCAAGCTTGGATTGATAGTTATAGTGGGGATGAATTTGAAGCTTTAGCAAGCCAGTTAGAGGAATTAGCCGATAAATACACCCTGATGACCGAAAATATCTCTTTATCCTATCGTTATGCCCTTAGTTGTGAACTGGATTTCTTTAGTGCCGCCTACAGCCGGGGCAAATCTTAAAGTTTTCCCGTCATAATGTTAAGAAATATAAATAACGCTAAGATTAAGGTAAGCAAAATCGTCATTATAAGAATAATGTTTCCTTCGCAACCCACCGAAAACGAACTCCTGAAAACTATATTGGAACCTCTACTAGAGGATTTCACCCATTGGTTTTCCCGTTCCCGTCTCCTCCTCGAATCCGAGAGATTATCCTTTCTCAGCGTCGAGGAACAAAACGATTTATTGGCAAGAGTCAAAAACGCCCAACAGGAGGTGGCCACGGCTTATTTACTCTTTAAAACCACAGGTGGTCAGGTGGGTATCGAGGCCAAGATGTTGTTGCCTTGGCATCAGTTGGTGGCAGAGTGTTGGGGAGTCAGCAGTCGTCGTCGTCGATTACAGGGTTGGGGAGAATATCAATCTCCTCAAACTGATGCTTAACCTGAAACTTTTTGGTAAGCTAGAGAGTTGAGCGAATTTTTAGCATAAAGTTTTGGCAATTAGGGAATATTCACACATAATTCATGGGAGACTCGGCCAATGTTACATCTGCTCTATATCCTCGCCTTCACAGTTATCGCTTTTTTGACCATTAATAATTTAATTCGGAGTCTGATTACTGTCAGCATGGATTCCCAGAAACGTCCTGCTAAATCGGCTAATTCCTATAATCCCTACGGTTATCCCATGACTTCCCATCCCGAACTTTTGGACGAGGCCGGACAACCGATTAATGAACCTCTGTTAGTGATTCGTTCTCTCACTGTCGAAGATGCTCGTCAACAGTTAGATGCCATTTATAATTCTTCTCCCAGTGCTACCAAAGAGCAAGATGAAGAAATCTAATTGGGGTTGGCTGAATAAATCTAAAAATCTTGTTGGGTAAGACTTTGAGACCTTTTTGAAATCCAAAAGTGCTAGGCAAGAGGGTGATCAGGGGGAAAATTCAGGTGCTTTTTCCCCGAAAATTAGGTAATTGACCTCCTCAAAATCGGTAAAACCCTACACCCCACACCCCACACCCCACACCCTGCCCCCACCAGCAAACTTTTTCAGCAGACCCTAATTGGTTCTAGAATGGCGGTTCTTCAAAACAGATATATTTATCTACACGGTTTTGCTTCTAGCCCCCAATCAACAAAAGCGCAATTTTTGGCACATTGTTGGCAAAAGAGGGGTTTAGCAATGGAAATTCCCGATCTTAACGGTGATGACTTTTCTAGCTTAACTCTCACTCGTCAGATTGTCCAAATCGGCCCATTGATTGAACAATCTCAGTTTCCCGTTACACTGATTGGTTCCAGTTTTGGCGGTTTAACGGCAGCTTGGCTGGCAGAAACTTATTCTCAGGTGCAAAGGCTCGTTTTATTAGCTCCGGCTTTTAATTTCGGGCCGATTTGGTTGCGACAATTGGGAGCAGAAACCCTAGCCAATTGGCAAAAATCTGGGAGTTTATCGGTTTATCACTACGGTTATCGTCGTTCTCTGCCAATTTATTCCAAATTTATCGAGGATTTAGCTAATTATCCCCAAGAAAAGTTAATCAGGCAGCTCCCCACCCTGATTATTCATGGTCGTGCCGATGAGGTGATTCCCCTAGAAAATAGTCGCCATTATTGCATAAATCGTCCTTGGGTAAAATTAATCGAATTAGATAGTGATCATGCCCTTACCGATGTTTTGACGAGAATCCGGGCTGAAATACAATTATTTATCAATTTTTGACTGAAAAAGACCCCCCTTCGATCGGAAAAAGGGGGAGTATTTAGTATTTTTGTATCAGATTTTGAGAAGATTTTTCAGCTTCTCAGTCTCAAGACAAGAGATTTTCTCCTGATATCTTGCCACTACCAAAGTCCGCGGATAGGAGATACACTAGGCTCGGGAGCGGGTTGAGGAGCAACTTCAGTAAAGGTTCTGGTTTCCGGGGGTAAAGCGGGAAGTCCCCAAGCGGATTCTTTTTGGTTAACTTCTCTTAAAAGTTGCGAGCGAGTAGCGCTGGTGGTGATTTCCGATTTTAGTTTCAAGCGGGAAACCCAATAGGGATGAGCTTTACCCACATAAACTAATTTGCCATCTACCACCTGCAATAGTACATCGTCACCACCAGTGGCATCCCCACTAATACGAGCGGTGGTTCCGTCAGCAAAGTCGCCACTGAAAATTTCTTTGCCATCCACTGTTACAGGTCTGATCAATTGGATGGACATAATGCCACCCACGGTTCCCCGAACGCGACCTAGTATATAGTCACCGGGGTTGAGTTGCGGCTCACCTCTGTAGGTGTCATGGCCGCGCAGTTGACTGATCAGGATTTCGTTATTTTCCGGTCCTGCTTGTACGGGTACAGCGCCAACGGTGGTTAGGGCAACTAAACCGGCAAAACCAGCGACAAGGGAAATTTTGTTAAACACAATTACCTCAAGCAAAAAGTTAGTAAATTACTCAGAGACGTTCTAAATTATAACTTAGTTCCCAATTTTGTCTATATTGCGAAATATTTGTTTAATAATTTCTCGATCGAGGTGTTGGGGATTTCAGTTATCAGTTATCAGTTATCAGTTATCAGATTGCAGTGTTGAGTAGACAGTGTTAGGGGAAAACTTCGGTGTCTTCTGGACATCAGGTGAAAAATGTTCACTGTGTTACATCCCACATTCCGCACCCTCAACTGTCACATAATACCAAATTTCTAAATCCATGACAGACATCCACGCTCGAATGCTTGCCAAGCCGGTGTTCGTTGTGACGCGAATAAAGAAAAATGGTGTAAGCTGTCCCCCTCCAGAGACTTGAGTAAAAATACCTAGCTGGTGAAGGTTTTCTCGGTGGCCGCTAGGGGGGTCTTGAGACCCCTAATTATGAAAAAATAGGAATTGTTGGAAAACTGAGGCGAGTGGACTGTTCGACCATGAATCAATCAACAGAAATTGAAGTCAAAAATCTAGACCATCTGGGATTAGTAGCCGGAATTATCGATGAAATAGGAATCGTTGAAATTATCAACGAACAAGTCTCAATTGAGCGAGGAGAAATTGTCACAGCTGGGCAAGTCGTGAAAGCAATTATCCTGAATGGATTGGGATTTGTCTCCCGAGCCTTGTATTTATTTCCTCAATTTTTTGAAGATAAAGCAACCGAACATCTGCTGGGAGAGGGCATCGAACCAAAACACCTGAATGATGATAAAATTGGTCGAGTAATGGACAAACTTTATCAACTTAATGTTTCGGTCATTTTCCTACTGATTAGTTTAGCGGCCGTGAAAAAATTTGGTGTAGCAACCGAGAACTCCCATTTAGATTCGACTTCTCTATCAGTAGAAGGAGAATATAACAAGGAATACCCAACAGTAGAAATCCTGAAATCAGGAGCAGTGGGAGAAGAAATTGAAACCAGACAACAGCCAATAAAAATTACCTACGGATACTCCCGCGACCGAAGACCTGACTTAAAACAATTTATGATTGACTTAATCGTAAGTGGGGATGGAGATGTACCTTTATTCCTGAAAGTAGGGGACGGAAATGAAGCGGACAAAGCGGTTTTTGGTCAAATCGCCCGAGAATTTAAAAAACAAGTTGACTTTGACAGTTTAATAGTCGGCGATAGCGCCCTCTATAGCAAAGAGAATTTAAAACTAATGAAAGAAATGCGTTGGTTGTCTCGAGTACCATTAAGCATTAAAGAGGCTCAAGAGTTGGTTGATAGCATCTCAGAAAAAGAGTTAACCGATTCAGAAATACCGGGTTATTCCTGGCGGGAAACCATCTCTAACTATGGGGGGATAGAACAAAGATGGTTGCTAGTTGAAAGTCAAGCTAGACAAGAATCAGACTTGAAAAAATTAGAGAAAAAAATCGAGCAGGAAAAGAATTCTGCCCAAGAAAAAATCCGGCAACTATCCCGAAGAGAATTTGAGAATAGAGCGGTGGCGTTGGCGATAGCCAAAGGATTATCTGACTCCTTAAAATCTCATCAGTTAACGGAGATTAAAGTCAATCTCATTCCGCCTGAGTCCCAGGGGTCAAAACTCAAATCAAAAGACGATTTACCCTCTCAAAGCTATCAAGTTCAAGCCGAATTAGAGTTGAATTTGACCGCCATTGAGAGGCTAAAGAAACGAGCAGGACGATTCGTTTTAGCAACTAACGATTTGGAGAAACAACGATTAAGCAGTGAGGATATACTCAAAAAATATAAAGGGCAACAAGCTCCGGAAAGAGGATTTTCTTTTCTCAAAGACCCCTGCTTTTTTGCCCACAGTGTCTTTCTCAAATCTCCCCATAGAATCGAGGTCATGGCCATGCTCATGGGCTTGTGCCTGCTGGTTTATACTATTGGTCAAAGACAACTTCGTTTAAGTTTAAAACAGCAGGAGACGGGACTGAAAAATCCGTTGGGTAAGTTAACTGACCGACCGACGTTACGCTGGATATTTCAGGGCTTTCAAGGGATTCATCTCGTCCGTATTCAAGACAATCAAAAGATTAGCAACTTAACGGATGAGAGGCGCAACATTTTGAGATTTTTTCCCAAACCTTGCCAGGAATATTATCTCTTATCTTGACCAGATGGATTGACTTCAAGGGGTGACAAAACAAAGCGAGCAACTGGAACATCTCCCCCTAGATGTTAAGTCTGATTGCCTAGTCATTCTCAACAAGCACTGTTTATTGAGAATGACCGGGGGAACTCTGAAATTTTCGGCTTAGTTGCCGGCAGCTTGCCGCCAACTCACTCCTCTAGATAAGTATTTTGACTCGCGCCCCTTCCTCTTTTGAGACGTTGTGACACTTAGGGTGCGGAATGTGGGTTACATAATGGTTATTAATGCTAGGGACATAAGGCTTATGCCCTTTTTTCGATAAGATAAGCTGATCACCTTAACTCCAATAGAACCAAACTTGGGAACTTTCTTTTCACTGATTACTGTTTACTGTTCACTGCTCACTGAAAAATCCCCACCTCCCCACTTCCCCTGAAAACCGGATCAAGCTAGGCTTTAAGATCGATCGATATTGGTGAATAATTGAGGATCGAGGGTGGGTAGTTCGATATCTTTTTCTGCTGGGGGAGAGGCTAACTGGAAGCGATTGAAGGTTTGTTGAATGCGATCAAAAATGGTGATTTTTTGCTCGCTATTGTTTTGGGGTTCGGGAATAGGTTCCACTTCTAGCGGAGGCTGAACCCCAGGGGCCGGTTCGTTAATCTCTTTTGTCTCCGGTATGGTGGTTAGGGGAGATTCGATCGCTTCGGGGGTTTCCTCGACCTTTTCGATTGTTTCTGTCTCTACTGGTTTTTCTTCCACTATTGGGCTTTCTGGCTCAATAACAGGGTTTTCCTCAACTATTGGGCTTTCTGGCTCAATAACAGGGCTTTCTGGCTCAATAACAGGGCTTTCTGGCTCAATAACAGGGGTTTCCTCAACTATTGGGGTTTCTGGCTCAATAACAGGAGTTTCCTCCTCAATAACGGGGGTTTCCTCAACTATAGGGGTTTCCTCAACTATAGGGGTTTCTGGCTCAATAACGGGGGTTTCTTCCTCAACTATGGGAGTTTTTTCCTCCTCAATAACAGGGGTTTCTGGCTCAATAACGGGGGTTTCTTCCTCTAGACTGGGAATGGTTTTATAGTTGGGATCAACAATGCTACGGGCAATTGTAGGGGATAAATCGCCGCGGACTAATTGACTGAGGCCGTCTTGGTAAGAGGGATCAAAACTAATCACGCGCACGCTGGTATTAAACTCGTTTTCGATTTTATTTCCCTTACCATCGATGAATTCTAGTTGTACCCAGTTATTGCCCTTGGCAAAACCCTTGAGATAGATCGGTTCCCAAGTATCAAGCAGAAAACTTTCACCGTTGACAGTGACACGAATGCGCCAATTTTGAAGACTATTATCCCCGTTGGCAGTATTGGGCAGACGTAGAGAAGCATTACTCAGATAAAAATCGAGCAGGAGCGGTTCTGCACCGTAGATTCCTTGCGGACTACTGTAGGTTAATAGGGGTAAGTTATGATCAGGGGCATTTTTGCCTGTTTTTGTCAGAATATGAAAGGTTGTTTCAGCGAAGGCCCCATCATTTTTAAAACTTTCCTGCCAAGGCCGCAGGGCCAAGACGCGGAGGGTGTGAGTACCGGGGGCAAGATTTTCTAGGATAATCGGTTGCTTGAGGTCGTAGATAGCCGCTGCTGGTTCATTATCGACAATTAGGCTCAAGTGGGGTCCTAATTTCAGGGTATCGTCTTGGAAAATTGGCAGCCCCGACACTTGTAGTTTAACTGTCACCTGAGGGTCATCGAAAACTTGTTCGGCCAGAGGACTGAGAATCGTTACTTGGGGAGCGTAACGATCTAAACTGGCGCGCAGTTCCTGAATTAGGGCCGGGGGGGCAACCTCAGAAATGCGGCCCTGGACGACGGGAAGATGAAGGGTTTCGGAAGTGGGGAGATTGGTAGCCGTCAGGCGATCGCCACAGGCGGTTAACAGGGTGGTCAGTAAACCGATCACAAGACATATATGAAGGGTTTTGACTGGGATTAATTTATGTAGTAGGGATAGCACGTTCCTCCTAGAGCCAAGGCCAAAATCTATAGAAACCATTGATTTTTGCTAGAGTCATTGAATGCTCTGGTGTCAGCAAAAGCGCGAGAAGATCAGGTTATGGCCTCAATTTTACAGAATTGTTTGATTGTTTTTTGAGAATCTATCTATTGAATTTTCTATATGGTCTGGTGAGGGAGAAAAAGGTGAAATCGGCTTCTGGGGCGACAATTAATAAACTTTTGTAAAGAAAAATTACCGGTCTGACCCTGACTAAGACCGTCCATAGCAGAAAATGTCTCTCCTATCAAGGATTGAGAGAATTTTAATTATTGTTAAGCACAACGAACAGAGGAGAGAACAAAGACTTATCATCTACTATTGATGCTTTCGACTGGAATCTCACCCAAGAGGAAAGTCAAGCGACATTAACAAAAGGTGGGTCAGATTTCAACTTGCCTTTTTTAGGTTAAAAAATCTATCCTCAAATAAAACGCTAAGTCTATTGTCGAGAGAGGAGAATCCTCATGGCACTCCCCCCCAAAGAGGCGGTAGCTAAAGTGATTGTAGATAAAGACCCAGTACCTACTTCCTTTGAGAAGTGGGGTCAACCGGGGCATTTTGATCGCACTTTAGCCAAAGGACCCAAAACCACCACCTGGATTTGGAACCTACACGCCAACGTCCACGATTTTGATAGTCAAACCAGCGATCTCGAAGATATTTCTCGGAAAATCTTCAGCGCCCACTTCGGACATCTCGCCGTTGTCTTCGTTTGGCTTAGTGGAATGTACTTCCACGGCGCGAAATTTTCTAACTATGAAGCTTGGTTAACCAACCCGCTCGCCATCAAACCCAGCGCCCAAGTGGTCTGGCCGATCGTCGGTCAAGGCATCCTCAACGGCGATGTGGGCGGTGGTTTCCACGGTATTCAGATCACCTCTGGTCTGTTCTACCTCTGGCGCGCCTCCGGGTTCACCAACAGCTATCAGCTATACTGCACCGCTATCGGTGGTTTAGTTATGGCGGGCCTGATGCTGTTTGCCGGTTGGTTCCATTACCACAAAAGCGCACCGAAACTGGAATGGTTCCAAAACGTGGAATCGATGATGAACCACCACTTGGCGGGTTTACTCGGCTTAGGTTCCCTAGGTTGGGCCGGTCATCAGATTCACGTTTCTTTACCGGTGAACAAACTCCTCGATGCGGGAGTAGCTCCCCAAGACATCCCCTTGCCCCACGAGTTCATCCTTGAACCGAGCAAGATGGCGGATTTATATCCCAGTTTCGCCCAGGGTTTGACCCCCTTCTTTACCCTTAACTGGGGTGCTTACTCGGATTTCCTCACCTTCAAAGGTGGCTTGAACCCCGTGACTGGTGGTCTCTGGCTTTCCGATACCGCTCACCATCACTTGGCGATCGCTGTATTATTCATCATTGCTGGTCATATGTACCGTACCAACTGGGGTATCGGTCACAGCATGAAGGAAATCCTCGAAAACCACAAAGGTCCCTTCACCGGTCAAGGTCACAAAGGACTGTACGAAATCCTGACCACCTCTTGGCACGCCCAGTTAGCGATTAACCTGGCTCTCTTAGGTTCGCTAACCATCATCGTGGCCCACCATATGTACGCCATGCCGCCCTATCCCTATCAGGCGACTGACTACGCCACCCAACTATCCTTGTTTACTCACCACACTTGGATCGGTGGCTTCTTAATCGTCGGTGCGGGAGCGCACGGAGCGATCTTCATGGTACGGGACTACGATCCGGCCAAAAACGTGGATAACCTGCTCGATCGGGTGATCCGTCATCGCGACGCAATTATCTCCCACCTGAACTGGGTATGTATTTTCCTCGGCTTCCATAGCTTCGGTTTATACATTCACAACGACACCATGCGGGCTTTTGGTCGTCCCCAAGATATGTTCTCGGATACGGGAATTCAACTACAACCCATCTTTGCCCAATGGGTACAAAGTCTCCACACCCTAGCCCCCGGCAACACCGCTCCTAACGCTCTCACTACCGCTAGTTATGCTTTCGGTGGCGACGTGGTAGCAGTGGGTGGCAAAGTGGCCATGATGCCGATCACTCTCGGTACTGCCGATTTCCTCGTGCATCACATCCACGCCTTCACCATCCATGTCACCGTGTTGATTCTCCTCAAAGGGGTTCTCTACGCTCGCGGTTCCCGTCTGATTCCCGATAAAGCGAATCTCGGTTTCCGTTTCCCCTGCGATGGTCCCGGTCGCGGCGGTACCTGCCAAGTTTCCGGTTGGGATCACGTCTTCCTCGGCCTGTTCTGGATGTACAACTCCCTCTCGGTCGTAATCTTCCACTTTAGCTGGAAAATGCAGTCCGATGTCTGGGGAACCGTCGCCCCCGATGGCACTGTCACCCACGTTACCCTCGGTAACTTCGCCCAAAGTGCCATCACCATCAACGGTTGGTTACGGGATTTCCTCTGGGCGCAAGCGGCGCAAGTCATTAATTCCTATGGCTCCGCCCTGTCTGCCTACGGAATCATGTTCCTAGCCGGTCACTTCGTCTTCGCGTTTAGCTTGATGTTCCTGTTCAGTGGTCGCGGCTACTGGCAAGAATTAATCGAGTCGATCGTCTGGGCGCACAACAAGTTAAGAGTTGCCCCCGCTATCCAACCTCGCGCCCTGAGCATCATTCAAGGTCGTGCCGTTGGTGTGGCTCACTACCTCTTAGGCGGTATTGTCACCACTTGGGCATTCTTCTTGGCCAGAAGTCTCTCGATTGGCTAAACTTGCCTATAAGGGCTTGCCAGTCCCCCGGGGATTGGCAAGACTAGGCTGAACCAGCGTCGATTGACCGATACCTCTGTAAGCGTTTCCTATTACAGTGGGTGAATTTAAAAAAGGAAATAACCAGCACTCGTGTAAGAGCCTCAGTTATTTAGAGAGGAGAATTTCCTAAACAGCTATGGCAACTAAATTCCCTAAATTTAGCCAAGATCTAGCCCAAGATCCGACCACCCGTCGGATTTGGTACGGGATCGCCACAGCCCACGATTTTGAAAGTCATGATGGCATGACGGAAGAGAATCTCTACCAAAAGATTTTCGCGTCGCACTTCGGCCACATTGCAATCATTTTCCTGTGGACTTCCGGTACTATATTCCACGTCGCTTGGCAAGGTAACTTCGAGCAGTGGATCAAAGATCCCTTAAACATCCGTCCCATCGCCCACGCGATTTGGGATCCCCAGTTCGGTAAAGGCGCTGTGGATGCCTTCACCCAAGCTGGCGCTTCTAATCCGGTTAACATCGCCTATTCCGGGGTTTACCACTGGTTCTACACCATCGGTATGACCTCCAACCAAGACCTATACCAAGGTGCGGTGTTCCTGCTGATTCTCTCGGCGATTTTCCTCTTTGCTGGCTGGTTACACTTACAACCTAAGTTCCGTCCTAGCCTCGCTTGGTTCAAAAACGCTGAATCTCGCCTGAACCACCACCTCGCCGCTCTGTTCGGTGTTAGCTCTCTGGCTTGGACCGGACACCTCGTTCACGTTGCTATCCCCGAATCCCGCGGTCAGCACGTTGGTTGGGACAACTTCCTCTCCACTCCCCCCCACCCGGCGGGTTTACTACCCTTCTTCACCGGTGACTGGGGTGTGTATGCGGAAAACCCCGATACTGCTAACCACATTTTCGGTACTGCCCAAGGCGCGGGAACTGCGATTCTCACCTTCTTAGGTGGTTTCCATCCCCAAACCGAGTCCCTCTGGTTAACCGATATGGCTCACCACCACTTGGCGATCGCTGTGATCTTCATTGTGGCTGGTCATATGTACCGCACCAACTGGGGCATCGGTCACAGCATCAAGGACATCCTCAATGCACACAGACCCCCCAGTGGTAAGTTAGGAGCCGGTCACAAAAATCTTTATGACACGGTTAACAACTCTCTCCACTTCCAACTCGGTTTGGCCCTGGCTTCTTTAGGCGTGATCACCTCTCTGGTGGCGCAGCATATGTACGCGCTACCCCCTTATGCCTTTATCGCTAAGGACTACACCACCCAAGCGGCTCTCTATACCCACCACCAATACATCGCTGGTTTCCTAGCGGTGGGTGCTTTCGCCCACGGTGCTATCTTCTTCGTGCGTGACTATGATCCCGAAGCGAACAAAGATAACGTCCTGGCGCGGATGCTGGAGCATAAAGAAGCGATCATCTCTCACCTAAGCTGGGTTTCCCTTTTCTTAGGTTTCCATACCCTCGGCCTCTACGTTCATAACGATGTGGTCGTCGCTTTCGGTACTCCCGAAAAACAAATCCTGATCGAACCTGTGTTCGCTCAATTCGTGCAAGCAGCTTCGGGTAAAACCCTGTACGGCATGAACGTACTGTTGTCTAACCCCGATAGTATCGCTTACACCGCCTATCCTAACTACGGTGATGTTTGGTTGCCCGGTTGGCTAGACGCAATCAATAGCGGCACTAACTCCTTATTCTTAACCATCGGTCCTGGCGACTTCCTCGTTCACCATGCGATCGCTCTTGGTTTACACACCACCGTTCTAATCTTGGTTAAAGGTGCTTTAGACGCTCGTGGTTCCAAATTAATGCCCGATAAAAAAGACTTCGGGTATTCCTTCCCTTGCGACGGTCCCGGCCGTGGCGGTACTTGCGACATCTCTGCTTGGGATTCCTTCTACCTAGCCATGTTCTGGATGTTGAACACCCTGGGTTGGTTAACCTTCTACTGGCACTGGAAACACCTCGGTGTCTGGTCGGGTAACGTGGCTCAGTTTAACGAAAACTCCACCTACCTGATGGGCTGGTTCCGCGATTACCTCTGGGCTAACTCGGCTCAGTTAATCAACGGTTACAACCCCTACGGTGTTAATAACCTTTCTGTCTGGGCCTGGATGTTCCTCTTTGGACACCTCGTTTGGGCAACCGGTTTCATGTTCCTGATCTCTTGGCGTGGTTACTGGCAAGAGTTGATCGAAACTATCGTTTGGGCCCACGAACGCACTCCTCTGGCGAACCTCGTTCGTTGGAAAGACAAACCCGTGGCTCTCTCGATCGTTCAGGCTCGTTTGGTTGGTTTAGCTCACTTCACCGTTGGCTATATCTTCACCTACGCCGCCTTCTTGATCGCTTCCACTGCTGGCAAGTTCGGCTAAACCTTGAATTAGGTGACTAAAAAACCCCCCGCCCATTGGTGGGGGGTTTTGTTTATGATCGATAATAAAAGCGCGGCTCAATCTCAAAAATCTATGCAGGTGGAAGAATTAAAACAACTTTATGATCAGGACTTTGTTTTGTGGATTGAGCGAACCACCGAACAAATTCGACGCGGGGAGATTAAAAATTTAGATTGGGAACATCTTTTAACGGAGATAGAAGATTTGGGGAGAGAACAAAGAAACCAAGTGGAAAGCTATCTAATTCAAACCGTTAAACATTTATTAATGTATCAGTATTGGCTGACTGAAAAAGGTAATTGTGGCCGGGGATGGGCCGATGAAATCGATAATTTCCGTCTAGAACTAGAAATTTTATTCCAGTCAAAAACCCTCTACAATTATGGGGCTTCTAGGCTAGATATTATTTATGATAAAGCCAAGCGATCGGTGATCAAAAAAACTGGTTTATCTGTTGATAGGTTTCCGCAAGTTTGTCCTTATACCTTTGCAGAAATTATAGATTTTGATTTTTTACCAGTTTAGAATAGGAGAATTAAAGGAGACCTCCTGTAAAAGTAAGTTATCGAGGAGCTATCGGTTTAAAATATCTAAAACTTCAGATAAATTTGACGTAATCTTGGGTTTTATCGAGAGTGTATTTGTTTCTTGTTTTTTTCTCCTCCTGTCGTTCGTCTCCTTACATAAGGGAAGATTTTTGATTTTTGCAGGAGATCTAGGCAAGAAAAAAAATTATCGTTATAATGAAGTTGTGGGGAGCATCTCACCTTTGTAACCCCTAAATCAGGTTTTTATGTCAAGCTATTTTGAAAGCCTTGCTAGAAAACAGTTTTGGGGATAAGTATAGTTACTTACTTGCATAAATGAGATGCTCCCAATAGCCAAGTTGTGAGTTGTGGCTTATGGTTCTTCGGTTTGTGCTATGCAATGTCTTTCTCTATAAGGGATGAAACCCTTATAGAGAAAGACATTGATGCGATTTTTGTCAATTGTTTTCGATCTAGAACGAACTAATCAATAGAACTCTTGCCAGATAAGGATTTAGTCGATTTATGCCACCCTATTGAACCATACCAAGTAACGAAGAACCTGGCTTATTCTGTCAGCGGTAGAGTATTATGAGTCAAAAATCTTACGAAGTTTTCCAAGCAGTGGAAAATAAAGCTAACCTTCTAGCGGGTTATTGGGGTGACTTCAAAACGGAGATTATTCGGCATTTGCCTGAATCCTATCATGGTGAAATCCACGAACTTTCTAGTAACCTAGAGAAAGCTTTAGAAGTGTTAATCAATGAATTGCGCCATCCTACCCTGATTTTAGCGACGACTGGCACGACGAGCAGTGGGAAGAGTACCTTAGTGAATTTCCTCTGTGGTGCTGATATTGTGCCAACCGCCGTCAGTGAGATGAGTGCAGGAGCAGTTACGATTGAGTATAGCGAAGAAAAGACTTTAATTATTGAAGAAACACCTGGAGCTTTGTGGAAATGTGGTGAATGGAAAAATATTAGCGATGAGGAAATTTGTAAACGCTTAGAGGAAGCAATGCTTCGTTATATTGATAATAAAATTGATAATAAAAAAGATAAAGCTAACTTAGCTTATCCTAAATTTACTATTTATTATCCTTTCAGACTTTTTAAGGAATATGAGCAAGATTTACCTAAAGGTGTCAAAGTTAAATTACTAGATTTACCCGGATTATCTTATGTGGGTGATGAAAGCAATATGGAAGTTATTAAACAGTGTCGCGGTGCCTTATGTCTTGTAACTTATAATAGCCAAGAAACTGACCCTCAGAGGGTTAAAAGTTTATTATCACAGGTTGTAGAAGAAGTCAAGGAGTTAGGTGGTTCTCCCGAACGAATGTTATTTATTCTCAACAAAATTGATGTTTTTAGAGAGGATAAAAATTGGGTAAAGAGTGAAAAGCGTTTTATAGAAAAAACAACCCGAAGTATTAAAAAAGAACTCACAGAACAATTAAGAGAATATACCAAAGCGATTGAAAATCTCAAAATTATCAAATTAAGTACGCGACCTGCTTTTTTATCTTTAGAGTTACAAAGTTCAGATGAAAATAGAAGAATTGAAGCTAGTAAACAAGCTAGGAAACAATGTACTTCTTTAATTGAAGATATACTTGATGAATTACCTGGATCGCCTAGCAAATGGTTGAACCATGATCGAACAAGAATTGCTAATACGTTATGGCAAGAATCCTATGCTGAAGAATTTCAACAATATCTAAACCTGCATATTAGCCAAAATTTCCCTAAATTAGTTATTCCCCAAGCTATAGAAAGATTTAATGTAGCGGCGGGAAATAGTATTGCACAATGGGCAGTACAAACGACCACGGCAATTCTTAACAGTTCGGAAAAAAATTATCAAAAGGAAATAGAAAAAATCTCATGGATTAAATCTTCCTTAAATCAATTTCTGCAAGTGAGTGATGCTAATTTACGAAAGCCTTTTGAAAAAATTAATCAAAACTGTGAGGAGTATATAAACCAACAAACAGAAGATGATCCCCTTTCTATATTAACAGAAGCTATTACCGATCTTCAATTTACTGAGCCTTATAATGAAATTGAAGAAAAATTAGTTCCTCTTTATGATTGGAGAAATGCTTTAGGGAGAGGAGTTGATCAGATTTTAGAAGCAGTAGCAGAATCCTTAGAAAATGGCAGAGTTACCCTCGATCATCCTAATTTTAAAAAAGCTAATATTGTCAATGTTAACTTGCTAGAGGGTAATCTGAGAAGATTAATCAAACTGGGCTATAGTCATTATTTCGCCAAAAATGGACAAAATGTGGTGGCAAAAACTCAGGAAGAAAAAGAGAAGCTTAAGCAAACAAATGATGCACTTAACGAACTGTCTATTCATCTTAGTCTGATTATAGCGCAAGTGTTGGATAAAATTTCTACCCAAGAGATTCAGCGAATGTATGAAGCGGTAAATGAATTATTCATCTGTCATCTTGCTTATTTAGAAAAAGGTTCTAATGAACGCGCTCCTGATATTGTGATTAGATTTCCAGAATCAGAGTTAAACAAAGTTACAGATAATCTAAAATTTGATTTTGTTAAGTTTGACTCGGACTTTGAAATTAAAAAAGAAAAATATATTGAAGAATATAGAACTTGGAAACATTGGTTATGGATAATTCCCAAAAAGGAAAAACGCTTTAGCGATAATGCAAAAATTCCAAGTATAGGAGAAATTTTAGCCGACTGGAAAAAACAGTTAAAAGAAGTTGAACCTGAGATGTTAAAGCAAGTAATAGAATGGCTATTAGCACAAATTGACGATTTAAAAAAAAGTGTAGATAAAACTCAAAATGATATTTTTGATCAGTATCGGGATAGACTAGAAAAGGCTAGACAGGAGATTACTTTTGATTATGAAAAACAGCAAAATGTGTGGCAACCTATGCAACAAAGAGCGAAAAGATTAGAGGAAGAATTTTCTCGACTAGGTAATTTTGAAAAGGAGGCTGATTCCAGTGGTAGTTGAATACTTTGAAACCAGATATAAGCAAATTTTTGAACAAGTTTTTCCTCACATTAAAAGACAGGAAGTAGGTACTTTAAGTTCTGTCATTTATTTGATTTTAGATACAAGCCAAGCCCAGGAACTTTGTCAAGAATATGGTATTAAAAAAAATGCTTCTTTAGATGATGATTTAGATTTATCTGATGATATTATATATACAATTTCTATCAATAAACAAAAACCTGTTAAAGAATCCCCTATCCTTAAAACGGGGGGAGAAATTTTTAAAAATGTCTCCAGACCATTTCGCAAATCCCTAGATGATAATGAGGACAAAATGGAATTAATTGTACTCGCTGCTGTTATCTTAATCGGAATATATTCTACTCAAAAATTGTTAAGGAAGTCCCACGAACAAAACACACGTCCTCCTGTACCTCCTAGCCAACCTATTCCTACAGCGATTTGTCTAGCTGTTCCTGCATCAGCAGTTTATGACTTAATTGTAGGAATGCGGATAAATAGAGAGAAAATCATTCAACTAATTGAATCTGCTCCAGAGTTTTTATGTATTAAAGTAGAAGAAGCAAACAAAAAAATTATAGATACAATTAAGCAAGAAATTTCACCAGACAGTCAACTTAAATTTTATATTAGGATTGACATACCCAATGGACAAGATATCATTGGTGCAGAAACTAAATATGTTATTAAAAGGGATATACCCAAGGAGACAAAGGGTGAAGTTAAAGATCTAGGTCGCTTGAAAGATGCGTCTGTTCTCAGAAAATTCAACCGTATTTAAGGAGTTAATGTAATGGATTGGAAATCGGCCTCATCCTACTATGAAACCCGTCTCAGTGATGTCTTAAATATCCAACATTTTGCCGTTGACTTAGCCAAACTTCCCCAAGCTGAAGTTCCCTCTAAATTAACAGAAATCCTCCTGCAAGAGGCAATACCTGCTAACCGTCAACTCGAAAGACTGAGAAAAAGAGAATTTCGTATTGCTGTGGTTGGCTTAGAAAAGGCAGGAAAAAGTACCTTTATTAACGCATGGTTAGAATGTGATTTACTTCCTGCCAAAGGAGGAAGATGTACCTTTACCACCACTCAAATTTATTCCGTTAAAAGCGAATCTGAACAAAGATTAGAAGTGCAAACCCGCAGCGAAGAACAATTTATTCATCTCCTCAAAGAATTAGAAACCGTTGGCGCAAAAGAAGACTTAAAAACCATTAGAGAAAACGAAATCACTCTACAACAAGTCAGAAAGGAAGGTAATTTAGTTATTCCTTTTACTCGACTAGAAGACATCCGAGAACAACTAAAAAAATACGTTGCCGATGAAAAATACGCCCATGCAGTCCTAGAAGCCCGACTTTATACTAATAAACTCGCTCAAGCAGAAGGAATCGTCTTTTATGATGTCCCTGGTTCAGATTCTGGGTTAGCCAAGCACGTTGATGAAGCCCAACAAATGTTATCCGACTGTGATGCAGTCATCGTGATTCAGCGTTTTCGCAGTATTAGAGAAGCCGAATTAGAAATTATTAAATTTACAGAACAAGGTGATAAGAATGTCACCATTGCTGATAAATTATTTGTCTTTTTAAGTCATATTGACTCTCTTGGTAGCCCAGAAGCCCTTAAAACTCATATTACAGAAGCCTCTCAGGATTGGTTAAAACGCGCTAATTTACCGGTTAATCGCATTGTTTCTGGTTCAGCAGGAGCTTATTTAATCTTAAATAATCTGGCGGAAGAACCTACTCAATTAGAAATCGGACAAGCCAGCAATATTCAAGATAAATTAAAAACTTTAACTGGAATTATAGATGATGAAATGTTAAAAACTCAAGCTACAGGAATCCCTGAAATTAAACAAAAAATCTTTAATTATATTAATACTGAGCGAGTGGCAATTCTCAAGAAACGCTGTGAAGCTTCCATTGATAAAATTGTCAGCACCTCAGAGGACATTCATCATCTTGTCAGTCAAAGATTTCCCGAAAATCCTGAAGAAGCACAACGCTTTGAAGAAGAAAGAAGAAGAATTGATTTTTCAGAATGGTGGCATAGAAAATGGGAACAGATAAAAGCTGATTTACAAAATTTTTATGAAACATCTGTCATTAACAAACCCTTAGAAAAAGTTAATAACGAATCTTCCAGTAGTCTCGAAAAATTTAAAGAACGCTATAGGCAATTGTTAGCCAGTGAAATGGCAAAATTAAGACAAGAAACTTTAAGAAAAAAAGAAATTATTTTTGACGCAAATTCTTTTCCAGACTTCGACAAAGTAAGAGCTAATTATGCTTGGCGGGATGACTTGTATGGGGATGTTAGAACATTTTTGGCTGCCCTTGCTCGACAATTAGCGGCAGAATTAAAAGATGAAGCCTTAAAATTAGTCGATTATATGTCCTCTTTATTATGGGGAAGTTCTCAAGTAAAAGAACGACTTATTGGTTATTCAGAGCAGGAGTTTTTAACTCGCTTAGAAAATAGTTTATCAGTGTTATTTTTAAGATTTGCTCGTCCCGTTGCTGAAGCATTAATTCGCGGACCGGTTAACAGTGATACCCGCAGCCAAATTGTCAAATCCTTAGGGGCTGATGTGGAACTGATTGATAACTATTATCAAGGAGATGAACCTGCTTTTAGGGTCTTAAAAAAATACGTTAAATATGGTTCTGATTTACTCTTTAACCCTAGTCTTCGTCAACAGGTGTTAGGTGTAACAGAAATTGCCAAAAACGTTATCGGAATGACGGTAGATACAGTTATCGATTTAGCCGACCAATTAACCCCACCCAGAGAGGTTGTTACCTTTGAAGTAACTAATGATATTAACGCTTTTGAAGAATATCTACGCAATGGTATTTTTGAAGCTGCAGGATTTGAGTCCTACTGTATTCAAGAATTAAGAGGATTAGTGGATATTTTTCGAGAAAAAGAAGGAACATGGGCAGGTGTCGCTCAAAACGAATGGTATAAAGAGAATCCTCAGCTTGTAGCAGAATTACCCGCTAATTTGCAATCTCAAGAATTTAATTTAGAAGTTAGTGAACGACTGAGACAATTAGCAATTGCCTTGAAAAGAAATAGTTCCTCTCAGTAGCGTTAGCTATAGCAAAGCACCGCTATTATTGCGACGATGGCGGTGAATTACGGTGATTTGGGGATGTGTATTAAGCTTCGCTAATCTCTACTTATACCTGAACTTTTCTATACATATTATATACCACCATAACCAAAAAACCTTATCCATCAATGGATACACCCATTAACTTTTCTGTATGTACCCATGTTTATTATAATATTTTTTAATATAGCAATTTCCATAGTTGTGAGGTACAGAGTCTTAGGTTTTGAGAATCTGGTCGTCAGGAGTTAAGATTTTGGTGTACCTCATGAGATTGGGAAACGCTATAAACAAGTGGGGAAAGTTTAGGGGAAAATTCCCTAATCGTAATTCTCCTCGGCAACAATCATGCGTTAGATTTATTCGGGGTTTCCTTAATTTGTACCCAGTAACGGCACATTCAGATACAGCACGGGTTATGGTCTTTTGTCAAGGGGGAAGTCCAATAATTAAATCTCTACCTTTTAAAATACAAATGGACTATTAAAAGTAAATCCGTAGTCAATTACTCATAACTTCGGTGGCCGCTCGTAACTGTTAAGGTGATTGTCCAAAGACCATATATAGACGCGGCGGACTGGATTTTGATCACAAATTCTTTGCCAATCATGAATGATAGAAAGGTCTCCCAGTCCCCTACCTCCCATCGCTTCATCAGGAAACTCTTTTAACCATCCTTGCAGGTCTTCTTTCTTTAGAAAATTAATAGGGGTGAAGGGAGATTTTCCTTCAAGAGCTTGTGTTACCTGATTTACAAATTTTTCTGCACAAGTACGTCGCTGATTGCCATCTCCATTTTGGGCAATATGATTGCCAGTTTCCAGAATGGTCGCCATTGGCAAAAAAAGAGATTCCCCAGCTTTGATTTTCTCTTTTAACTCTTGAAGTATGGCTCTTCGGGAATTGTTATGCAAATAATTAACTTAAAATAAAATTCGATGAGAGTGCCTACGCTCAAAAGTAGCTGAAATCCATATAGGGAAGGACTTAAGGCATCAACAGGTTAATACCAAAAGATAGACAATCGAGTTAAGATTTGATATAATAGCCAAAAACCAGAGTATTTTACTTATGATACTTGACAAATTTTTGAACCTAGAAGGAACCTGTATTCAAGGCTATCGACACCTAGAAAATATCGGTATAGTTTTCCGAATCGAATCGAAAAATAAAAAAGCAACCTGTCCTCGTTGTGGCTTAGAAAGCGATAAACTCCACCAAAATCATCGACATTTAGTCAAAGATTTACCAATCTCAGGACAACCAGTGTACCTACAGGTTAATCGTCGTCAATTTAAGTGCGATAATTGTCGAAAACCCTTTAGCGAAGAGTTAGATTTTGTCGCCAAGAAACGAACCTATACGAAAAGACTAGCCGAGAATATACTCGAACAATTAAAAGAAGGAGATATTTTAAATGTTAGTCGAATAAATGACGTAACGGAAGAAGAGATTCAAAGAATGATAGAGGACATCGCCGAAGAAATTACAGAGCCAGACCTATCGGAATTAAAAAGACTAGGAATTGATGAAATCGCTCTAGTCAAAGGACAAAAAAATTACTGTGCGGTTTTAGTAAATTTAGATACGGGAAAACTAATAGCTATTCTAGAGAAGCGAACACAAGAGGAGTTGAGGGAAACGCTTACTGGGTGGGGAAAAGAGGTGTTAGAGCAAATTGAAGAAGTGAGCATAGACCTTTGGTTGCCCTATAAAAATTTGGTGAAAGAATTGATGCCATCGGCCGAGGTAGTCGCCGATAGATTCCATGTAATGAAACAAATTAATCAAGAGTTAGACGAACAGAGAAGAGCGGAAAAAAGAGCCGTAGAAGCGCAGAAAAATAAAAAACAGAAAGCGGAAAAAGAAGCGAAGCTAGAAGTTTTAAAGCGAAGTAAATATAGCCTGTTAAAAAATGAAGAAGATTTAACGGAACCCCAAAAAATTCAACTAGAAGCTATCAAAGAAAAATTCCCAAATTTGAAAAAGATGCAGGAATTAAAGGAAGAATTCAGAAAGATTTATGAAACCTCAGAGAATCCGACAGAGGGAATGCTATCCATCTCGGAATGGTTGGCAAAATCCTCCAGTGTTTTTACCAAGAGTTGTCAAACAATCCGAAACTGGTTTGGAGAAATCATTAGTTATTTTGAGCGAAGGACAACGAATGGGGTGGTCGAGGGAATCAACAATAAACTTAAACTAATAAAACGGAGAGGCTATGGCTTGAGAAACTTTCGGAATTTTTGGGTTAGAAGTATGTTATCTTGGCATCTTGTATGTTGATTTAGCATAAAGGGTAACGAAGAGCCTGAAGTATTAACTCAGATTGACTCGCCTTTTGGGGGACATTAAGTATCTCTAAAAAGATCGAGTATCGATTAGACAAATAGCTCCCATCAGGCTACTTCTCCCTGTTTTAATTGCTCTAACCAACTTAGCGCGTTTTGTTGACGTTGTTCTGCTGTGGACTTATCCTTTAAGAACTTATCTAATACTTGTTTAGTCATCAACTGACCAAGAGTTCCCTGCACAATTAATTCGGGGAAACGCTGGCTCTTCGGTAATTGTTATGCAATGGACGGGGGTTATAAGGGATGGAACCCTTATATAGAAAGGCGTTTAGCGATTTTTGTCAATTGTTTTTGATCTAAAGCGAACTCATCAATTAAGTCTTTTGCCAGATAAGGATTTAGTCAATTTATGCCCCCCTATCGAACCATACCAAGTAACGAAGAGCCGAAACGCTCTAAATCAGCTAATCGGACAATACGACTAAGCTAAACGGCTTTTACTTCGGATCACCGATATAGACTCCAAAAGGGTTATAGCTGTTGGATCATGCAGGTTAAGCGCCGTTTAGCTTATCTCCTGCTTGCGGATCTCGGTAACAACAAAGTACATTTCCAATATCACTATCGGGTAAGTACCTAGGCAAAATTAATTACATACTCGCCTCCAAAATTGTCCAGCACTTTTTTAACGTAAGCGAGGAGGCTCTTTCGGTCTTTATAGGCGCTAAATTCAATCCATTCATATTTTAAAAATCTCCATAATATTTCAATTAAATTTAAATGAGGTGAATAAGTGGGCAACCAAAATATTTTCAAGTTTTTCTTTTCCCATTCCTCAAGTTTCTCCATAAATGCCTCGCTGGTATGAATGGAAGCTTGGTCAATTATTATGACAGTTTTTTTCTGTATATTTTGGCAATATTTATCCAGAAAATTAATAACTATCTCGCTAGTAACCGTTCCGACCTGTGTCTCATAAAATAATTGATTATCTCGTTTCATTATTCCTAAAATATTTAGTCTTTTACCTTCAATTGGTGGGGAGCATCTCACTTGTGCAATGAGTATTAATGCTTATAGCCGTCAAAAACTAGAAAATCTCGAACTTTATCACAAAGAGAAATGAGATTATAATAGTTATAACTTACGATTCAGAATATATCTCGATGGGAGGAACAATCCAATGTTATCAGAAAATGAAAAAAGAATTCAAGAGTTATCCCGAGAGTTGGGAGCGTGTCTCTATGAGCAATCCCAAATTAAGAAATTTAATAACTTGGGAGAAATAGAGGAGACGGTCAGAGATTTAATGATTCAGTATGTTAACCCAGAAATCGGTATTTTTTTATCAAAACAAGTACAGAAGAAACCGCCGGTCGGACGAGAAAAGTGAAAAGTATTTTGGGGGAATTACCAATTACAGAAAAACAAGCGAAGAAGTTAGAAGTAAAGCCGAGAACTCAGATGAGTCCAATGTTAGAGAAGAACTGTTTGCTATTAAGTGGCGATGAATCCTATGAGAAATCGGAGCAGAAAATCAAATCATTGACAGGAATTGCTGTTTCTCACAGTACCCAACAACGCCTCGTACATCGCTATCATTTTGAAGAATTACCGTCTAACCTAGAAGTCGAAGTCGAAGAAATGAGCATAGATGGCGGTAAGGTACAACTGAGAACTCCCAAGGGAGAAGCCTTAATTTGGCGTGATTATAAAGCAGTGAGTTTTCATCAACTGGGGGTAGCGGCTTTTTTTCAAGATAACTCGGCTTTATTAGATTTGGTTAATTCTCAAGTTTTGGTTAAACCTTTAATTTGTTTAGGAGATGGACATGATGGTATCTGGAATTTATTTCGTCAGATAGGAGAGAAACATGAAAGAATTGAAATTTTGGATTGGTATCATTTAATCGAAAACCTCTATAAAGTTGGCGGGTCATTCCAGCGAATTGAGGAGGTAAAATGTTTTCTATGGAAGGGGGAAGTGGATGCTGCTATCTCTTGTGCGCGAAGGATGGTCAGAGCCTCAAGTTGAGAATTTTATTACTTATTTGAACAAGCATAAACATCGAATTGTCAATTATGGTTATTTTCAAGAAGAGGGGATTTCCATTGGTTCTGGCTCTGTGGAATCTCAGGTGAAACAAATTAGTTTTCGTGTTAAAATTGCCGGTGCAAGTTGGAATTCTGGCAATGTACCGCAAGTCCTTCGTCATCGCTGTGCCTATCTGAATGGTTCTCTTTTTTAACTTTTTTATTTACCTCATTAAGCATAAATGCTTAATGCAAAGGTGAGATGCTCCCCAATTGGTGGTAACTTTATCGTGGTTTTTTCTTCTTGCCAAGCGTCAGGAATACAAGGCTTTGAATCCCCTCCCATTTCATCCAAATATCCTATCTCAATCTCTCCTCTTTTTTCCTGTTTTTTTAGTTCTTCTAAAATAGGTAGTTTGACCTCAAGCTCCCACTCATCAGGGGTTTTGGCGACCCCTCTTCTCACCCTTTTCCACCTCATGTTGATTTTTTTTATGAGTCTTTTTATCGTGTCTTTGCTTACGGTTAATTTCCCTTCTTCTACAATTTTTATCTGGATTTTTTTTAAGCTTTTCGGTTCTTCTTTTACCCAGTCAATAACTTGTTGACCTTGTGCTTCTGTCAATTTAGGTTTTCTCCCTCTTCCTCGACGATTATAAAAACCAATTAGTTTTCTATCTTCCCAGGCCGTCAACCAATTATAGATGGTCTTTCTCGTAACTCCAAATATTCCGCTCAATTCTTCTATCGTGGTTCCCTGAAAACTTAAGAGTATACATTTCGGGTTCTTCGTTACTTGGTATGGTTCGATAGGGGGTCATAAATCGACTAAATCCTTATCTGGTAAGAGACTTAATTGATTAGTTCGCTCTAGATCAAAAATAATTGACAAAAATCGCTAAATGCCTTTCTATATAAGGGTTCCATCCCTTATAACCCCCGTCCATTGCATAACAATTACCGAAGAGCCACATTTCGCTCGCTCTCTTACTTGATGATGTTTACTAGCTCGATAAATTCTCTCTAGCATTTTCTGGCTCTCGGGGTTTAGGTCTCTAATCAATCTCATTGTATTTTCCTGCTGCTTCGTTTTTTTATGTATTATACTTCTTAATTTTTTATTTGGGTAATTAATTTTGCATGACTACTTACTGCATCTAGTAACGCTGGGTTATGGGAGGTGATCAGTACCCTCAGTTTTCTTTCTAAGGCGATCTCCCGAATTTGCTTAACTAAATTATCTGCACGACTGGGATGAACACCATTATCGATCTCTTCAATAATTAGGGCTTGCTGAAAAAGCCTGAAATGCCGATAGGAAAAAGGTTTCGACTCAATAAAGTCGAGAAAAAAGGCCCAAAAAAAGGTAAAATACCCTAAAAGCCAGGCACTTTTTTCATCCAGTACAGATGTATCGTATATCGACAGCAACTCCCTCAGAACCCGAATCATTTGAACTGCCCGAGGAGCGGAAAACTATCAGATGAAAACCGTTGGGTTATTATGACCAACTTAATTCCCTGGGAAAAATTTGAAGAAGAATACGCAAAAAGCTTTTCCGAAAACAAGGGGGCACCCGCCTTACCATTTAGGATAGCATTGGCAGCATTAATTATTCAAGAAAGATTAGGAATAAGCGACAGAGAAACCGTCGAACAAATTAGGGAAACCTCTTACCTACAATACTTTATTGGGCTAACAAACTATCAAATAGAAGCCCCATTTGATGCCTCAATGATGGTATATTTTCGGAAAAGAATTAAGTTAAACCTCCTCAACAAAATTAACCAAGAAATGGTGAAAAAAGGCCGAGAACTTCTCGAGGGCAAAGAATCTGGTGACGGAGCAGAAGAGCGAGGAGAAGAAAGTGAGCGGCCCAATTCAGGAAAATTAATATTAGATGCGACTTGTGCGCCTGCCGATATTAAGTATCCCACAGATTTAGACCTATTAAATCAAGCTCGTCAAGGAACGGAAAAAATCCTAGATTGTCTCTACAGGGAAGTCAAAGACAAGTTAACTAAGAAACCAAGAACTTCCCGAAAAATAGCGAGAAAAAACTATTTAAAAGTCGCTAAAAAACGTCGTCCCTCTCAAAAAGAAAGACGGAAAGCCATTGGTCAACAACTGGGATATATTCAAAGAAACTTAGGTTATATAGACCAACTAATTGCATTAGGAGCCTCCTTAACTTGTTTAAGTAAAAGACAATATAAACTGCTATTAGTCATTGAAGAAGTCTCTCGTCAACAACGGGAGATGTGGTCAGAGAAAAAAACAAAGGTTGACCAGAGAATTGTCAGTTTAAGTCAACCTCATGTACGTCCTATTGTGAGAGGCAAAGCCGGAAAACCGACGGAATTTGGGGCAAAGCTCTCGGTGTCTTGTGTGGATAATTATGTATTTTTACACCGTTTGTCTTGGGAAAACTTTAATGAATCTCAAGATTTGAAAGCGCAAGTAGAAAACTTTAAAGAGACTTATGGTTGTTAGCCAGCAATCCGTTCATGTCGATAAAATTTATCGAACCAGAGAAAACTTGGCATGGTGCAAGGAAAGAGGGATAAGATTAAGTGGATTACCCTTGGGAAGACCACCGAAGAATCGCAGGGCTGAAATAAAAAAACAAGCTCAAGAGGACGAGAGTTTTCGCAATGCAATAGAAGGGAAATTCGGACAAGCTAAGAGAAGATTTGGTTTAAATCTGTGCATGACAAAACTACCTGAAACTTCAGAAACGTCCATTGCTCTTACCTTTTTGGTTGTCAATCTTTCCCGACTGCTTCGGCAGTTTTTTGGGCTTTTTTTGTCTTTCTGGCTTTTTCGGCGAACAAATGAACTAAGATGCCGCCAACGCTTTAACAAAAATTATGTTAAAAGTTATTTTACTCAAGTAAAACTTATCAGTTGAACGACAAATTATTGGCACTCAATAGCATAATTCTTTGAGCGACTTTTTCAGCAAGCCCTAATTACGAAAGTTCCAGGATTTACACTTAGTAGAGTTGCAGCAATCGCTAAAACTCTCAGAGTACCATCGGACAACAAAGGAGCATCTATCTGATGTTCTTTGTTCCCAAAAGACTCTATTAGTTTCACCATAACATCCTTGCGGTCTGTAATGATAAAGCGAATATCGGTAATATCCTGTTCTGGTAATGAACGAATGAAGTCAAGCAACTTGTTTTTTTGAGTCTCTCCCTGCTGACAAACTGCGTAAAGAACACTAGAAAGGTTAGAGCCATCTTCTTTAATATCATCATATTTAGCGTAAGCATAATCCCGCATTACTGCTGGACGAGGATCAAGAAAGACAATATTTCTCAAGGTTTCTCGAATTACTTTAGTAACTGCTGGAATAATTTTTTGTGATTGAGTATGAGTTTGCTGGAACCGACTGGGAGTTTCCAATTGATAAAAAATGGCTTGTCGGTTAGAGCAAGGTATGTGGGGCTTATTTCCACCTGTCTTAAAATTGTTATACATCACCCTAATTTCATCGGTGTGTGAGTTGGGAGCGCATCAATTTTGTAAAGTATTAATTCCTGATCTTTACTAGCTTTACTGACACTTTCTCCGCTGATAATAAGTTGGTCTGATAATAGCCCAATCTCAATCTCGAAATCAGTCCAACCGTCAGGAGCGTTATCAATGTGTGTTCCCAAGGTAAAATACTGTTTTTCTGCACTGAAAAGATCGATCGCTTGTCCACGGGCAATTGCATTACCGCTTTGAATGTTGCGTTCAATGTCATCTAACCTGCTGCCTTTCGCTAACCACGAAAGTAAGCGAATTGCTTCTAGTGCATTACTTTTTCCTGACGCATTAGCACCGATTAAAAAGGTGATGGGTGCTAGAGCCCGCATTTCTCACAAAAAGTACGATCACCAACCCCCGAAGCCTTACAAAATCTGGGTTTTGACTGGGTGATCGCCTTGTAGCAAAAACGACAGTGTGTTGTTAGGATTCAACTTAAGCTCATCATCAATTAGACCTTGAAAAAAGAACAAATTTAAAATGCGTATTTTTAGGTTAATTAGTTGATAAAGTCTCAATTTTAAGTAGAGAATGAAGTCAAAAGCTTGCTATAATTTAATCATTAAAACTATTTAAAGTATGTCAAGTTTATGACTCCTAGTTCAGACCAGTCTCGACTCAATCAATTAAATTTTGGAAACCTCAATGGAAGACAAGTAATCGCTAATTTTGAGGGAGAAAAAATCACCTCAGATGCAGGAATTATTTTGATGGCAGAGTTAGACCAAAAGCTAAAAATAACGGCTCGGTTTGCCGAATGTTTTCGAGATTATCGAAATTCATCCTATCTAGATTATTCAGTTCATGAACTACTCGCACAAAGAGTTTATGGGATAGTTTTGGGATATGAGGATGTCAATGATCATGATAAATTACGTCATGCTCCAGCTTTAGCAATAGCATTGAAAAAACTAAATTTTATTGACTCAGCCCAAGCAAATTTAGCGGGAAAAAGTACAATTAATCGACTAGAATATTGTCCGGAAACAGTCATCAATCAAGAGAACAGTCGTTACCATAAAATCGAGCCTAACCCCAAAGAAATTGAAAAAGCTTTTGTGGACATCTTTCTAGAATCCTACAAAAAGCCACCGAAACCAATTATTTTAGACATGGATGTCACCGATGACCAAGTGCATGGAAATCAAGAGGGAGCGTTTTTCAATACTTATTATAAAGGAGTGTGTTATGCTCCTTTGTATATTTTCTGTGAGCATCATTTATTAGTAGCTAAACTCCGGTCTTCTCATGTAGATACTGCTGGGGGAGCATTAGAAGAATTGCAGCGAATAATCGGTATAATTCGAGAAAAATGGTCAGATACGCAGATATTAGTACGAGGAGATAGTGCCTATTCCCGTGAAGATATCATGAAATTTTGCGAAAGTCAAGCAGGAGTTGATTATGTTTTAGCAATGGCAACGAATAGTCAATTAAAATTACGAGCGACCGATGTAATTGAGAAAGCTAAGGCAGATTACGAGCAAAGACTTCAGCCAGTTACTGAATTAATGGAGACGTTATTTTCTCCCGATGAAGAGTTAGGAGAATTGGCGAAATTGGTACCAGAATCGACTTGGTATCGTTCCCTATGTTATCAAACCCAAAAATCCTGGAGCCGTTCAAGAAGAGTGGTGACAAAAGTTTGTCCTGGTAGTGAGGGCGTAAAAATTCGCCACGTTGTGACTTCTTTACCTGCATCAAAGATTCCCCCATCTAAACTTTACACTGAAAAATATTGCCCCAGAGGTGAGAGGTCAAATCGAATTAAAGAGCAACAATTAGACTTATTTGCTGACCGGAATTCGACACAGACATTTGAGAGTAATCAATTAAGACTTTGGTTGTCATCAATGGCTTATGTTTTAATGCAAGCTTTTCGTCAAAATTGTTTGGCTAAAACTTCTTTTGCCAAAGCGACAGTGGGAACAATTCGCCTTAATTTCCTTAAATTAGGAGCTAGAATTACTGTTAGTGTCAGAAGAATTTTAATCGCAATTGCCAGTTCTTGTCCCTATCAAGATATTTTAGCGATAGCTTACTCTAGAATTCAAGCGATAGCGGGAACTGGATAAGTTGAAGAGTTTTCAAAGATCATTAAATAGTCTTAAAAATGGCTGCTTATAAATTCAGCTAACTTTGTCGTGAACATTTTCCCTAATTGACGGAATTTTTCCAGTAATTCAGGAATTTTTTGATTAGTTTAGTCAGATTATTCCTTGATAACTAAGCGGGTTTCTCTTATTTTTGAAAAACACCAACTTTTAACCTCCAAATTAGGTTCTTAATTCAGTTTGTGAGAAATGCGGGTAGAGACAAGGTTGCCTCCTGATAGCTTTTGAAATTCCGAAGAGTCACCGATGTTAACATACTTTTCACCCATTAAATCTTGACTGGTGCAGTTTGAGCATTTGTACTAAAAGTTCCAATACGCAGTTTAAATTCAGCGCAGCTTATAGACTCTAACAAGTACCGAAAACTAGCACCCATAACCTTGAAAACTCAAACTGTAGGGCAGGGCATATCCGAACAGTATAATCTAGGCTTGGGGAGATAAGGTCGCTGTTTATTGGCATTAGGGCGGAACCCTTACCCTTACTGCATGGGGCTTCTCAGAAAAAATTGACAAGCCGTTACTGAGTACATTTTCCCTTGAAAATGGCTGTACCGTTGACTGTATCTAGAGTAGAGCGATTCTGTGGAGTTGGCTGTATAGTGATCGCTAACCTTATGATCACAGATGATGTCATTAATCTCTAGAGTAAGCGATTCCCTCTGTAGCCATGTTTTTGCTGGTTTTCTGCCCCGAAACAAGCTATAATGGTGGAAAGGTCAAATTTGAAAATTTTTGCCTCAAACCCTATCTGCGTAAAGACTTCAGGATTTTGTGTTCAGTAGCTCATTGGTATTATATGGCTTTAACTCAGGCTCTGTAAGACTTTTAGCCATAGCTAGTATTTTTGTACGGGTAAAGTCCAGAGCTAAATGGTTGCCTTTTTTAACTTTTTTATTGATCTCATTAAGCATTTCTACTTATTGCAAGGGTGAGATGCTCCCTTATGAAATATGAAACTAGAGGCAAAGTCAAAATTAATAATCGTCTTAATTCCAATGAAATTAAAAGATATTGTCAACAAAGTCAAAATAGATTCTAGAAAATTAACCCAATATGCTCTCAATTTAGACAATCCAAAAGGATTAAATAAAGCCATCATGTTTCAACGCCACTTAGGATATACTCAAGATAATTATGAGCCACTTCTACAACAAATCGCTAACAAATCCCTTGAAGCAAAAGCTGTTTATCAAAGTACAGATCGACATGGCAAACGCTATCAAGTTGACCTAGAAATTACAGGAATTGAACCAGGGCAACAAGAAATAGTGAGGACTGGATGGATTGTTGAGCCTGATAGTGATACAGCTAAATTAGTAACTTTATATGTGAGAAAAAGACCATGATTAAACCAGAATTATTTGACCTTGTGGAATTATTAGTTGACTTGCCTGAACATAACTTAATAATGGGAGAACAAGGGACAATTGTTGAAGACTACAATGATGGTTGTTACGAAATTGAATTTAGTAATGATCTAGGGGAAACTATCGCCCTTTGTTCTCTCCCAATGCAGCAATTTATTGTCATCTGGAAAGCTCAGAACAAAACTTGGTTATCTTTAACAGAAAAGCTAACAGCTTTAATCGATAAATTACCCAAAGAAAAGCAACAAAAAGTTTTAGATTTCACCCGCTCTTTGTATCAATAAAATCGGAAAAATAGGCTATTCCAGAATTGTTATGCAAATAATTAACTTAAAATAAAAGCTAAAATTCATATAGGGAAGGACTTAAGGCACAAACAAGTTAAGGCCACAAAGATAGACAATAGAGTTAAGATTTGATATAATCGCCAAAAACGAGAGTATTTTACCTATAATAGTTGATAAATTTTTGAACCTAAAAGGAACCTCTATTCAAGGCTATCGACACCTAGAAAATATCGGTATATTTTGACGAATTGAATCAAAAAATAAAAAAGCAACCTGTCCTCGTTGTGGGTTAGAGAGCGATAAACTACACCAAAATCATCGACATTTAGTCAAAGATTTACCGCTCTCAGGCTAACCAGTGTACCTACAAGTTAATCGTCGTCAATTTAAGTACGTTAATTGTCAGAAACCCTTTAGCAAAGAGTTAGATTTTGTCGCCAATGTCATCTAACCTGCTGCCTTTTGCTAACCACGAAAGTAAGCGAATTGCTTCTAGTGCATTACTTTTCCCTGACGCATTAGCACCGATTAAAAAGGTGATGGCTGCTAGAGACAAGGTTGCCTCCTGATAGCTTTTGAAATTCCGAAGAGTCAGGGATGTTAACATACTTTTAAATTAAGGTATTTAAAAACATCTAAAGTAAGGGGATTAAGGTTTTATCAGATTCTTTATTCCAGCTACGGCACAACCTAGCCCAGCTAGTGGGACTTAGGCGTTTTCGGTCAGCAAAAAAGGCTCAAACCATTACGGGACAAAGGGTTAACCTCGATTTATGATTTTCCTTGATATATCTGGGTTTCAGCGATTTTGGGCTTCTCGAAGTAAATCCCAAGCGGGGATTGGAGTTGAGGCTTTTCTCGATTTGTTTTTTGTCTAAGTCCCACTAGACCCAGTGTAGCACCTCCAAGATAAAGCGTGGGTTGTACGAAAAATCTTATGAACTGATTTTGCACCTCCTTATCAGCTTTATACGTTTTGGCAGCGGTGGTAGAATCGGGCCAAGATTTAAGCGATCTTTACGCGCAGAAAACGGGTTTCTTCAAGAAACCCGTTGGTAATGATTCGGTAGTAGTGGCGTAGCTCTCTTGCTTACCTGGTATGAATTGTGTAAAATATTTATTAATAAAAATAATTGGCTCGAATCAGTCTTTAAACCTCTAGCTTGATCATGACTTTTCTGATAAATATCTTTTTCTGGCTCCTGTCTGGCTTACTGAAATATCAGTCTAGCACCGAACAAAGTACCCCCTTCACCTCCGTTCCCCTGTCCTAATTGTGGTTCTCACCATACGATCAAGAATGGTTCTATTCATAATGGAAAACCCAAACGTCAAGGTAAAGAATGTGGTCGTCAGTTGGTGATCAATCCCACTAATAAAACCGTCTCTGACGAAACCAAACAATTAATTGATAAACTCTTGCTCGAACGAATTTCCTGACGAGGAATTGCTAGAGTAACAGGGGTAAGTTGGTCATGGTTACAAAATTATGTCAACAATAAACTGGCGGCTGTCCCCCGTCAAATAAAGGTTTCGGACAAACCAAAAGCCAAAAGGTAAATTGGTTAGAGAATGTGATGAAATGTGGTCTTTTGTTTTTTCTAAGACGATAAAGGTCTATATTTGGCGGTTAATTGATAGAAATACAAGGAAAATTATTGGTTGCTATGCGCGGAGATAGGAGTCGTCAATCAGCCAAAAAACTTTGGGCTAGTTTACCAGGTGTTTACCGACAATGTGCAGTTGCTTACACAGACTTTTGGGAGTCATATAAGACAGTAATTCCCAGTAAACGTCATCGACCAGTCGGGAAAGAAACTGGTCAAACTAATCCTATTGAAAGATTAAATAATACCTTTCGACAAAGGATTTCTCGGTTGGTGAGAGAGAGTCTATCTTTCTCTAAAAAAATGGAGAATCACGTTGGGGCTGTTTGGTATTTTATCCATGACTACAATGCACACCTGGCAAAGGATTAAGCCGCCATCACTACTACAGAATCACCACCTAAATCCTTATCTGGCAAGAGACTTAATTGATTAGTTCGCTCTAGAGCAAAAACAATTGATAAAAATCGCCAAATGTCTTTCTCTATAAGGGTTCCATCCCTTATAACCCCCGTCCATTGCATAACACAAACCGAAGAACCGAATTTACCAATGTCAAGGTCGATGATCGCACTAAAATAAGCTCTCTCAGTGTTAGTTATTATTACCCGTTCGGATCAGCTTAGGAAAAAACTTGAGAAAAGTTTCATATTAGATTATAATTTTCGTTTGAGACTGTTATATGAGATTAAAGGTATGTCTCGATTTATTAAGCGTTTAGAAGCGATTGGAATACATGGAAGATTTGATATTAATCTTGATTTTCAAGATGGAGTTAATATTATTCATGGAAGTAATGGCACAGGCAAAACCACTGTATTGCATATTCTTGCTAATGCCGTCAACGAAGATTTTAGACGTTTTGGCTATTTAAAATTTCAAAAATTAACCATTACATTAGATGATGATACGAAAATATTGATAGAACAGCATAATTCTCCTCAAGAAGATATAAAAGAAACAGTAACAACAGTCTTTGTTAATCATGAAAAAGTCGATTCTTACCCTTTTACAAAATTATTAGAAGAAGAAAAGCAAAAAGAAAATAGCGAAATTTTCTTATCTGCACTTTATTATCGATCATCTTCTAGGAAAAAGCAAGATATTGACTTAAAAGCAACTTATTTCCCTGCTTTTAGAACAATGATTGAGGCATGGGCTACCTTAGATGAAAATGAAATTAGACATTTTGCCCGAAGATCACCTAATTTTAGCAAAGTTCTCAGAAGTTCCGCCAGATCAACCGAATTAGCTCGGATTCTATTTGGGAAATTTGTCCCTAGACTTGAGTATCCTTCACCGATAGAAATAGAAGAACATATTAATTCAGAATTAACAGAAGCTCAATTAAAAATTGCTAGTCTTGATAGAAATTTGCTTTCACAAGCTTTTATTCAATTTTCTCAAGCTATTTCTCAATCATCTGAGACAGACGATAATACAAAAGAGCCGGAAGAAGTTATTACAGAAATAATAGAACTTTCGGAAAAATTGCAAAATTCATCTTTTCAAGTTAATCGTAATCAATCAGATGATGTCTATAAACAATTAATAGAACAGTTGAAATCGTTTGAATCAGATCCAAAATACAAAACTATTGCTAGTAGAGTTTTATCAGTGTATAAAAGTTCTCTTCAACAAAGACTAGATGAACAAATAACAGCTTATTCTAGTATTGAAAGATATCTTGAATCAGTCAATGGATTTTTAGAGAGAAAGCAATTAAAAATAGGTTCTACAAGCTTACCTCAAGGCAGAGGGAAATTAGGTGTTAAAATTGGTGATGAAGAAGCTATTCATAGTCTGCAAATTTTGTCTTCTGGAGAAAGACAAGTCGTAGGTTTAATTTATGCCGCCAGTCACATGACAAGTGGTAGGGTTGTCTTAATTGATGAACCTGAAATTTCACTTCACATCGATTGGCAACGTAAATTATTACCAGAAATGGTTAAACAACTTGATGAGAAACAACTCATTATTTGTACTCATTCTGCTGTAATTGCATCCAAATATCGAGAGAGAATGATAAAACTTGAACTACAACCAACGGCAAAGGCTAATATAAATACTGACACTCTTGAAAGTGATACACTAGATAATGATTTGTTGGACGACATTCCCTTTTAAAAATTTAGATAATTATCGACTTTATGAACGGATTACAGTTAACTCCTGAAGAATACGTTACTGAAATAATTATGTCACAGGATCGGTTTTTATTGCTAGAAGGAGCCGATGATGAGGATTTTTTTACTATTATTTGTAATCTTTTAAAAAAAAATGAAGCTCAGATTTCAGCAGAAAAATTATATTTATTGAAAAAAATTATTATTGATACTGCGGAGCGAATACAAGGAGAATTAGGAAATAGAGCTAAGATAGAAAAAATCTGTGATTTAGTTGCCCAAGAGCCGCCAGATGTTAACAATAGAGTTTTGGGCTTTGTTGATCGAGAATTTAGAGAATTTGAATGTAGCAATGATTTAAAAGATCATATTAAAACTCATAAAATTAACAAGAGATTAATTTGGAGTAGAGGTCATTCAATTGAAAACTATTTTTTTGAAATATCAACGTTGAGAAAGGCATTCAACGATTATTTAGTCAGTAGTTTTTATCAAGAAGCATTTGAAATTTTTGAATCTAAATTTGAGCATACTCTCAGAATAGCTTGTGCTTTGAGTTTAGCAGGTTCATCAGAAGAGTTAGTTAAGCCTATTGCTAAATCAGTAAATTGGCAGTGTATAGATATCACCTCCACATCTCTGAAAATTGATTTAGAAGAATGGGGTAAGATACTGAATAAAAAACACAAACTAGATCAACTTCGGATTCAAAAGCTATTTAATAAATTTGAAGTCTATTTGAATATGACCAATCAATGTGACATTGAAACCTCAAGATGGTTATCTCATGGACATATAGGATTTAATTTTATGTTTGTTGTTTATAGTAAATGTCTTTATATAACAGCCTCAGACTTATCGGATCCTCGGAAAAATCCTAGTCAAGAAGCCGAGAAAGTTAATCAATATAAAGACACACGCTTCCGCACAGTAGCAAATGCTTGGGTTAGAAATCAATCTGTAGAATTTCAAGGTAATAACCTTAATGATTTTCCAATCAAGTGTTTTTGGATGTTAATCAACGATTTTCAATAACAAATGATAGAAAAAAAGGGAGGTCTAAGAACCCCCCTCAAAAGTTAATAATTAGATGACAGCCAAATTAGTAGCGGCCGGCATTGGGTTTATGAACAATAAAGCTCATGGTTTGACATTGTTTGATGTTGTCAAAAGCGATAACGCGGATGTAGCAATCAGAATACTCGGTGCGGCACTCGCGAACTTCATTAAGAACTTCTTGGGGACCAGAAACAGAGAATAAAGGCAGTTTCCACATCGTCCAATGATAATCCGCGGGTTTGGGATCTTTTTCAAATTCCACAGCAGGAATATAACCCTGATCGATCATGTATTGAATTTGTTTAGCAATTTGTTGATCGGTGAGGGGGGGCAAGTAGGAAAGAGTTTCGTAACGCTTCTCTTTAGGTAAAGTTTTCATGGGTTTCTTGATTCCTTATGGGTTGGGTAGATCATCAACATCGAGATTTAATTCCGATGTCTCTGGTTGACTTATAGCAGTACGGGTGAGACGTTCCAAAAGTTGCCGACGATGTTCGGTATTGTCATTAATAATTCCCGTTTTTACCATCTCTGGCAAGAACTCTAAAACCTGTTCGGCTAGATGTTCTCTTACCGTCATGATCCGCAAAACTAACTCTTTATTCTCAGTCATCAACCCCGCAATATAGGCCTCGCCATCCTGAATGGAATGGCTAGAAGTATAGTGACTCAGCCAAATAGCTAAAGTCGGATTAGTTTCTGACAATTGATCGATAATCGTGCGAACCGCTTGGTAAGTTAGGTAACTTTGTAAGACTTTCGCGGTATCTTGAACAACTTTTTTCGGATACATTTTATACAGTTTTCAGTTATTGGCTAGACAGTTATCAGTGTTGAAATTCTAGCGACTGCTTCCCGATTTTGGGCAAGTCCCCGGCATTATTTTCCACCGATAACTGCTAACAACCTTCTGAAGGGCTGTATTAGAGGGTATCCATAGCCTCGAACTCGAATTTGATTTCTTTCCAGAGTTCGCAAGCGGCAGCCAGTTCAGGACTCCAACGGCAAGCTTCCCGGATAACGTCGTTACCTTCGCGGGCCAAGGAGCGTCCTTCGTTACGAGCTTGGATACAAGCTTCCAGAGCCACACGGTTAGCGGTTGCACCAGGTGCGTTACCCCAGGGGTGGCCGAGGGTTCCACCACCGAACTGTAAGCAGGAATCGTCACCGAAGATTTCCACCAGCGCGGGCATATGCCAAACGTGGATACCACCGGAAGCAACGGGCATTACCCCGGGTAAGGAGGCGTAGTCTTGGGTGAAGAAAATACCACGAGCGCGATCTTCTTCTACATAGTCTTCACGCATCAGGTCAACAAAACCCATCGTGATCCCGCGTTCACCTTCGAGTTTACCGACAACGGTTCCCGAGTGCAGGTGATCACCACCAGAGAGACGTAAGCACTTAGCTAAAACGCGGAAGTGGATACCATGATTTTTCTGACGGTCGATAACCGCGTGCATTGCCCGGTGAATGTGGAGCAGTAACCCTTTGTCGCGGCAGAATTTAGCCAGGGTGGTGTTAGCGGTGAAACCACCGGTGAGGTAGTCGTGCATGATGATGGGGGTTTTGATTTCGGCAGCGAATTCAGCCCGTTGCATCATCTGCTCGCAGGTAGGAGCAGTTACGTTGAGGTAATGTCCTTTAACTTCGTTGGTTTCTGCTTGGGATTTAACGATCGCCTCTTGGACAAAGAGGAAACGATCGCGCCAACGCATGAAGGGTTGAGAGTTAATATTTTCGTCGTCTTTGGTGAAGTCTAAACCACCGCGGAGACATTCATAAACGGCACGACCATAGTTTTTAGCGGAAAGGCCGAGTTTGGGTTTGATGGTGCAACCGAGTAGGGGGCGACCGTATTTGTTTAATTTGTCCCGTTCAACGGTGATACCGTGGGGAGGACCTTGGAAGGTTTTGATTAAAGCGACGGGGAAACGGATATCTTCTAAACGGAGACCGCGTAGAGCTTTGAAACCGAAAACGTTACCAACGATCGAGGTGAGGATGTTGGTGACGGAACCTTCTTCAAATAGATCTAAAGGATAGGCAACGAAACAGAAGAACTGGTTATCTTCGTTGGGTACGGGTTCGATATCATAACAACGACCTTTATAGCGATCGAGGTCGGTTAAGTTATCGGTCCAAACGGTGGTCCAGGTACCTGTGGAAGATTCCGCCGCTACTGCCGCACCTGCTTCTTCCGGAGGAACTCCGGGTTGGGGTGTCACCCGGAAGCAAGCTAGTAGATCGGTATCTTTGGGGGTGTAGTCGGGGGTGTAGTAGGTCAGTCGGTAGTCTTTTACGCCGGCCTGGAAACCTTTGGATTTGGCTTGCACCATTGGGATTATTCCTCCATAAACTGCATGATTAGTCGCACCTGTAAAATCTCGCCGTCAACCGACATAGATTTTTCTTAAGCTCCTTTCCCCTGCTGCCAGGAGCGAAGTTAGGGAGCAATTTTCACTAATGTTTTTTTCAACTGATCATCTTAACACGAACTTTATCCTATTCTGATCATTTTTTTTCCCTATCTCTAAAATTTTGATTGTTTTTTTTTCTCGGGGGGATTAGTTTCTTTAATCTGTCGTCATCTAACTTTGACAATCTCTACAAAAACACAAAAAAATCAACAAAAATTTACCTGATTGACGCACAGAAAATTCTGCTCATCAGGCTTTGAGCGATTAAAACTACTCTTTAATTGAGGAAGATTATCAATAATTACAACCTCAAAAAATTGTCGGCAATCGCTAAATATTAACTGGATTTCTAAGCAATTATACCCAGTACCTAGAGGACAGTTAGACAGCCGTGAACTCTAGATAAATTAGGTCTAATTACTCAGTAATTATTGTTGAGATTTTTGGCTTGTGAACGATTATTTTCCCCTTCAAGAATTATGGTTATTGTTGCCATTAAAACGATGACGTTCTGGAAATAGCGTGACCAATAACTGATTGATATAGACCTTTCCGACCACCGATGCTTGATTCGGTCGGTTAGTAGTAGATGCTTGTTCTCTGGTTTCCGCGGGACTGGCCTCGGCGACCATTTCCTCGCTATCCCAAGGACTGGCCACGGTTTCAGCGACCACTTCCTCCACTGACGGGACTGGGGACACTTGACTGACTACGGGTTCCGGTTCCGGTAAAGGGGGTCTTTCCGGTTCCGATCGGGTCGCTGACACCTCGATGGTAATTTGACGGGAAGTATCCCCGATCAGGGAGCCAGACGGCACGAGTGACATTGCTGCCACAGAAGCATTAAAAATCGTTGTGGTTGACCCAATACAGGCATTTTCACCGATTTCACCCCGACCGACGACGAGAACACCTGTACCTAAAATTGCTCCCGCACCGATAGCAATAACACCCTGATAGGCGGTTAAAATTGTTCCCATACCCAGGCAAGCACCCGCACCGATAATTATTTGGCTATTGGGGGCTGCTCGGAGAATCACCCCCGGAGCCACGATCGCACTCTCATCAATGGTTACATCACCATTGACATAGAATTCCGAGCGGCTAATAGGTTGAACGGGGGGTAAGGACATAATTGACAGTTATTCAGTGATCAGTGATCAGTGACCAGGGGTTAGGGGGTAGGGGTTAGAGTTTCGGGTATTTTTCCCGATCCGCCAACACCTAACACCTATCTCCCTTCACCGATCGCCGAGTCCTGAAATTAAGGGCGTTGAATAATCGATTCGAGAACACGACGTTTCGCTTGGGAGTCAATCCCGATCAGACGAACGTATTCCCCTTGATGGTCGCGCAGACAGGTTTCTAAAGCGGCCACCACATCGGATTCGCGACTGCTCTCGATCGGGGTGCAGCTTTGCCAAGAACCGGTTTTAAAACGACGTTTATCCGCGTGTTCACTGCCAATTTTGTGACCTTGGTTCAATAAAGAACGAATCTGAGCGATCGTTTCCGCCGTTAAGGTACTGGTTAAAGTGGCAGTACCGCCGCCGGAGGAACTGGAAGCAGAGCTTTTGAAACTCGGTTCGGCAACGGTGGCGGTTTTACTGCTGCCATTACTACTCACCGAACCATCGGGACGCTGGATCACCGTTTCTAAAACTCGTTTTTTGGCTTTAGCATCGATACCGAGTAAGCGGACGTATTCGCCGCTATGTTCCCGTAAACAATCTTCCAAAGCAGTAATTACCTCGGATTCGCGATTACTTTCGATCGGGGCGCAACTCTGCCAAGAACTGGTTTTAAACCGGCGTTTATCCGCGTGTTCGGTGCCGATTTTGTAGCCTTGGGCGAGCAGGGAACGAATTTGAGCGATCGTTTCCCCACTTAAGCTACCACTGATGCTATAACTGGCTCCGTTACTAGCGGGGGCGCTGTAGCTGCTGGCTTTGCCGCTGCCGTTACTAGCGGGGGCGCTGCCGGGGCGGTGAATAATCATTTCGACGACGCGTTTTTTCGCTTGCGGGTCGATCCCGATCAGGCGGACGTACTCATCGCTATTTTCAGTCACGATCGCTTCAATATCGCGAATGATGCCCGCTTCGCTCTTGGTTTCGATCGCCGGTCCGGTTAACCAAGAACTGGTTTTAAAACGGCGTTTATCCGCGTGTTCGGTGGCGATTTTCAGTCCTTGGGCCAGCAGGGAACGCACTTGTACGGACAGGTCGGAATGGCCGTTACCGTTGCCATGACCGCCGTGGACGGCGGTGGTGGTGCGGGCCGGTTCTCCCGGGGTGTCTTCGGGGCGCTGGATAATCATTTCCAGTATGCGCCGTTTAGCGGCGGGATCGACTCCGATCAGGCGGACGTATTCGCCTTGCAGGTCTCTCAGGGAGGCTTCTAGGGATTGGGATACCTGTTCTTCGCGGCCGCCGTCGATAAAGCCGGCACTTAACCAAGAACTGGTTTTAAAGCGGCGTTTGTCAGCGTATTCGATGCCGATCTTGTAGCCTTGGGAGAGGAGGGAGCGAACCTGCGCTCGAATGTTTGTATTTAAACTCATAGGTGTCACCGAATTTCTATATAGCGTCTCATTAGCGATGTTTATAGCGGCTGCCGGTGGAGGAGTCGCTGGGCTGTGGGCTTTGACCGGGACGCTGGGGGCGAGGTCGATATCGACAATGTGACGGGTGAAGGCTCGATCGATTTCTGTGACATCGGGTAAGCGGTCGGCCTGTTGTTGGCTGGTGATCACGGAACCGGATGGCACGAATTTCCCGGCGGGGATTTCCACGTCTTGAACGAGGGCGTGCATCATGACGATGCAATCGGCACCAATGCGGGCATTAAAGACGGTGGAGCGAAAACCGATAAAACAGCGATCGCCCACATAGGCAGGCCCGTGAATGAGTGCCATGTGGGTGATACAGCTGCCCCGGCCGATCCACACCGAATATTCTCGGCCGTCATCTCCCACCACACGGCTTTTTTCTAAACCGTGGATGATTGCTCCGTCCTGAATTTTGCTGTCGTCGCCAATGTGAAAGGGGGTTCCTTCATCGGCGCGGATGGAAGTCCCCGGAGCAATCACCACTCGCGCCCCGATCTCGATAGCGCCACTGAGGTTAGAGAAGGTGTGGACTTTGGCACTCTCGTCTATGCGCGTTTCCTCTGGGGATTTGGTCCGCTTTTTCGGACTAGCCGCCGTTGTGCGGACGACCATAGTTAGTCTTCCTCCATACTGAATTTGGCTGGCTGGTTGTTACTTAACTGTGTTTGGGTTCTATCGATGTTTAACCGGATTGACGAAATTCGTCCCTCTTGCTGTAGAGGGTGCGATTTTCTACGGTTATAGTGTCAATAATCCCCACCACCATCGCGTCAAGGGGGCGATTGTTCTGTCCGTCTTCGATACGGGCGGCTCCTCCCCGGGACACTAGCACCCATTCATTAATCCCCGCTCCGACAATATCACCCGCTACTTCGTATTTAGGCAAAAGTTGCCCCTGTGCGTCGATGAATTGCAAAAGCAGAAGTTTCACTCCCGTCATACTGCGCGGTTTCAGGGAGCTAACGACGGTGCCGCAAACTTTGGCAATTTGCATGGAATTTGTTTACACTAAAAGTTAGTTGCGCTCTAGATTCGTCTTAAAGGTTGCGGGTTAACACTTTCACGAAACTGTTCCACGGCTTCTGTATAACGGATGGGAAGAACGTATTCGAGGTTTTCGTGGGGACGGGCGATGATGTGGGTCGAGAGGACTTGACCACCCTTAACACGATTAGATGCCGCTTCTGTCCCCGCCGATACGGAGGCCTGTACTTCCGAAACGTCCCCCCGGACGATGACGGTGACGCGACCACTACCAATTTTTTCGTAACCTACTAGGGTTACGCGGGCGGCTTTCACCATGGCATCAGCCGCCTCGACGACGGCCGGGAAACCCAAGGTTTCCACCATGCCCACTGCAATTGACATAATATTTTTGTCTCCTAATGGTTGGCTTTCTTCGACTCTATAGATGCTGACCCCGATCAACGGTGTTTAATAGCTGCGGAATTGCTCTACTTCTTCGGTGTAGCGAATGGGCAGCACGTATTCGAGGTTTTCGTGGGGACGAGCGATGATATGGGTAGATAGCACTTGTCCTCCGTTAACCCGGTTGGCGTTTTCCACTCCGGCAGCCACAGAAGCTTGCACTTCTGAAACGTCTCCCCGGACGATGACAGTGACGCGACCACTACCGATCTTTTCGTAACCCACTAGAGTCACCCTGGCGGCTTTGACCATGGCATCGGCCGCTTCCACAACGGCGGGAAATCCTAGGGTTTCAATCATTCCTACTGCAATTGGCATTTTTTTGTTCCTCGCTTGTCAAGCCAAACTAAACTATTAATTTTGTTAGCGTTATCAATTTTGTTTCAGTCAAATTCTTTCCTTGTTACTTTTCCTGCTCTAGCTCTGGTGGCAGTCGGGATCGTGGCAAGGTGGGTAAGACCATCCTGAATTTTATCTCGATCGTGACCGTTTTCATCCACTAATTTTATTTTCTAGGGCCGGTTGGTAAAAATTTGACGAGTCAGGCAAAATTATCAACCTAAAAAAAGCATAGGAAACTATGACACCTTTGACAATATAAAACATTATGATTATTTCTCATCTTCAGGTTAACGAAAGTTAATCATTCCTTGACTTCGCCCATCAGCCTCAGCAATTCTCAGGATATCTACAGCTAAAACCTTTGCTATGAGCCGATTTCCGCTTTAAGTTTTCTCTTGGCGGCTTGCTTGTCTCTGCTGGATTTATTGGCAGATAAAAGCCTATTTTCCCTGATTTCGGCTTTTTTATAATTTTTTTATACTATATACGGCTGGGGTGGGGGAGTGGGGAGAAGGGGAGCCTTTTTCAGTGATCAGTAAACAGTGAACAGTAATCAGTGAACTGAAAACTCACATCTGATCACTGATCACTGATTCTAGCGATCGATCTCACCTTCGTAGGGTTGGACACCGATCGAGGGATAATTATCGTGGTTAGGACTGAAAACTTCTAACACTGCATGAGCTAACTTTTGGAAAAAGTCGGGACTCTCGTGCAAGGATTTGAGTGCCGCTTCTAATTCAGGAAGGGAGAAATCGAAGCCTTGCGAGCGAGCTATCTCTAGTAATTGCTGAGGATCTTGGGTTGAGCGCATTTTTTGACCCAATTCTTCGTTTTTAGCGGCTAAGGCGAAAAAGTCGAACACTTGATTTTTAGACATATAAATACTTTTCCTTTGATGATTAAAGGTGTGGCCTCGGCGGCGTGGAGGTTAAACTGCCTAGTATGGTTCATTTTTATCCTACCAGTCAGGAGATATCCTCAAAGCAAAAGTTTCGTTTTTCTTTGCTTGTATGGCTGAGTATGCTTTTTCTGGGGTGTGGGGTGTGGGGTGTGGGGTGTGGGGTGTGGGGTGTGGGGTGTGGGGTGTGGGGTGTGGGGTGTGGGGTGTGGGGTGTGGGGTGTGGGGTGTGGGGTGTGGGGTGTGGGGTGTGGGGACAATAAATAAAAATAATCTCCTGAATCCTGACTCCTGAATCCCGACTCCTGAATCCTGCCGACCGCCGACCGCTTCTTTCAAGTCAGAGAATAAATAGCCTAAAATAGAAACCTGCACTCTTGTTTCTGTAGCCAGCATCATGAATAAGTCCCCACGTCGTTACCATATCACCACCTTTGGTTGTCAGATGAATAAAGCTGACTCCGAACGCATGGCGGGTATTTTAGAAGATTTGGGGTTTCAATGGTCTGAGGATGCCAACGAAGCCGATTTAATCCTCTACAATACCTGTACAATTCGCGATAATGCCGAACAGAAGGTGTATTCCTATCTCGGTAGACAGGCTAAACGCAAACAAACTCAACCCGATCTTACTTTAATTGTCGCTGGCTGCGTGGCCCAACAGGAAGGGGAACAATTATTAAGACGGGTTCCCGAAGTGGATTTAATTATCGGTCCCCAACACGCAAACCGCTTGGGAGACTTATTACAACAAGTTTTTGACGGTTCCCAGGTGGTGGCCACCGAACCCATCCACATCATGGAAGATATCACCAAACCGCGCCGGGATAGTAATATTACCGCTTGGGTGAACGTCATCTATGGTTGCAATGAACGCTGTACCTATTGTGTGGTTCCGGGGGTGCGCGGGGTGGAACAATCTCGCACTCCTGCGGCAATTCGAGCAGAAATGGCACAATTAGGACAACAGGGTTATCAAGAAATCACCCTTTTAGGTCAAAATATCGATGCCTACGGACGGGATTTACCCGGAGTGACGGCAAGCGGCCGACATCTGCACAATTTTACCGATTTACTCTACTACGTTCACGATGTGGCCGGCATTGAACGTCTCCGTTTTGCCACCAGTCACCCCCGCTATTTTACCGAACGTTTGATTAAAGCTTGTCAGGAATTACCTAAAGTTTGTGAACATTTTCATATCCCTTTTCAATCGGGGGATAATGATATCCTCAAGGCCATGAAACGGGGCTATACTCAGGAAAAATACCGACAAATTATTGCTAATATTCGCGATTTAATGCCGGATGCTGCCATTAGTGCCGATGCGATTGTCGGATTCCCCGGAGAAACAGAGGCACAGTTCGAGAATACTTTAAAATTAGTCGATGAGATTGGTTTTGATCAATTAAATACGGCGGCCTATTCTCCCCGTCCCGGAACTCCTGCCGCTATTTGGGATGATCAATTAAGTGAGCAGGTAAAAAGCGATCGCTTACAAAGATTAAATCATTTAGTGGCCACAAAAGCCGCTGAACGTTCCCAAAGATATTTAGGCAGAATTGAGGAAATTTTAGTGGAAGACGTTAACCCTAAAGATGCTAGTCAAGTTATGGGAAGAACTAGAGGCAATCGCTTAACTTTCTTTACGGGAGATATTGAGGAATTGCGAGGCAAATTTGTTAAGGTTAAAATTACCGAAGTCCGTCCCTTTAGTTTGACGGGAGTGATCTTTTAATAGTTCACAGTGACCCCTCAGCAGTGAAAAAAGGCAATAGCTATCGGGAATAATTGGGTACTTTATGGATATTATCGCTATTTTGCAGCAAGATTATCAAAGATTTCCCCTCGATCAAACCTATGACATTTATGCTGATAACGTTTATTTTCAAGACCCTCTCAATCAATTTCGGGGGATTAAACGCTATCGGGAAATGATTGGTTTTATGAGTCAATGGTTCCAAGCTATCAAGATGGATGTCCACGCAATTGAACAGCAGGGAAATATTATTAATACCCGTTGGACATTGCACTGGATAACTCCTTTACCTTGGCGGCCTCGTATCGCTATTTCTGGACGCAGTGAATTAACTCTCGATGACAATAATCTGATTATTTCTCATATCGATTATTGGGATTGTTCGCGCTGGGATGTGCTGCGTCAGCATTTACCTTTTCCCGGTTCTTAACTAGATTTTTTAACCAGAAAATGCCGACCAACGAGCGCTCGTTTGCTTGACAAAATCCTGTAAAAATGCTAGGCGCTGATTTTGTTCCCAGACCTGTTTAACTTTATCCTGCAAACTCGTCCAATTCCAATCATTATTCAGTTGCTCGTTAATTTCCTGTTCTTGGAAATATTCAACTAAACTTAAACCAGCTAAACGAGTTAGATAGGCTGCTCCAATTCCCTGCACTGTACCACCGGCAATATAAGTAATCGCATTTCCCTTGAGAATCGTTCCCAATGCCTGGGTTGTCACCTCTACCATGCCCAATTGTACCATCATTTTCCCCAGGGTAGTCATGGCTGTTTTTGCTTGTTCGAGGGACATTTTTTGTTGATAAATTGCCCCTAAATCCACTAACATTTGAGCGTTAGTGGCTGCCGCTAAAACTAAATCTAGGGCTGCGAGAGGATTAGCAAAAGTGGCAGTAGCGGCTATCCATTGGTATTGTTCGATAACAGGTAAAGCCTTTTTGCGTCGGGATTGATTAAGTAATTGTTTGGTTTCCTTGACTAATTCGAGCGCTTGTCTCCAGATAGTTCCCAGAACTAATTCGGACTTTTCTTGTTCGATAATTTGTCGGAGATGATTGTCTAAAGGAGCGATAACCACGGTTTGGGGTTCCGTCCATTCCTTGATTTCTCCATTGCTTTGATGTTGACGAACTTTTAGGGGTTCGGGGGCAGCGGCTATGGCTAAAATATGATGAGCAGGAATAGTTTCTTTCAGTCTTTGTTTTAGGGAAAGGAGTATTTCTTCTCTGGTTTCGGCGGGTAAGCGATCCTGTTTATTCAGTAACAGGATAACACGCTGGTGCATTCGATCGAATTGCTGGAGGATTTGCCATTCGGAATCGGTTAAATCCCCATTGATCAGATACAAAACTAAGTCGGCTGCTAGGGACTTTTTCTGGTTAGCGGTGGAATCGAAAGTTAGAAGCGGTTCCGTTTCCAGAAAAGCGATAGATTCCCCAAAGTTGCCGCTTTCTAGTAGTTTTTTTAAGGCAGTTTTACCAGTTTTTCTCGCACCGGTAATGGCAATTTTCAGGTCTTGGCGACTAAATTCTTGGTTTAATTGGGTTAAAGTGGTTTTCAGTGGGGTTAAGTCTTGATGGGGGTCTTCTTTGGCCAGATAATTAATTATCTTCTCGGCCTTGCTAATCCCTTGTTTAACCTTTTCTAGACTCAGGGGAGTGGGGGGGGGAAAATCTATTTTCGAGTTGGGTTTTTGCCAAAACCAGATACCGGCACCAAGAGCAATCGCACCGAAAATACCCCAGGAACCAATTTCGCTCAGTGTACTATTGAGACTTTCCCCCAGGGTGAAAGCGATGGTAATGCCTATCCCCGTCACTAAAATCGGTTTACCCAATCTTACCGTCATTTTTCCTCATCCTCGCCAACTGCTCTGATTATTCTAGCTTTTTTGTGCTGGATTTCATCCCAAACTGAACTTTTTAGCCGACAATTCCCGGGAGCATCCCAATTTTGCCATAAGTATAAATGCTTAGAGACTAAAAACGTTAGCTAAGGCAAAATAAAGAGAAACAATTAAACGGTAGAATCATGAATACAGACCAAAAAGAACAACTAGATCAACATTTAAAAGCCATTGCTCAAATTCTAGTCGATAATACCCCAGAAGAACAACTATACTTTGCACGGCTACAACTTGCATTTTTTACTCAAGGACAATAATATAGTTTAAGAGTCATAATTAGAAGCAAAGCACTCATTAAAAACATGATTAACCTAGAATTCACGGAAGAAGAAAAGAACTCACTGTATTATGAAAGATTTCATCATCCCCATCCCCGGGTTCAACTGAAGATGGAAGTTCTCTGGTTAAAAAGCCAAAAGATACCGCACCAAAAAATTTGTCAGTTAGCAGGAATCTCGCCAAATACCTTATTAACCTATCTTCGAGATTATCAAGAGGGCGGAATAGAAAAATTAAAAGAAATCAACTTCTATCGCCCTAAAAGTGAATTAGAGTCTCAAAGAGAAACGCTCAAAAAATATTTCGAGAAAAATCCACCAGCCACAATAAATGAAGCTGTATATAGAAGAGAAGAATTGACAGGAATAAAACGAAGTCCTACCCAAGTGAGAAAATTCTTAAAATCCTTGGGAATGAAATGTTTAAAAATAGGTTCTCTTCCTTCTAAAGCTGACCCAGATGAACAAGAAGAATACAAAGAAAAAAAGCTAGAACCCAGACTAAATGAGGCTAAAGAAGGAAAAAGGGCTGTTTTTTTTGTTGATGCCGCTCACTTCGTCATGGGAGCATTTCTCGGTTTTGTTTGGTGTTTTGAGAGACTTTTTGTTAAGTCACCGAGCGGGCGTAAACGCTTCAATGTTTTAGGAGCATTAAATGCAATAACTCATGAAGTTATTCTGGTTACGAATGACACTTATATTACGGCAACTCAAGTCTGTGAACTCCGGTCAAAAATAGCTGCTTTAGGACTAATGATTCCCATCACTCTAGTCTTAGATAATGCCCGCTATCAAAAATGTAAAATTGTTGAAGAATTAGCTCTTTCTTTGTCAATAGAACTGCTCTATCTGCCGTCTTATTCACCTAATCTAAATTTAATTGAAAGGCTGTGGAAATTTGTCAAAAAGAAATGTTTATATGGTAAATATTATGAAAACTTTTCTGACTTTTCTTCAGCCATTTATGAATGTTTGAATGATGCCCATTTGAAACATAAAAAAGAACTGGATTCCTTGCTGACTCTACGATTTCAGAAGTTTAATAAATCTCAGATTATGAACGTCTAAAGTATAACCTTTAGCTATTCTTGTTCAACGTCACAGTTATCAATGTGTGCAAGACATTGGTAACTGTTATTTTTGTTTCTTGAAGCGGGAAACCATTCCTAAACCACCCACTGCCAGAAGTCCGAGGATAGTACCCGGTTCGGGGACTCTGGGACCACATAAACATGGGGATGTGAAGTTGTTAGTGGAAGATTGCAGCAGAGACATGCCACCGTTGCTGATGACCCCATATGTATCGATCACTTTGATGCCTTGAACCATGGCACTCGCAAGACTGCCCGTGTCCTCAGAGCCGTTTATGGATTCTAGGGTTAGAAGCGAAGTACCTCCCAGGGTTTTAATCTCCTTGGTAGCCTTATACGTCCCCCCCATTCCAGATACATCTGTATCGAATGAAACAGAGTCGAAATACACCGTGGGGTCGGCAGTAGCGACTTGGTAGTGCAATTGACCTTGATCACGACCCAGGCCCGCTGGACGGTATTGTACAGTCCAAACACCGCCAATCAAGAGGAATTTTAGGTTATCGCCGGCAGCAACATCGGCAACAACGCTGAAATCGGAGAACACTTTGTCGCCTAGCGTAACGGAATGATAGTCCATACCGCCAATAGAAAGACCATACCCTGGCCCAGCAATGTCGACAAGCTTAGCATCGACCATACCCCGGCCCATTGGATCGAGTGGAGCGGTAAAATTGGCAGCTTGAGCAGGAGCGGCGATAGCGGTGGCGATACCGAGGGTGGCTACACCAGAAAGGATTTTGGTTAATTTGTTGGTTGTCAACATAACTGAATTATGCATCGTTAATTGTGTGTACTATAGCCATCAAAAGAAGTTAAGCAAGCGTTAAGCTCGCTGATAACTTCTTTTGCGACTTGAAAGAATTATAGCAAAACTTTTCAAAAAAAACAAGTGTTTTAGAATAGGGTGAGCCCATCTCAAACGCTATTGACCATTGACCAATTTGGTCATCCCCCTGCTGTGTGGGCATTTCAAGCGATACCAGTCAATTAAAACAGTTAGGAACTCTTAACATTTGGTCGATTTTTGCTTAACAATTGAGATGGCAAATTCTCCTCAAATATGCCTGAATCACCCTCTGGGTAAGCAACTCACATAAATCAAGTTCATTTTGTTAAGGATTGTTAAGATGCGCTTCGCTTACCCTGTGTTTTAGAAAATTATGGCTCTTCGGGACTTGGTATGGTTCGATAGGGGGGCATAAATCGACTCAATCCTTATCTGGCAAGAGATTTAATTGATTAGTTCGCTCTAGATCAAAAACAATTGACAAAAATCGCCAAATGTCTTTCTCTATAAGAGTTTCATTCCTTATAATCCTGTACGTTGCATAAGACAAACCGAAGAACCAAATTTTTCGGCAATATTTATCTATTTTTTGTCCAATTTATAGCAGTTTTTATTGAAGATAACTACCCAAAACTTGACAAATATACCCAAGATATTTGGTGAAAGTTGGACAAATAAACAGGCTCTAGTTCAAAAAAAAAATCTCTCAATTCTTTACAAAACTTAATCAAGAGAGGTACAATGTATAAAACTTAACAGTTTTGACAGTCAAAACTGGAGTTCGATGGCAATCAACTCCCTAACGGGGAAAACCGGAGAAAGGCAATTCATCCCTACATTGACATACTCCACGCCGTAAACGGACGTGGATTCTTCTAGCATCACTGCTGTGAATTTCTGGCTCAACGAGTCCACTTGAATTAGATTCCTGGCGAAATCCCACCCAGAGGTGGTTCTCTCCTCAGACTTTCGCGACCTTACAGAAGCCTGTTCTCGGTGGCCCCTACGATACAGTTCAAAACCTCTAAAATACTTGGTTTCTCTGGTACTTGACGCTTAGAGCTTTTACCTATAGGAGCATTCCCCTAGAGAACCCCATAACTCTGGTTTTCAAGGTGCGTTCATCCGGCGATGACTGGGTTTTTTAAGCGGTTGCTTACCCGGCCCCCTATTCTTAACCCACATTCCGCACCCTAAGTGTCACAACGTCTCAAAAGAGGAAGGGGCGTGAGTCAAAATACTTATCTAGAGGAGTGAGTTGGCGGCAAGCTGCCGGCAACTAAGCCGAAAATTTCAGAGTTCCCCCGGTCATTCTCAATAAACAGTGCTTGTTGAGAATGGCTGGGCAATCAGACTTAACATCTAGCGTCGAGATGTTCGAGTAGTGCTTAAGTTTTGTCACCCCTTGAAGTCAATCCATCTGGTCAAGATAAGAGATAATATTCCTGGCAAGGTTTGGGAAAAAATCTCAAAATGTTGCGCCTCTCATCCGTTAAGTTGCTAATCTTTTGATTGTCTTGAATACGTAGGAGATGAATCCCTTGAAAGCACTGAAATATCCAGCGTAACGTCGGTCGGTCAGTTAACTTACCCAACGGATTTTTCAGTCCCGTCTCCTGCTGTTTTAAACTTAAACGAAGTTGTCTTTGACCAATAGTATAAACCAGCAGGCACAAGCCCATGAGCATGGCCATGACCTCGATTCTATGGGGAGATTTGAGAAAGACACTGTCAGCAAAAAAGCAGGGGTCTTTGAGAAAAGAAAATCCTCTTTCTGGAGCTTGTTGCCCCTTATATTTTTTGAGTATATCCTCACTGCTCAATCGTTTTTTCTCCAAATCGTTAGTTGCTAAAACGAATCGTCCTGCTCGTTTCTTTAGCCTCTCAATCGCTGCCAAATTCAACTCTAATTCGGCTTGAACTTGATAGCTTTGAGAGGGTAAATCGTCTTTTGATTTGAGTTTTGACCCCTGGGACTCAGGCGGAATGAGATTGACTTTAATCTCCGTTAACTGATGAGATTTTAAGGAGTCAGATAATCCTTTGGCTATCGCCAACGCCACCGCTCTATTCTCAAATTCTCTTCGGGATAGTTGCCGGATTTTTTCTTGGGCAGAATTCTTTTCCTGCTCGATTTTTTTCTCTAATTTTTTCAAGTCTGATTCTTGTCTAGCTTGACTTTCAACTAGCAACCATCTTTGTTCTATCCCCCCATAGTTAGAGATGGTTTCCGGGAGCATCTCACCTTTGCAATGAGCATAAATACTTAGTGGAAAAATAGGCTTTTCGAGGGTAATTCTTGTTTTAATTCTCCATGTACGCAGTCTTTAAAAGCCTCTATTTCGTTCCAAGACACGATTAAGAGTGGCTTTTAGGCTAAGTATAATTACTTATCGCGTAAGTGAGATGCTCCCCAATTCCCTGCGTTGCCCCGGCCGCTCTTGCCTAAAAAGCCCCAGATATGTCATAATGATCGATTGCGTGTAAATTTACCCGATCCCCTGTTGTTATGGCTAGTAAAAAAGGCGTTCGCCTGATCATCACTGTAGAATGCACGGAATGCCGCAGTAATCCCGATAAGCGTACCCCCGGCGTTTCTCGCTACACCACCAGCAAAAACCGTCGCAATACCACCGGCAGACTGGAAATCAAGAAATACTGTCCCCACTGCAATAAGCACACCGTCCACAAGGAAATTAAGTAAACACACTTTAGTTAAAAAGTCAAGCAATCTTTACAAATCTATGAGCTACTATCGTAAACGTCTCTCTCCCATTTCCCCCAGTCAACCGATTGACTACAAAGACACCGAACTCCTCCGCAAATTCATCACCGAACGCGGCAAAATTCTGCCTAGACGTATCACCGGTTTAACTTCTAAACAACAGCGAGATTTAACTGAAGCGGTGAAACGGGCCCGTTTAATGGCTTTATTGCCTTTTGTCAACCAAGAAGCCTAAATTTAGTGATCAGTGATCAGTAATCAGTGAACAGTGATCACTGAAAATAATTGGCTAATTAAAACAGTTATCCTAATGGTGGGGTAGGAGGTTCTCCTTTTGGAGAGCCGGTCGTCGATGCCAAATTAGGTTATGCTTCCTCTTGATAAGAAACGCTGTATTTGATAAGTAATAGCACAAAATTAACTTCTTGGTGAGGATGTCAAGCACTTATGGAAGAGGTAGTTAGATATGTTTAATTAATTGTATCTACCTACTTAAGTAGGTAGGCGTTAAAAGTTGTCAGATGCCCCCTTATCAAGGGGGGATTAAGGGGGGAACCCCCCGCCTATCGGCGCCCCCCTTATCAAGCTATCCATTAGTCACATCTTTCTTAACATAAAATTTGACAAAAAGAGAAAAGTGTGCCAGATGGCTCAAGGGGGTTCTATAGGGGGACTAATTTGATGAGATAGTTTCCAAGTCTGGCTGATATCATGTAACCTTCGCAGTCCCAACCAAATAGTTTTAACACCAGGTTCACCGTCACCTTTTCTACCTAAAAACCCCCCAAGAGAAGCAATCATTCTGACCGCTTCTCGAAAGGAGGGCGGCTTTTCAGGTGGCGGACTCTTTTTATGAATAGTGGCACACAAAGATTGCCATTCATGTTCTTCCAAAAAACTTTCACAACTCTCCTCTCCGTGTAAGCGTGCTTGATAGGTTAACCAAAGTAATCTCCAAGCTACAATTGAATAGGTAGCTAAGGCCATCTCAATTCTCCTACCCGTTTCTAATTGCAGTTTTTCTAATCCACAACCACTTTTTAAAACAAAATGATAGCGTTCTATTAACCAGCGATAACTATACCAGCGCACACAGGTTATCGCTGATTCAAAGCTACTAATGTCTAGGCTAGTTAAGAGCAGCCAACTGATAGGATTAACTCCGCTATGCGGATTTTCTTCTTCAGCTAAAATTACCTGTAATTTGACCGGTTGACGAGGGGTCGCCTTGGAGTGATGGCTAGGTACTTGTATTTCAAAACTGGCAAATCTAACTGTTAGTTTAGCTAGTCTAGCCTCGTGATTAGGATTGCGTTTTACTTGCACATCTAAGGTCCCACAGGCTTTTATTTCTCTGATGGATTGATGTAAATATTTAGGCTCTGAATGCCCTGACCTTTGCTTGTCTTCGAGATAGTTAACTTTTCGGTTATGAGTTCCTCGAATTAATAAATGAGAGTTAGGACTTCTTGATTGGGCAAATAAATCAAATATGTCTGCCTCACAATCTCCGATTGTTACTACTTGAATATCTTCGGGTATCTGTTGTTGTGTTTCTGACAAAGAATCTAACCATCTTTGACTTTCTTTTTCTTGGGTTTCTCTTTTTTTGCGTTGCTTGGCAATCCCTAAATTCTTTTCTTCTCTTGCCCAGACATATTGATTAATCAGTCCTAAAGGTATTCCGACTGGGGACACTCCTAAGGTGGTATGAACTTTGAGACCAAAGGATTTTTTATAATCTAGATAACCCATGCCTTTTTTGGCTTTTTGCGTCGTAAAGTCTAAACTTGTTGTGTCTTGCACTGCCAAAACTATTGGATGTTCTTTGATTCTTTCTACTGTACTTTTGGCCTGGGCGGCAATTATATCTGAGGGGTGAAAATAGGGGGAATTCCAAAAGTCGTAGGTGGCACTCGCTGCGGCTAGATTTCCTGAAGCTTGTGGCACACTTGTACTAGGTTGACTGGCCAAGTTTTCCACGATACTGATTAACCTTTTCTTTCTTCTGGTGTCCCCTAGGTCTGCATACTGTAATTCTTGGGCTGCCCATTTCTCCATTTTTTTGCTTACCTCCACCTTAATTCCTTCTTTCAAAACTATACCTATCAATCGTTTCCCCTTTTTTTAAGTTTCTTCTCTTTTTGTTAAGAAAGATCCGACTAATGGATAGCTTATCAAGGGGGGCAGGGGGGATCGAACCTAAAATCCATTTTTAATTTAATTATAACCAGCTACTTAACTTAAAACTTAAACCTGATCACTGATAACTGGTCACTGATAACTGATAACTGATAAGCGATCTCAGTATATTGGGGTTGCTTTCTCGTTTTTGCAAAGAAATATATCGAAATCGGCAGCGGATAGGAAAATTCGTGCGAGAATCTTAAAAAATAATTAAATCGCTCTAGGAGTAGCCAACGATTTTGTGATTATCGATCCAAATCCACCAATTAGCACAATGGGAGGCTCTTATGGAAAAGCAGCCATCAGCAATCGATACCGAGTTAGATGGACAGCTACAAGAGGAGGATTCCGAGCAGTTTCTGCGTAGTATATTTAATTCCGTGCAAGCGTCGATTTTTGTGGTGGACGTGCTGGAAAATAGAGATTTTCGCTATGTGGGGGCCAACCCCGTTCATGAACGCTGGACAGGACTGCGCTCATCAGATATTAAAGGCAAAACTCCCGAACAGATCCTTCCCCCCGATGATGCGCGTAGTGTGCGGCAACACTATAGTGATTGTGTACGTTACGGAACGACTATTTCCTACGAACAGTATTTACCTTTTCAAAATATACCCTACTGGTGGCTAACAACTTTAACACCCCTACGGGATAACAATGCGCGCATCTATCGTTTAGTGGGAACCAGTACCAATATCACCGAACGCAAACAGGCCGAAGAAGCTTTAAGATTACAAGCAGAACGAGAACAACTACTGGGGGTAATGCAGGAAAGAATCCGGCAATCGTTGGATCTTGATCGCATTTTGCAAAGAACTGTTAAAGAAGTGCGACAATTTCTCAACTGCGATCGAGTGTTAATTTATCGTTTATTCCCCGATCATAGTGGCATGATTGTGGTGGAATCCCATACTGCGAGGATTAATTCTGTCTTAGGAAACAGGATACAGGATCCCTGTTTTAATTTATCCCCAGAACGTCTGGAAAATTATCGTCGCGGGAGAATTCAAGTTATTGAAAATGTCCATAATTCGGGACTTGATCCCTGTTATCGCAGCCTACTAACCTCTTTGCAAGTACAAGCTAACTTGGTGGTGCCGATTATCTGTGATAACCAACTCTGGGGGTTACTAATTGCCCAAAATTGCCAAAAAACTCGTTCTTGGCAATCCCAAGAAATCGATCTGCTCAAACAATTAGCCATTCAAGTGGGAATTGCCATTCAACAAGCAGAACTGCACCAACGGGTAAAATGCTTGAATACTGCCCTAGAATCGGAGGTTCAGCAAAGAACCGCCGAATTGCAGATGAGTTTGAAGTATGAAGCATTAATCGGACGGATTACCGAAAAAATTCGCGATAGTCTCGATGAAAACCATATTCTGCAAACCACCACTAGGGAATTAGTCCAGGTTTTACCCGTAGAACGCGCCCAAATTGAGCTTTACGATCCCAGTCGCAGTCAAGCCACTATTGTCCACGAATATACCACTCAAAAGCTTATCTGTCAGGGAATTACCCGTCAAATTAGCGATTTTCCCGAAATCTATCAACCGCTGCTGCACAAACAAATTTTACAATTTGTTGATCGTCTTCCCCTTGGTAATCCGCAAATTGGTCGTGTTAACCGTTGCGCTTGTGCTATCTTTGACGATCAGGGTTTTTTGGGCAATCTTTGGCTAATTCGACCAGCTAATCAGATTTTTAACTCCTTAGAAACTAATTTGATTCAACATATTGCCACCGAATGTGCGATCGCTATTCGACAGGCGCGACTTTACGAATCTTCCCAAGCACAAGTTAGGGAACTAGAAAAACTGGAAAGATTAAAAAGCGAATTCCTGAAAACCCTTTCCCATGAACTGCGAACCCCGATTACCAGCATTCGTCTAGCGGTGGAAACCCTAGAAAGTCTCCTAGAAGATCAAGGGATCGAGATCGATCCACAGGATTCGATCGGTCAACTGTTGCAAATTCTTAACATTGAATCTCAACGTCAGAGTAAGTTAGTTAATGATCTGTTGACTTTAACCTATCTGGATGCGGAAACAGAACCCCCGGCGATCGAAGCAATTGACTTACTTTCGTGGCTACCCTTATTAGTGGAACCTTTTCGTCATCTCACCCGTGAGCGACAACAGCAGTTAATTTTAGATATAGATGGGGATATACCGGAGATTAACACCAGTCTGTGTCATATCGAGCGCATAATAGCGGAATTACTTACCAATGCTTCTAAATATACCCCAGAACGAGGAATAATTAGGGTAAATGTGAGGCGTGCGGATGAGCAAATATTAATTAGTGTGAGCAATTCAGGAGTAGAAATCGCCCCAGAGGAATTATCAAGAATATTTGCCCCTTTTTATCGCATTCCTAGCCAAGATCCCTGGCGCTACAGTGGTACTGGTTTAGGTTTAGCTTTGGTCTGCAAACTGATTAAACCCCTGAATGCCACCATCGATGTCACCAGTGCCAACGCTGTCACCACTTTTACCCTCACCTTGCCAATCTAGTCGAGCAGAAAACTTTTTAGAAAAAAACCTTGCAATTATTTCGAGGGCGTGCTATATTGAGAAAGGACAAAAAAAACGCCGAGATAGCTCAGTTGGTAGAGCAGAGGACTGAAAATCCTCGTGTCCGCGGTTCAAATCCGCGTCTTGGCATCGGAAAAACAATAAAATTAGCCCTGTATTTACCTCCTATTCTGCTAGGTTTTGTAAATGTAGCCCTTCTCGTCAAGATGAAGTGTAACCTAATTTGGTAAGCTGAAAGCTTTGATGTACTTAGTTTATAACCTTCTTTTTAGGTAGGAGAATTGCCAGATTCTTTCTTTTGCCTGTTGCCTGTTGCCTCTTGCCTTCAGTTCACTGATTACTGATGACTGATCACTGAAAAGTCCCCCCAACCCGCAACTACTTTTTGATTTTTGGCTTGACGTAAGCGGTCACGGATTAAGATAATCTAACAAGTATGTACGATAATGAAATCCTAGACTCTAACAACTCCTTAAATAATCCTCTCGATGGGAGCGATCCGGACCTAGCAGCGGAAATCCCCCCCGATCCAGAGGAAATGCTCTCATTGCTTACTTCTGATCATCTGAGCGAGAGAATGATCGCGGCCCGCGCCTTTTGTGAATTGCGTGACGAAAGAGCGATCGCTCCTTTACTGGAGATGTTAAGCGATGTCTGTCCCCTAGTGCGTGTCAGTGTCGCCTACGCTTTGGGCAGAAATCCCAGTCTTAGCGCCGTGGAGCCTTTAATCGAGCTACTGGCCAGAGATTGGAATGGTTACGTCAGAAAAGGGGTAGTTTGGGCCCTAGGTAACTGTGGTGATCGCAGAGCGATCGAGCCTTTGGTTCATGCTCTCAAAACCGATATTTCGGCGGTGCGATTATGGGCTGCCAGTAGTTTGGCCCAGATTGCCAAGGTCAATTATGAAGATATCATCACCGTCTTGCCGCCTTTAATTGAAGGATTGCGCCGAGATTTAATCGCGGCGGTGCGGAGTAATTGCGCTTGGTCGATCGGTCAATTATGCCGAGAATTGCCCTTAAATGTGATTTATGCCACGGCGATCGATGCTTTGATCGAGGCCTTGGTGGAAGATGAGGATTTAGGTGTCAAGGAAGATGCCAGGGGTGCTTTATTAAAAGTGGGCGACCCGAGAGGATTACAATTGATCGAGGAATTAGAGCTTGAAGGAATTATCTAAACCGCTAATTTTGGGCGTTACGGGGGCATCAGGGCTGATTTATGCCGTCCGTACTCTCAAATATCTACTTTTAGCCGACTACACGATCGATCTAGTGGCCTCCAAATCAGCTTACACTGTCTGGCAAGCAGAAGATAATGTGCGGATGCCTCCAGAACCAGAGCTGCAAGAACAATTTTGGCGCGGCCAATGCGGGGTGATGGAAGGGGGAAAATTACGCTGTCATCGTTGGGGTGATGTGGGGGCAACGATCGCCAGTGGTTCCTATCGCACCCTTGGTATGGTAATTATTCCCTGTAGCATGAGTACAGTGGCCAAATTAGCGGGGGGATTAAGTTCCGATTTGCTAGAAAGGGCGGCCGATGTGCAGATTAAGGAGGGCAGAAAATTGGTTTTAGTGCCGCGAGAAACCCCCTTTAGTTTAATTCATCTGCGTAATTTAACCACTTTAGCCGAGGCGGGCGTTAGAATCGTGCCAGCAATACCGGCATGGTATCACCATCCCCAATCGATCGAGGATTTGGTAGATTTTGTCATCGCTCGTACCCTCGATCAGTTAGATATCGATTGTGTGGCCATTAATCGCTGGCAAGGACATTAACAGTTATCAGTTATCAGTTATCAGTTATCAGTTATCAGATGTAATTTATCAAATGTAAGTTATCAGATGTAAGTTTGGTTCTTCGTTACTTGGTATGGTTCGATCAGGGGGCAGAAATCGGCTAAATCCTTATCTGGCAAGGGACTTAATTGATTAGCTCGTTCTAGATTGAAAACAATTGGCAAAAATCGCAGCCATGTCTTTCTATATAAGGGTTTCACCCCTTATAACTCCCGTCCATTGCATAACACAAACCGAAGAACCGTAAGTTTTAAGTTAATTAGTTAGTTAGTTATCTTTATCTTTATACCTGTTTACTGTTTACTGATCACTGTTTACTGATTACTGTTTACTGATTACTGTTTACTGATCACTGTTTACTGATCACTGAATCAAGGGAGGTAAAAATGGGCTGGATTATGGTCTTATTTGCGATCGCTGTAGGCGGATTACTGATCTGGCAGAATCTGGGGGCGATCACTTTGGTCTTTTTTGGCGGTATTATGACGGTAAAACTGCCCCTAGCTGTCTGGGTGTTACTTTTCACCCTGGCGGGAATTATCAGTGGTTTAACCCTGCAATTTCTCTATAGTTTTGGTCGTCCTTTGGCTGCCCCAAAAGCCTCCCCTCCTATAGCCAATAATCCTCAAGTCCCACCCCCATCTCCCCGACCTACCTATATTCAAGATCGCGCCGCGTCTCCACCGGGTAACGATTGGGAAAGAGATAGCGGTGATGATTGGAATTTTGATGCACCCCCCGAAAAACCGACTACCATTCAGGATCGGGAAGAATTCCCGCCTAGGGTTGCTGATGGGGAAAAAGCGAATTTTGTCAAGCCTCCAGAGGACAGTTATCAAACTGGCTCAGTTTATTCCTATAGTTACCGCACGGCCAAACAGACTCGCGGGGAAAAGGCCGATCAAGTTTACGATGTCAATTATCGGATTATTACGCCCCCTGCTCAGGATGAAAACCAAGAGCGGGGGGTAAACAAAGCGGATGAAGAAGAGTGGATTTAATTTGACAGAGTAGAGGTTTCTACCTGAATCCCTCAGAGAAGACAAACTGTTCCGGCCTTGTCTCCTGTCTTACAATGGTTAAATCTAGGTTGTGTAGATAGATCGCCATGAAACACACATTATCCGTATTAGTTGAAGATGAAGCGGGAGTCTTAACCCGTATTGCTGGATTATTCGCCCGTCGCGGCTTTAATATTGAAAGTCTGGCCGTGGGTCCTGCTGAACAGATGGGAGTTTCTCGGATTACGATGGTAGTACCAGGAGACGAGGACAGCATCGAACAGTTAACCAAACAACTTTACAAATTAATTAACGTCCTCAAGGTGCAGGATATCACCCAAACCCCTTGTGTGGAAAGGGAATTAATGCTGATTAAAGTTAATGCTACCGCCGAGCGCCGGGCCGAAGTGATCGAATTAGCGCAGGTATTCCGGGCGCGGATTGTGGATATTTCCGAGGAAACCCTGACCATCGAAGTGGTGGGGGATCCGGGTAAAATGGTGGCGATTATGCAAATGCTGAATAAATTTGGCGTTCGCGAGGTGGCCCGTACCGGTAAAATTGCTCTGATTCGCGAGTCGGGAGTCAATACGGAATACCTGAAAGCTTTAGAGGCTAAAATGTCAATTTAGGGATATTGGGTATGAATTGGGAATTGGGGAGATGGGGTGTTGGGGTTTTAGGGTGTTGGGGTGTTAGGGTGGTCACTGCGTGCGCGTTGCGGGGGGTGTTAGGGTGTTGGGGTTTTAGTTGAAATTCCCCACTCCCCACTTCCCCTATTGCCTATTGCCTTCAGAAGCTGATAACTGATAAAAACTATGTCTAAGCAGTCGCCGAAAACCCAAATTAGTCAACTTGTCACCGTTGCCGTGCAGAAATTGCAAGGAAAGGTGAATTTTCAGGCGGTAAATCTCAAAAAAGGGGCGAGAGTTCCCGAATTACGCCTTAAAAACGAGAATGGCAGCGGGGAAAGCAAATATCCCCTTATCGGCGATCGCTATTTGTTGGGTCGTAGTTCCAGTTCCTGTGATATTACTATCCGTAATACCGTGGTCAGTCAGATTCATTGTTCCCTGCAGCGTGACCCGAAAAATCCCCATAATTTCCTGCTCACAGATGAAAACTCCACCAACGGGGTTTATATGGGTAAACGTCGTCTCAAAAGCGTTTCCCTGCGTCATGGTGATACCTTTACCCTGGCCCCCCCAGACTTAGCCAATTGTGTCACCATCTCCTACTACTGTCCCCCTCCCCTGTGGGCGCGACTTTTGCGCTATGGTTTCTATGGTGCGGGGGGTATTTTCGGTTTATTAGTTTTAGCGGTTATCTGGGAAAGTCGCAAAGTTAATGTTTATCCACTCCCTTCCGGGGTGAGCGGTCCGGTGGTGGTTTACCCTAGGGATGCTCAAACTCCCCTCAATCCCATTCGACAGGAAACTCACCGAGAATTAGATAATCTGGGCGATTTTTCTCCCTATTTGCCCCAGGCGGTTGTCGCTTCCGAAGATAGTCGTTTTTACTGGCATTTTGGGGTTGATCCTTTGGGGATTGTCCGGGCAATTATGATTAATTGGCAAGGTCGGGGCATTCGTCAAGGGGCCAGCACCCTGACTCAACAGTTAGCGCGTAGTTTATTCCCCGAAGTCGGTCGCCAAAATACTGCCGATCGCAAACTCCGGGAGGCTGTGGTCGCTTTACAATTAGAAGCGGTGTATAGTAAGGATGAAATTCTCAAAACCTATCTCAATCGAGTTTATCTCGGTCTGGCCGGTTACGGTTTTGAAGATGCGGCCCGCTTTTATTTCGATAAATCCGCTAGAGATTTAGATATCTCCGAGGCTGCTACTCTTGTGGCCATGTTACCCGCCCCGAATTTATTTAATCCCATTCAAGATTACGACACTTCCGTACAACTACGCAATCGTGTCATCGATCGCATGGCCCAATTAGGCATGATTTCCCCGGAAGCGGCGGCCAGCGCCCGCAGATCTCGCATTGAAATCAGTCCCCAAGCCAAAAAATCCCTATCTAGTACGATTGCACCATATTTTTATAGTTACGTTTTCGAGGAATTACAGGACCTTTTAGGGGAAGAAGTGGCTAAAGAGGGCAATTTTATCGTTGAAACCAGTTTAGACCGCCGAATGCAAGCGATCGCAGAAAAAAGCTTAAAAAATAATGTCTTAAACCAAGGCCCCCGCTATCGTTACTCCCAAGGGGCTTTAGTTACCCTAAACAGTCAAACCGGGGAAATTCTCGCTTTAGTCGGGGGAGTTGATTATCAAAAAAGCCAATTTAACCGCGCTATCCAAGCTAAACGTCAACCCGGTTCCACTTTTAAGGTATTTGCTTATGCTGCCGCCCTAGAACAGGGAATATCGCCCTATAAAACCTATACCTGCGCTGGACTCTCTTGGCAAGGACAGGCCTATTCTCCCTGTGAACGCAGTAGCGGGGCCATCAATATGTTTCAAGGTTTAGCGCAATCGGAAAATAGCGTCGCCCTTCGCATTGCTCGCGAGGCAGAATTAAGTAATGTGGTCAATGTGGCGGAACGTTTGGGGGTAAAATCACCTTTAAATGCTGTACCGGGGCTAATTTTAGGGCAAAGCGAGGTAAATGTCTTAGAAATGACCGGTGCTTATGGGGTTTTTGACCATCGTGGGCGCTGGAATCGTCCCCACGCCATTAAACGCATTCTCGACGCTTCCGACTGTGAAAATGTGGAGGATTTGAGTACCTGTCGGGTTATTTATGACTATGGCGACGATAGCGAGAGAAATAAGCAGGTAATCTCCCCTAAAACCGCCGAAACGATGAATAGCCTATTGCGGGGGGTGATAACTAATGGTACAGGAGGCGCTGCCAGTATTGGCATGGGAGAAGCGGGTAAAACGGGAACTACGGATAATTATGTGGATCTCTGGTTTATCGGCTATCTTCCCCGGCGCGACTGGGTGACAGGCATTTGGTTAGGTAATGATAATAATTCTCCCACTGCGGGCAGTAGTCAACAGGCAGCCCGGTTATGGGGCGATTATCACCGTCAGTTAATCACTACACAAAACTAATCCCAATAGGACTAGCTACTTTTCCCGTTGCCTGTTCCAGAGTTCCCTCAAACCAGAGACTTCCTACCTCACTATTAAGATAACTGCTTTAAACTAATAAGGGTGTCTTAGCCCTAGCTAACACACCCGCAGAGATTGTTTCTGGTAGCCTGATTTTACACCAAAAATCCACAACTGCCCAACCCACCGCAGTGGATGGACAGGGATAGATTAGGCAATCACCTGAATATTGCTTGCACCGAGGGTCGCTGCGCCAGAGCCACCAATGTTTGCGATTGTAACCAGACTAACACCAAGACCAGCGTCTGTGTCAAACTGTAAAACACCACCACTGTAGACAAATCTGACAGCACCACCCGCAGTTGCCCCGAATAGGCTAGGAGCCAAAGTACCACCAACGGTAGTCAGTCCACCACCGAAACCACCGTTAGAAACTACGATAGCATCCGTATTGCCGCTAGCGATGTTAAAATCCGCGATCAAGTCACCGCCTTCGTTGGGATTGTTGTAAACAAAACGGTCATTACCATTACCACCAGTGAGGGTGTCGCTTCCTAAGCCACCGATTAGGGTATCCGCTCCCCCGATACCGGATATTATATCGTTACCATCGCCACCGATTAGGGAATCGAAACCATTACCACCATTTAGGGTATCGTTACCATTACCACCAATTAGGGTATCGGCACCCTCGCCACCACTTAGGACATCGTTACCATCGCCACCAATTAGGGTATCGGTACTGTTACCGCCCGTTAGAGTATCGTTGAACGCACTACCTGTGATGAAATAGGAATCGGTGAGTAAGAGTGGTGCGATCGAACTTACTACTTGCGGACCCGACGCTTTCGTGTTAACAATACCGCCGGTTAGTTGATAAGTGCCGGCAGACCCGCCTCTAACAAAGGTAAGGCTATTTGCTGGCAGGGAAAGGGTCTTAGAAAAGCCTCCACCGGCCCTGGAAAGGGTTGCGCTATCAGCAACGCCTGCGTTGGCTATTCTCCAAACTGTATCGCCGCCCGTACTTAAAAGTCCCAGGGAAGTGAGATTATCGGCGGTAAGGCCTGTTGTCGATATAGAAATGGGGACAGTAGGATGGGCGTTCAGGAAAGCGGCAACTGACGTAGTCACAGTAGGATTGAAACTAGCACCAGTGGGACCGGGGAGGCTAGCGAATGATATGGTTACAGTGGGCATGATTTTTTCTTTGAATGATTTGTTTGAATTTGAAGAGTCTGATAATCTTCCTCCCGATTATTATATACCAAGAAAAAAAATGTAATCATGTTTGCGAGGCTTGTTTTCTGAATTGTTGCTAATGGTCAAGTTTTTATCAATTTTGGGTTAATTTTCGGCTGGGTGTGGTATAAATCACGCCAGAAATTAAAGTTAATGTCACCGATAGCCAAAAGGCAATCTGAGAAATTAAGTTATATTCAGAAGGCAAGGGAGCAATTAAGAGAGCGATAGCGATAATTTGGCTGACTGTTTTGCTTTTTCCCCACCAATTAGCCCCTTTTATGTCGCTATTTCCCGTTAAATTCGGATTAATACGCCAACCAGCGATCGCTAATTCGCGAGCGAGAATCAAAAATACTCCCCAAGCAGCAATTAAATCCATTTCAATCAGAGCTAAGAGGGGAGCGAGAACCAGTAATTTATCGACCAAAGGATCGAGAAATTTGCCTAATTCGGTGATTTGATTCAATTTTCGCGCTAAATAACCATCGAGCCAATCGGTGCTGGCAGCAATCAGAAAGATAATTAAACTTAACCAGCGATCGATTTCTGTGCCTTGGTGCAACCAGTATAAAATTAATGGCAGTCCCAAGAGTCGCGATAGGGTAATCGAGTTGGGTAGGTTCATTTTTCAGTGATCAGTAATCAGTAATCAGTAATCAGGCTCTCTTAGGTTTGGTGGGTAAAATGTATTCTAAGATACATTCCTCCTAGCGAGTGAGTGGAAGGAACCACAAAGACACAGAGGACACAAAGACTGATCGATCATAATGTAAGTTAAACTTATCACACAAAGAATAAGAGAGCCGTAATCAGTAATCAGTAAACATTAAACAGTCAACAGTAATCAGTAAAAAGGCAGCTCCGAGCTTGTCGCTTAATACTATTCACTTAAAACTTAAAACTTAAAACTTAAAACTTAAAACTGATAACTGATAACTGATAACTGATAACTGATTCTAGCTGGCTAATTTGAGATCGAAATTACTTTGTTTATTGCCTAATTGTCTGAGCCAACGATAATTATAAGTTAAAGCACCTCGCAGGGTGGGATAAACGGCATAATTAACGCCAAATTCTTGGCAAACTTCCGCTAAGATTGGGGCAATTTGGGGGTAGTGAATATGGCAAATTTGCGGGAAAAGATGGTGAACAACTTGATAATTTAATCCCCCTAAATACCAATTTAAAAAGGCATTTTTAGGAGCAAAATCTACGGTAGTTCGCACTTGAAAGATTGCCCATTCGTCTTCGATTTGGTTAGCTGCCGAGGGTTGAATAAATTCGGCGGGTTCCAAAACGTGAGCTAACATAAATACATGACAGGCAAGCACTCCATAGGTCATAAAAGCAATGAGAAAACCGATCGCTATTTCTAGGGGACTATAACCAACTAGAAGAGGAATGCCAATAAACCAGAAGAGATAAACAACTTTTCCGCTCAATAAAACGAATAGATCGATCGGTTTAGGATTAGGAATTTTAATCTCGCCAAAACGATGACCAAAGAGAATAGAGCGCACATCGGAGAATGACCAATAGATAGGAATTATAGCGTAGAGAATCGGGATAAATAAATGTTGATAACGATGATACCATTTATGCTCGGCATGGGGAGTCATTCGCACGATACCATCGCCGTGAATTTCCACATCGTACCCTAAAACATTGGTGTAGGTATGATGGAGATAATTATGACGAAAACGCCAGAGATAACTGGAAGTACCGATGATATAATCGTAGCTCATGCCAAGGAGAGAATTAACCCATTTTTTACTAGAATAGCCGCCATGGTTAGCATCATGACCAATGCTAAAACCGATTCCTGCTAATCCTCCTCCTAAAACCATGCAACCGATAATTTTCAGCCACCAGATATCCGGACCAAAAAGTACAAATAGCCAAGCGGCAATTACCCAAGTTAAAATCGTGATCGTCTTCAGGTACATGGCAAAATTATCTCTGGTGGGGATGCCGTTTTCGGTAAAATAAGCATCAACCCGTTTATTCAATTCCTTTCTAAAACCCTGATTTTCGGTAAAAGTTACTCGCATTCCTAATTTTTGTCCTAGAAGTTGATATGACGGCTATTTGTGGCAGCTCAGAGTGAATTTATGAGTCTTGTACTGGTTTGCTAAGGCTGTCTCACTATAACTGATAGTTTCTCATCAGTCTCTCATCTATTGTCAGAGAAAGAGGTGCGCTTGGCAAGGGAATCGCTCAATTTATTTGCTACTCTTGCAGAAAATCCTCGGTTTTTACCTAATCAGATAGCAGATACCTGTAGCCGGTGATAGAGATGAGCATTAGGTGCTTTTGTACTACTATTAAGACCATTGAAGGCGATCGAGTTTTCTGGTGCGAAGTGCCACAATTAAGAAAATCGATCGATGCGATCGCTGGAAGCGTGGCCGATGATGAAGCGGTGTATTTTTATCTGTGGCAATGGTTACAGAATGATCCTAATAACCAATTAGTCAAGTCCCATTGGATGGTTTTCTTACAATATCGCTCCTGTATGGTAACTCAAAGGGTCTATAAAAATGTTGGCCATCGGATCGATGCTGATTATGAAACCCTCTTCTACTATTTGCTGAATTTGCTTGCCACGGCAATCACCAACAATCCTCGCAATTTTTACGGTAACTTTCAGGATAACAAGACCAAACCGGGATTTTTTCGCTTAATCTTAGAAAAATGGACAGATAAAAAATTAAGAAATACTCTCTATAATTTTCTGCGAGGAGAGTATAAAACGATTGGCAGGACTAATCTCGGTATAGTCAGTCTTTTTAGTGCGAATAAAATTCAAAAAGTTTTACGAACATCGGGTATCTTTAACGAGAATCATCTGCTAATATTTAACTGTTTTCGAGAGGTTAAAAAAGCTTCTCTTAGATCATTGGATAAGTGGCAAGAGGAGGATTGGCAACAGGTAATCGATCGCCTACAGCAGTTACAACCGCAAGTTATTCTCACCGTTGAGGAAGTGCAAGCAAAACTCAATCAAATAGGGGAGATAATGCGTAATCATATCGATCCTCCTTACTCTAAATTTGAGCCTAATAATTATGACGATAATAGCAATTACTTTTGGGAAAATATCCCCAGCAAGAAGCCAAGTAAAGATTTACTACAACAGCAAGAAATCCAGGAAGATATTAATAAGTTATTAATCACTCTTGAGGATGAAGTTAAACAGATTGTATATTATTACTATCATCAAAAGATGACGCAAGCACAGATCGCTAATCGATTGGGAGTTCATTCATCTACTATTAGTCGAGAAATAACCCAATTATGTAAAAAAATTTATCAGCTACTCTGTGCAAGGGAAGGCAAAGATTGCCCTATTTTGTTAAATGAGATTCAATTAGAATCTCGGCAAAAACAAGAGATCGATGCTTATCTAAAATATTTTTGTCAGTCCTACTTAACTCAAATCTAATCTGTTAGGAGATACCATGAAAGTCAACCTCGATATTTTGCAACAAATTAACCCGAAATCCCTTTGGCTAACTTTTTCGGAAACAGAGATTAAACAAGCTCGATCGATTCTCGGTCAATACTCTAATCAAACCGCCAAAAATCAGGCTTTGATTAATTACTTGGTGCAAATATGCTTAAGCAATTGGCTGAAAGATAATCTTGATTGTTCCCTTCAAATAATACCTGAAAACCATCAGTATCTTTGGGAGTTTATTAACGGGTTTACTTGGCAGATTAAAGACAAAAAAGTTACTACTATTCCCAGTCAAGCGATTGACATTGAGGGATTGACAATAGAGCAAGAATGGGTTGATATTCCCGATTTAGCGGCAGATTTTTATCTAGGGGTGCAGGTAGATTTAGCAGAAAAATTTCTCAATATCTGGGGTTTTATATCCAGAAAAGATGTTAAAAATCTCGCAGAATACGATTCAATTTACCATCAATATTATTTAGATAGTGAGCAAATGATTGATGATTTAGATATTCTTTGGCAGAGTTGTTTAGAGGGAGAGAGTGAACAAGAAAAACTGGAATCTTTAGCAAATTTATCGCCAGCAACAGCAGAAAAATTAATTAAAAAGTTAGGTCAAGTTTCACCCTATTCTCCGAGATTAGATATTAGTTGTCAGCAGTGGTTAGCTTTGTTGAATGATCAGCAATGGCGAGAAAAACTTTATCAGCAGCGTCTAGAAATAATCCCCACTAAACTTAGTCAATGGTTACAGGGAATTATTACAGAGAAATGGCAGGAAATCCTCAGCACTATCGACAATTATCGTCCAATTAATCCAGGGTTTTTGTTGGCTGCTGAAAAAATCAGCAGCCGAGAATCTCCGACAGATATTCAGCGAGAAATTAGACAACTGTATGCTAGTCAAAAAGAGGTGGAATTTTCGGAACATTTAACCCCAGAGGAAGCTTTAGCAAAACTGCAACATCAAACCCAAGATGAAACTATTCGCTGGCAAGCGGCCGAATATCTCTGGAATATTGATCCTCATTATCCCAATGCTGCTATTCGTAAAATGCTCGATGTGGGTAGTCAATTAATGGGTTATAAAATCGCTTTAATGGTGGGAGTTTTATCGACCAGTGACCAGAGAATTGCTGTTTTAATTCGTGCCTATGCCATGGACAATTTTGCCAAGCTACCCCCTGGTTTATCTTTGCAAATTAGCGATGAAATAGGCCAATTAATCCCCGGTTTAGAAGCAAGAGCAAGGGAGAAACCCTTAGATAGCTATCTACAGCTTTATTTTCTAGCTGATGCCGACGATCGCTTTAATGTTAACCTAAGTTTAGGGGACAGTAGCATTACCGAACAGTTTAGGATTTAATAGAGATAGCAGAAAATGTCAAGGGTAGAGACATGAGCAGAGTTGTGATTCTGAAAATTGGTGATGGCAGTTTTGAGACGGGATTTTCCGTCACTCTAGAAATTCGTGACAATCATCTCTTGATAGCACCTTTTGCGGAGGGTAGATTAGTCCCTAACCTTGACATTGCTGACGCTTTGCAAAATTATCGTCGAGCTTATTATCATTGGGTAAAAAGTCAACCCAGTTTAGGAATTACCGTTCCTCATAGCATGATCACCCATGCAGCGGTAGGTGATCCTAGAGACAACCTCAAAAAAGCCACTAAAACTTTAAAAGATAGCTTAAATGAATGGCTAAATTCCAGTTCTCTGAGTTCGATACAAAATCATATCTTGTTCCATATAGGTACTGAGTCAGAAGTAAGATTTTTTATCCAAACTACCCACTTTGATCTACAACAAATTCCCTGGGAGTCTTGGAATTTTTTACACAAATGGTTTCCCGATGTGGAAATTGCTCTTACTATCCAGATAGATCCCCCGAGAGAACGTACTTTTACTTATCCGATTAATGTTTTAGTAATTTTGGGCAATATTGACATCGAAAACAAGCATACTTCCCTGTGTTTATCCAGTTTGCAAACGGTACTAGGAAACCAAGATAAGGTTTCTATGCAAATATTAAGTCCTGGTTCAGACCCTCCTCTTTCAACGATAAATATTCACAATGAGTTGATCAAAAATCCATGGGATATTGTAGTTTATTTAGGTCATAGTCAAACCAGTAGTGACGGTCACGATGGAGTTTTTATCATTGATAATGATACGGCTTTATCTCCAGAACATAACTTAAGAAATTCCCTAGAAAAAGCTGTTAAAAAAGGCTTAAAACTTGTTATCTGTAATTCCTGCGATGGTTTAGGTATTGGCCGTCAGTTGGCTAATATCGGAGTACCCCATATTATTGTTATGAAAGAACCGATCGCCGTGCGGGTTGCTTTGAGATTTCTAGAAGTTTTTCTTCCCAATTTTCTTGGACATAAATCCCTACAAGAATCCTTAACAATCGCTCGACAAGACTTAAAATTACACGCATTTGCGGTGGATGCTGCTAGTTCTTCTTTGCTGCCTCGTTTGATAGAAAATCCTGAAGAACCACCGTTAATTTTACCTTTACCCCCTGAAAATACGGAGGAAAATCACCAAAATAATCATGAGCAAAGTTGGCCTTTACGTCTATCTAGTCGCTGGAAACAAGCTCTGTTATTTATTTTAAGTCTTCTGGTAACTTTATCAATTTTATATTGGGGAGGAGTATTTTCCGATGATGCTAGTAAATACCCAGAAATTAGCTTAGGTGAAGAAATATTATTAAAGACAAACCGACAAGATAACATTATTGAACGGGGAAGACAAGCTTTTAAAAACAAAGAATATAAACAAGCAATTCAGCTTTTTAAAAAATCCCTCGATCGCTTGCCCAATAATCCAGAGATTCGCATCTATTATAATAACGCTCGTGCGGCCTATCAAGACAGAAATCCCTTAAAAATTGCCACCAGTGTTCCGCTTGGTAATAATCCAGAAACTGCTCAGGAAATTTTACGAGGTATTGCTTTATTCCAAGAGGAGTTAAACGATGAACAGGCCAAAAACCCCGATTTTCACTTTCTACAGGTAGTGGTCGCTAATGATAATAATAGCCCCGTAGATGCCAAAGATCGAGCCGAAAAATTTGTTAAAGATCCGTCAATCTTAGCAGTGGTTGGTCATAATGCTTCTGCTGCTAGTGAAGCGGCCAAAGATATCTATGTACAAGGGAAAATTGTTGCCCTATCTCCCACCAGCTTTTCCCCGAAAATCTCCGGTAATGGCTATGTGTATAAGATGGTTCCCGATCTGGAAACTTTTGCCACAACCTTAAGTGAATACATCCGCAAACAAACTGACAAGCTAATTATCCAAAACCCCACTAATTTAATTTGTTACGATAATCGCTCTGGGGATAATTATAACTTCGCTCAAAAATATAGAAACATTCTTCTCGGTCAGCAGTTTCAAAAAGTCATTAAAGATGCAGATTTTGACTGCAATATCGAACCAAAAAATAATTTAGATCAAGAGAAAATTTATCAAAAAATCGCTCAATACCAAGTAAATATTCTCATGATTGCTCCCTATATTAACGATCTGAAAAGAGCCGTCAGTATCTTTAAGCAACGTCCCGCACAACAGTTAAACTTAGTGATTTTAGGTTCCCCCACCTTTCAAAGTTATCTCACCCTTGCAGAAGGTAAACAAGGAGTAGAAAATTTAGTTATCACCGTGCCTTGGTATGATCTCAAACAAGATAATTATATCCACAGTTTTTGGCAAAATAAGATCAATGTTTGGCGCACTCCCATGGCCTACGATGCGACCAAAGTTATCCTCACCGCTTTGCGACAGTTATACCAACAAGGACAAAAATTCGATCGAGAATTATTAAATCAAGTTTTAAGAAACGATTTTTCTATCGAAGGAATGACTGGCACTGTTAGATTCGATGAGAATGGTGTCCGCAACATGAACAATAATCCTGATGATCGCCGCTACTTGATTCTACAGGTCAAAAAGGGTCAATTTGTCCCCCTCGCTCCCATTAAATCTGCCGGTCCAGTCTAAACCTTCCTATCCTTGTCAAGACTTTTTACAAAACTTAACCTTACCCACTGCATCAAAGTTAGCCATCACTCCTAATTAACAGGTAACACCTCTAGGAGACAAACGGCATGAAATTGTTAAAAAAATTAACCCCAAAGGCCTTGATTTTTTGGCTGATCGGTGATAAGGCAGGAAATTCTCTCGTTGCGATCTGGAATTGGTTGTGGGGTATTCCCATCGAATCCGGCGGAAAAATTGCCGTAGAATCGGCCAAAGAATCCCTAGAATTGATGCAAAAATCCCTAGCGGAATTGACAGAATCGGTGGCGAAAGTAGTAGCGGCCCAGCAATCGGCTCAAGCACAATACGAGGCAAAAAAACAGGAACACACAAACTACTTGCAGCAGGCTGTCACCGCTCAAAAAAAAGGTCTTCAAGAAGCGGCAAGACTTGCTATGGTTAAGGTTATCTCCCTAGAAAAAATTCTACCCGCCATGAAAGATCGGGTTGATAATGCCGAAAAAGTGGTCATTGCTGCTAAGGAAAAACTTCGTAAAGAGCAGGAAAAAATCGAGCATTATAAGTTAGAAATGAGCAACTTAAAAGCGATTAGTTCCATGAATGAGGCTTTAGGTAAAATAAACGAATTTGATAGTAGTCTCAACCTCAATACCTCCCGCGATCGCTTTGAGGATGCCAATGAAGCGATTAACGACCGTTATCGAAAAGAAAACGCCTATAGTGAATTAAGCGAGAACTATAGCGAGAAATTAGCTCAAGAAATCGATTTCTTAAGCCTTGATGACGAAATTAACCGCCGTTTAGCCGAATTCAATCAGCAAAGTTAAGGAGTAAAGCAATGACAAAGACTGGCAAAAAAGCGGGTTTACCGCCAATTTCCTATGTTTTACTGGGGTTGATCGGTTGGTTTCTTTTTCCCCAAATCTCGGCAATATTTGCCCCAAAAGCCGATAATAATCCCCGCATCAGTTACGGCAATCATCTCCTGATCAAAACTAATTCTAACACCACCAAAGAATCAGCGATCGCTGCCATTGCTCAAGGTGATCACCAAGAAGCAGAGCAACTCCTGCAAAAATCCCTCGCTCAACGTCCCAACGATCCCGAAAGCGTAATTTATCTCAGCAACCTGCAAACTGGCTCAAATCCCTTTAAAATCGCCGTTGTTGTGCCAGCAACAACTAATCCCAACGTCGCTCAGGAAATATTGCGAGGAGTCGCCAGCGCACAAACCCAGATCAATCAACAGGGAGGGATCAACGGCAGAAAACTGATGGTTATCGTGGTTAATGACGATAATCAGCCGCAGATATCGAAAGAGGTAGCTGGTGAATTAGTCAAAAATCCTGATATTATCGCTGTTATCGGTCATAATGCCTCCGATGCCAGTTTAGCCGCCGCTCCCATCTACGAAAAAGGCGGTTTGGTGATGATTTCTCCCACCTCCCTGGCTAATAATCTCTCCGGTGCGGGAAATTATATCTTTCGTCTCGTGGCTTCTAACGGCAAAATTACGGAAACCTTAGCAAATTACATAGTAAATACTGCTAAAGTCCAGAAAATTGCTTTTTGCTACGATTCTCAAGCTCCTGATAATATTTCCTTTAAAGATGAGTTGATGGCTAATGTGGCGAAAAAAGGCGGTCAAATTGTGCCGATAGTCTGTGATCTGAGTGTCCCCAATTTTAAGGCCGATCAAGCTCTTAATCAGGCGATTTCTGGGGGTGCTAACGGTCTATTTGTCGTCGCTCATGTTGATCGTCTCGATCCCGTTTTTGAGGTTATTCGCTCCAATCGTCAGCGTTTGCCTCTGTTTAGTAGTCCCACCCTCTACAATATTCGCACCCTCGAAGATGGCGGCAAAAACGCCCAAGGTTTAACCCTTGCCGCACCCTGGCACCCCTCGGTTAACCAGACTTTTGCCAATCTTATGCAGGAACAGTGGCGCGGTCCAGTTAGTTGGCGCACAGCCACCAGTTTTGACGCTACACGGGTGATTATTGCCGGTTTAAGGGAAAATACCCATCGTCAAGGCCTACAATCCCTGCTGCGCTCTGGCAATTTTCATCAAACAGGGGCCACCGGAAAAATTAGCTTTGATCCCAATACTGGCGATCGCATTGGTCAGCCGGTGTTAATTCAAGTGCGATCGACTCCCTCCGGTGAGCAGTTTGTCCCTTTGCCTTGAAAAGTCCCCAGTCCACAAAAGTCGGGAGAGCTGCCAACTCTCCCCCCAAAAAATCTCAAAAATTACAATTATTTCAATGTTCAACCCTGAGCAAGAAATGAATGGCTAATATGTTAAAATATGCCTAGATATTTGTAAACTTTTTCCTTTGTATGGATATCGTTATTATCGAAGATGAAATTGAAATCGCCCATTTGATTCAGCAAACTTTAGAGCGGGAGTCCTTTACTTGTCATCTGGCTTATAATGGTAGGGTAGGACTAGAACTATTTTATCAAAAGCAACCAGAATTAGTGATTTTAGATTTAATGTTACCCGAATTAGACGGACTGGAATTGTGTGCTAGAATTCGCCAAAAACCCGGGACAAAAGACCCCTATATCTTAATGTTAACCGCTAGGGGAGAAGAAATCGATCGCATTATCGGTCTATCTACGGGAGCCGACGATTATATGGTCAAACCCTTTAGTCCCCGGGAATTAACCGCTCGCGTAAGGGCATTATTAAGACGTAGTTTAAGACACGATAGTCAACCCCAGCAACTCCATCGCAGCCGTCATTTTCTGATCGACTTAGATCAACATTCTGCTCTTCGTAAATTGGAGGGAATGCCGGAGGAAACCCTCGATTTAACCACCTTAGAATTTAATTTATTAGCTACCTTTGTCAGTTATCCCAATCGCGTCTGGAGTCGCACCCAATTAATCGATAATCTCTGGGGAAATGATTTTTTTGGCGATGAAAGGGTAGTAGATACCCATATCCGACGCTTACGCAAAAAAGTAGAACCCGATCCTGCTAATCCGATCTTTATCAAAACTGTAGTCGGTGTCGGTTATAAATTTGAGGATGACATTATTTAGGGTCTGCTGAAAAAGTTTGTTGGTGGGGTTAGTAGTCAGGAGTCGGGAGTCAGTATTCAGGAGGCAGTATTCAGGAGATCAGTAGCTGGTTATAATTAAATTAAAAATAGATTTTAGGTTCGATCCCCCCTTAGTCCTAGGGTGAATTCATAGTAGGGTTGATTCATGAATCAACCCTACCCTTAGTCCTCCCTTGATAAGGGTGGTGTCTGATAATTTTTAATGCCTACCTACTTAGGAGATGGCTTTTATTTATTCTCCCCCCACACCCCACACCCCACACCCCACACCCCACACCCCACACCCCAACCCCAATAAAAAATTCTCCCTAAAGGCATTTAAGCAGTCTTTAACCCTTATGTGCTACAATTTTTGAAGATTTTGCCATTCATTTAGGTTCAATCAGGGATCACAGCCTTTTCAGGGAAATTTTATGACAAGTAACTACGGCGCGGAACAGATACAAGTTCTCGAAGGGTTAGAACCAGTCAGGAAGCGGCCGGGGATGTATATCGGTACGACCGGGCCGCGGGGACTACATCATTTAGTCTATGAAGTGGTGGACAACTCGATCGATGAGGCCCTAGCGGGTTACTGTACTCATATCGAAGTGGATATCAAGGCCGATGGTTCCGTCAGCGTCACCGACGATGGCCGGGGTATTCCCACCGATGTTCACCCGACCACGGGTAAATCTGCCCTCGAAACCGTTCTCACTATACTTCATGCCGGCGGTAAATTTGGCAGTGGTGGTTATAAAGTGTCGGGAGGGTTACACGGAGTCGGGATTTCCGTCGTTAATGCCCTTTCTGCATGGGTCGATGTCACCGTCTGGCGCGATCATAAAGTACATACCCAACGCTACGAAAGAGGTATCCCCGTCACAGAATTGGTCAGCAGTCCCAGTCAAGAGGAAAAAACGGGAACTAGGGTTAATTTCCTGCCGGACACCGAAATTTTTAGCCAAGGCATCGAATTTGATTACAGTACCCTCTCCGGACGTTTACGAGAACTAGCCTACTTAAATGCGGGTGTTAAAATCACCTTTAGCGATTACCGTCCCGAAGAACCCCACATCGAAACCTATTGTTATGAGGGGGGTATTAAAGAATACGTCGCCTATATGTGTCGGGAAAAAGAAACCCTGCACAAAGATATTATCTATGTATCGGGGGAAAAGAACGGAATTAATATCGAAGTGGCGTTTCAGTGGTGTATAGATGCCTATAGCGACAATATTCTCGGTTTTGCTAATAATATCCGCACCATTGACGGGGGAACTCACCTAGAAGGATTAAAAGCAGTTCTGACCCGTACTTTAAATAATGTCGCTCGTAAACGCAATAAAATTAAAGAAAACGAGCCTAATCTAGCGGGGGAAAACGTCCGCGAGGGTTTAACCGCCGTTATTTCCGTAAAAGTCCCCGAACCGGAATTTGAGGGACAAACCAAGACCAAATTGGGTAACACCGAAGTCCGGGGTATTGTTGATTCCCTGGTGGGGGAAACTCTCAACGAATACTTAGAACAAAATCCCCAAGTAGCCGACACGATTATCGAAAAAGCAGTACAAGCGTACAAGGCGGCGGAAGCGGCCCGTCGGGCCCGGGACTTAGTACGACGGAAATCGGTCTTGGAATCCTCACCTTTACCAGGTAAATTGGCTGATTGTAGCGAAAGAGACCCAGAAAGGTCAGAAATTTACATCGTCGAAGGTGACAGCGCCGGCGGAAGTGCCAAACAGGGGCGCGATCGTCGTTTTCAAGCGATTCTACCTCTGCGGGGAAAAATCCTCAATATCGAAAAAACCGATGATGCCAAAATCTACAAAAATACGGAAATTCAATCCTTGATTACAGCCCTCGGTTTAGGAATTAAAGGAGAAGATTTCGACCCCTCACAATTGCGCTATCATCGCATTGTTTTAATGACTGATGCTGATGTGGATGGCGCACACATCCGAACTTTGTTGTTAACTTTCTTCTATCGTTATCAGAAGAATTTAATTGACCAAGGTTATGTATATATCGCCTGTCCTCCTCTCTATAAATTGGAACGCGGTAAAAATCATTCCTACTGCTATAGCGATCGAGAATTACAGCAAAAGATAGCGGAATTTCCCTCCAATGCTAACTACACCATCCAACGTTTTAAAGGGTTAGGAGAAATGATGCCCCAACAACTTTGGGATACTACCATGAATCCCGAAACTCGCACTTTAAAACGGGTGGAAATCGAAGACGCAGCCAAAGCAGAGGAATTATTTACCATTCTTATGGGCGATCGAGTTGCCCCCCGGCGAGAATTTATCGAAACCCACGGATCACGTTTAAATCTTACGGATTTGGACATTTAAACAGTAACTTGAGGCTGTGTTAGTCTAGGCTAATACAGCCCCCGATAAAATCCCCAAATCCAGTTACTAATCGGAGGGTTAGGGATTCAAGGAAACTGGGGTGCATTCCACGACTTCATCGAAAAAATCAGCCGGCAGCGGTGGATTATCGGGGTCTTCTAGGGCGTTTTTGGCAATTTCCGCCTCGCTCATCCCTTTAACTTTCTTCCAGTCTGTTTTGCCTTTCAACTTCGCCCACTGTTCGCGGGTGACTCTGGTAATATGTTCTTCGTTCACGGTTGTTAGCCCTCCTAGCACTAATTAGGGTCTGCTGAAAAAGTTTTTCCTAGGGGCAGGGTGTAGGGTGTGGGGTGTGGGGTGTGGGGTTTTACCCATTTTCATCGGGTAAATTACCTAATTTTCAGGGAAAAAGTCCAGGGATTTTCCCCCCGACCACTCCCATATCTGGTACTTTTTGATTGACAAAAAGTCTAAAAGTCTTACCCAACAAGGTTTTTAGATTTATTCAGCTAACCCTAATTATTCGACGAACCGAGCCACGCCATGTATAAACCACCACCAAAACGATATTATCGATTGTACCCACTAGAATCACTCGAATTTCGCCGTAATTCTGACGGTTATCCACGCGCTCGATTATCGGCCCGCTAAAAATCGCTTCCAGGTCGGCGAAATCTATGCCGTGTTTTTCTATATTGGCCTGACGCTTATTTTCATCCCACTCGAAAAGTTGCGGGGTCGTCATTATCGATAGTCGATCGCCTATAATCCGATTTTAAACTAACTTTTTGACAGCTGCTACTAACTGCTCGATTTCTGAGGGCAAAGTGAAATAATGAACACAGGCACGCACGCAGAGGGGGTCGAGGAGAGTTCGCAGTAAAAACCCTTGTTTTTCTAGCTGTTGCACTAAATTTTGTGGGGTGATGGCCGAGTCAATTTGAAAGGAAACTAAACCAGATTCCGGTGGAGAATTTTTTAAACATTTCACCCCCTTAATCGTCTTTAATTCTTCCCAGAGATAAGCCGCTAATTGACAAATCTTTTCGTATCTTTGTCCCCCATCACCCCAGGCGTTATGTACCGCAATAGTTGCCCTTAAACCCTCAAATTGGGGATAGGCAGAAGTGGCCACTTCAAAGCGTCTGGCATCCGGTTTCCAACCGATAGGCTGTCCTCGGTTATCTGTTTCAATGCCGCGCCAACCGATAAAAGTGGGCTGCAAACTAGGGAAAATTTCGGGACGAATATACAATCCTCCCACACCAGCCGGTCCACACCACCATTTATGACCCGTAAAAGCATAACAATCGGCGGCAGTAGCGCTTAAATCCAAGGGCAAACAACCCACGGATTGGGCAGCATCCACCACCACTAAAACGGGTTTTTCGGTGACAGAATTATCATGACAAAGTTGTGAGATTTCCTTGAGGGGTAAAACCTGTCCGGTATTCCACAAAACGTGACTAACCACCAAAACCCTAGTTTTTGGACGTAGATGAGCGGAAATGACTTCTATCGGGTTGCCACCGTTTAAAGTTTCCCGAATAGGACAAGTGGAGATTTCCAGATGATAACGACGGGCAATTTCTTGAACCGTGGCGATAATTCCGGGGTGTTCACAATCGGTTAGTAAAATATGTTCCCCCGCTTGCCAATCAACTCCCCAGAGGGCGATATTACAGCCTACAGTGACATCCTCGGTGATAGAGAGGGTGCTGGGGCTAATTCCCAACTCCTGAGCCATTTCTTGCCTGAGAAGTTCCGTTTTTCCGGTAATCCAATCGTTTACCCGTCCTGAAAAAGGCCCCTTTTGTTGGAGAAAATTATGGGCATCGATAATCGCCTCTAATCCCGCCTTGGGCAAGGTTCCCTGACCACCGAAATTAAAGTAAACTTTATTGCTAAGTCCCCGAAATTCCTGTCTTTGTTCGGCTAAATCCGGTTTACTAACGGCGTAATCGAGGCTATTTTCGTCTAAATTCTGCATAAGCGAGGAGATGGGGGGTCAGTTATCAGTTATCAGTTATCAGTTATCAGTTATCAGTTATCAGTTAGAAGGTGTTGGGGTTGAGGGTTTTAGGGTTTTAGTTGAATTCCCCATTTCCCCACTTCCCCACTTCCCCACTTCCTGACGACCGACGACCGACGGCTGAATTCTATCGACGGATTAAGTCGCAATTGTCACAATAGTATTAGAGTAGAGGAAACATACTTGGGAATGTTTTCTTTTTTTAAGTTTATTATTTTTTACTTTACTTCACTGGTCCAGGAAAGCTTAACTTTTCTCCTTGTATAGAATGCTACTGACCGATGATCTACTTCTAGACTACCAACGTTGTCAACGCCGTGCATTTTTAAATCTCTACGGCAATAGCCAAGAAAAAGACCCTGAGCGAGATTTTTTGCTTAAATTGCGCCAAGAGAGTCAAAGTCACGTTAAAAAAGTCCTGCAAGACTCCTATCCCGATTATTGTTCCCTGACTACCCCCAGCACTGATATTTTGGCCGCCGCTAGGGAAACGGAAGCTTTGATGGGTCGGGGGGTATCCTGTATTTATCACGGAGTCCTTTTACAATCTGGCTATCCCGTCTCTTTAACCGGTTCCCCGCATTTATTAATTAAACAGGCAGGAGAGTCGAAATTTGGCGATTGGGTTTATTATCCCCTCAATATTCAACTCGGTCGCCGTCCTAAGCCTGAATATAAAATGCTGGCTACTTTTTACGCCTATTTATTGGCCAGTATGCAGGGAGTTTTTCCAGGTTACGCGGAAATTGTCCTACGTCGTCATAATCGCTATCGGGTGGAATTGAATCTCTGGTTAACTAAACTAGAGGAAATAATCAAAAAGTTCGGCGCAATGGTGATTAATCGCCAAGAACCAGAAGTTTTTATCTCGCGTCAGCGTTGCAGTTTATGTCATTGGTACAGTCACTGTTATGGTATTGCTCAAGCGAGTCAACATCTTTCTTTAGTCCCGGGGGTGACTCCTAGTCGTTACCAATTTTTACAGTCTTTGGGGGTTTCCACCATGGAATCCCTGGCGCTTACCTGTCCTACCCGTATGGGGGAGGGGATGGGGGTAGAGGTGGCTAATCAGTTACAGTTACAGGCCCAAGCAATTATTGAAAATCGGGCCTTTCGCAAAAGCAATGGGAAAACTGCTTATTTGTCCCCCCTACCGAAGGCCGAGATTGAATTTTATTTTGACATCGAAGCGGAACCAGAACAGAATTTAGATTATCTTTTGGGGATTTTACGGGTTGATTATCGAGTTAATACCCAGCAGTTTTATCCCTTTTTGGCAGAAAAGCCGGAAGATGAAGGCAGGATTTGGCAGGAATTTTTAACCTTAGTCATGCAGGATTATCAAGCACCAATTTTTCACTTTTCTGAGTACGAAGTGGAAACAATTAAGCGATTGGGTTATCTTTATAAAACTCCTTCTTCTTTGATTAATCAGTTAGTTTCTCGCTGTTTTGATCTGCACTATCATGTAGTTAATTCGGTAACTTTTCCCGTGGAAAGTTATTCTTTAAAATCCCTCGCTAACTGGATTGGCTTTCAATGGCGCGATCGAGGAGTAAGCGGGGATCAATGCGTTTGGTGGTATGACCAGTGGTTAAAAACAGGAGATCGGACTTTATTGGCGGCTATTTTGCGTTACAATGAGGATGATTGTCGCGCCACCTTTATACTAAAAGATTGGCTTGTAAACTTTTTAATTTGATTCTAAAGATTTATGACAAATAGGGGGGAATGTAACATCTGCTACCCGTAGCCGTAAAGGGCAAATGATAGGCTATGGATGTGAAGACAGTCCCCTCACCCAATGGTGATCCCCATGTTCTCCCCACTTTTTCCGCTTCTACTCCTACTGCTTTCCTTCCTTAGTCTTCTCTGGTATCAAAAGACCGATAATGATATTTTTAAAGCTCTTGCCGTTAGTAGTTTAATTTTTGCAATTATTTGGGGCTTAATTCTCGTTCATTGGTCAATTCACCTGTTGGGACTGCTGTTATTGTTAAAATTCAGATCCCCCGCTTTCAGTTGCGTGCGCGTGCCTAGATGGTAATGGTTTGACCCTAATCTTCCAACTGTCTGGTAGGTACTTCGATCGCTTGTACATCGATCGTACCGGGAGGGGTGAGAATAATAAACTTACCCCCTGCCACTTTTAACGGTTCACCACAGTTAGGACATTGGCATTCTGTGCGATTAAAACCCGTAAATTCGTAGCTACAGACGGGACAGCTATCTTCAACTAAATTGCGTCGCAACCACCAGCGAAAAATCCCCCAAGCAATGACAGGGGAAAATATCAGGAATGCCACGAGAATTAAAAAACTATTGACTAACCAACCCAGTCCGATCGAGCCTAACAACAATCCGACTAAAATCAAAGATAAGAAACAACCCAAACCAGAATCATTGACAGAATAGCTGCGGAAAAAGTTGTTATTCACGGCTCAACCCTCGATTCATCAAAGCTGCAATTATCTTTAACCTAACACATTCCCAACACATTGCCACGGTTAAATCTTCTTTTTGACTCACTGGTTCCTCGCTCTATTCTATCTTGGGTTTAGTTTTGATCGAGATTATCCGGACTGACATCCTCACCAAATCTGCTGGGGAGTGGATCCTCCGATCGCTTCAACTTGTTATAATAGTCAGTCCCTATCCACCATATCTCTAAAAACCATGAGCGATCCTCGTCTATCTCTAGTGGCAGCTGCCCGAAAATTTTATCAACTGGGTTGGATGCTTGGCACGGCGGGTAATTTATCCGCTAAAGTTGATGATCATAGTTTTTGGATTACTGCCAGTGGCAAAAGTAAAGGTAAACTCACAGAACAGGATTTTGTGCGCGTGGAGCTGACGGGAAAAGTCAGAGAATTAGCTCATCGAGATAATCGTCCTTCGGCCGAAACTAGCATTCATCAGGTGATTTATTGTCTCTTTCCCCAAGCGCAAGCTTGTTATCATGTCCACTCAGTGGAAGCGAATTTAGTTTCCCGTTTTGCTCGCGGGGACAAGTTATCGTTACCTCCCTTAGAAATGTTGAAAGGTTTAGGTATTTGGGTAGAAAATCCTCAAGTATTTATGCCGGTTTTTGCTAACTATCTCGATGTGCCGAAAATTGCCGCAGAAATAGAAAGTAGATTCTCAACTTTCCCCCCGGAAATTCCCGCTTTACTGATTTCTTACCATGGTGTGACGGTGTGGGGTGAGTCTCTAGAAACTACCGAGAATTATTTAGAGATAGTTGAGTATATTTTTCGCTATTTAGTGGCAGCCTATCAGGTAAAACCTTGTTAAATTTTCATTTAGACAAGGTAATAAAAGAAAGACTGCCGACATTTACCAAGGCGCCACCCAGATTCGAACTGGGGGTAAAGGTTTTGCAGACCTCTGCCTTACCACTTGGCGATGGCGCCGATCAGGCAGTATTTATCTTAGCATAACAGATGACAGTTTGCCAAGAGTGGAACCCAAGAGTTGAGCGATCGATCTATAATTTATGCAGCAGTTCTCTAATATAGTGGGGGATTTCAGGCTTAAAAAAGCTATTATGATGAGAAATCAAAGATATTTACTAACTTTTATCGGTTTATTGGCTTTATCCTTGCCAGTACAGGCTAATAATGCCGTTTACCTTAGCCAAAGTTCTAATCCTGCCACGACTTTTGACAGTTATCGTCAAGAATGTTTACAAAGAGCGCGCGCAGAGGGATTAGCTGCTGATGTGGCCAAAGACCTATGCGACTGCACGATTAAAAAATTCCAAGCTCGTTACAATCTACAGCAATTCCGCACCCTCGTGCAAAAGTCGAAAACCGATCAAGCTGCCGCTAGGACTTTAGCGAGTGTGGGAGAAGCTTGTTTTGATGAGATTTTCTATGAATAGCAGGGATGGGGTTTTTTTAGCTATCACCAAAAAAGCTCTCCCTGCTCCGCAGCTCTGGCGCTCATAGACAGTCTTAACAAGTAATTTAGATAGTCAACAGCTTATTTTGGAGTATCAAGACGATTATCAATGGCGATAATTTCTCTCTCAAATTCTTTAGGAATGCCTCTCGATTATTCATAATTTTATGTGTATTATTATCTATCTAAATTCTTGGAGCTTGTTGCTGTATAATCGGAATGACTGACCCCGCTTTTGAACTATGCCTATTCCAGATTTTCAATCGATTATGTTGCCGCTATTAAAAATACTTGCAGATGGCAAAGTTTATAAATATCGAGAAATTTTTGAAGCCTTGGTCAGAGAGTTTCAAGTCACGGAAGCGGAAAGAAAAGAAATGCTTCCCAGTGGACAACAAGAAATTTTTGCTAATCGAGTCGGTTGGGCAAAAACCTATTTAAAGAAAGCGGGATTAATTGACTCACCCCAAAGGGCAACTTTTGTAATTTCTGAGAAAGGAAAAGAAATCTTATCTCAAAATCTAGACCATATCGATACAAAATTTCTCAGGCAATTTCCTGAGTTTCAAGAATTTACTAGAGTCAATAAGCAAAATGAAACTATTACTCTTGAAAGCAATTTATTAGCTTCTGATCAAGAACAAAACCCAGAGGAATTACTAGAAAACTCCTATCAAGAAATTCGTCAAGCATTAGCGACAGACTTACTTTCTATTCTGCGAAAATTATCCCCAGATGCTTTTGAAAAATTAGTAGTAGAATTACTGGTAAAAATGGGTTATGGTGGCTCGATTAGAGATGCAGGTAAAGCAGTGGGTAAGAGCGGTGATCAAGGGATTGATGGAATAATAAAAGAAGATAGACTCGGTTTAGATATAATCTATATTCAAGCCAAAAGATGGGCTGATAATAATGCCGTTGGTCGTCCAGAAATCCAGAAATTTGTCGGGGCATTAGCGGGACAAGGAGCCAAAAAAGGTATTTTTATCACTACTTCCTATTTTACCCAAGAGGCTTTAGAATATGCCCCCAGAAATGAGATAAAAATAGTGCTGATTGATGGGGAAGAATTAGGTCAATTGATGATCGATTATAACTTAGGTGTATCGACCAAAGAAATCTATGAAATCAAGAGAATCGATCATGATTATTTTGGGGATGAATGAGAGAGAGGGGGGGACAAGGGTTACAGAAAACGACGATGGCGTTAAAATAGATGGAAAAAATAGAGGATAAAAACTATGGACGGGATGACCTTTTTTCAGAAAAGTGCGGGACAGTGGAAATCTCAGCGCACCACCCATCATTTACCCTTTCGACGAGCAGAAACTGGCGATTCCGAGATTTATGTGGAAGCTTTAAGCGCCGATAACCCGAAAATTATCGCTATCTGTGAAATGCACGAAGTCGATCCCGCTAAGACTGTGGGGGGTGCCTTTGTCAGTTGGGATGGTTCAATGCAGTGGGACAAAGAAAACGAAAATCATCAAGGAACCACCGTTTTTGCGCTAATTCCCGATGAAGATAATCCCCAAGCTGGTGTTCTCCTGCGGGAGCGAGGTTATGCGGAAATCATTCCCGTGGCGGGCCGTTATCACATTGATGAACAGGAAGGTTTAGTCTTAATTACAGAATACGAAACTATGACCTCGATCGAGCGTTTTTGGTTTGCCGATACCGATTTACGTCTCCGCACTAGCACAGTTCAACGTTTTGGCGGTTTTAATACGGCCACTTTTTGTGCTGAATCCCGCAATCAGTCATCGGAGTCAGTCTCTAGTGATTCCCCCGAACCATCATCCTATTCGATTAGTGGCTGGTAAATTCAGTTATCAGTTATCAGTTATCAGTTATCAGTCATCAGCTTTTTTCTCCCCTCTCCCTGCTCCGGCGCTCCGCAACACCCTGGATGGTAAGCAAGTTTTCTTAACAATTGTAAGAATTTTTAATATTTCTTTTCTAGTTGGCACTTACTCCCTTATCATTAGGAGGAAAGTTTTTTAAGCATTTCTAAGGATACGGAGGTTTACCCTTGGCCATTCCTCTTTTAAATTACGCCCCCAAGTCCCAAAACGTGCGGGTAGCTGGTTATGATGTCGGTGGAGACGAAAAACCGAAAGTTTACACGACGGAAAATGTCCTCTCCCCTACCGACCTGGACGATTTAATCGAAGCCGCTTACCGTCAGATTTTCTTCCATGCCTTCAAATGGGATCGGGAACCCTTCCTCGAATCCCAATTACGCAATGGACAATTATCGGTGCGGGATTTCATTCGTGGTTTGCTGTTATCGAAAACCTTCTATAACAGCTTCTACGAGAAAAACAGCAACTATCGCTTTGTCGAACAGGTAGTACAAAGAGTCCTCGGTCGCGATGTCTATAGCGAAAGAGAAAAAATTGCTTGGTCGATTGTCGTTGCCACCAAAGGCATTCAAGGTTTTGTTGATCAACTTCTCAACAGTGACGAGTATCTGCAAAGCTTTGGTTATGATACCGTTCCCTACCAACGTCGTCGCACCCTGGCCAGCCGCGAAATCGGTGAACGTCCATTCAACATCACCTCGCCTCGCTACGATGGCTACTATCGCGGTATTTTGGGCTTCCCCCAAATCGTTTGGCAGAATGCTGTCCGTCGCTATGTTCCCCAAGAGCAAAAACCCAAAGCCGGCGATCCTTCCAGCTTCTTGGCTATGGCCCGGGGTCTCGGTAGCGCCAAAGGCAATCCTGTACCAAGAGTCTCCGCTATGAATATTAACATCGAGGCTTCTGTACCCCGTCGTTAATTTTTAGCTAAACCTGCCGGGGAGAGTCCCTAATTGGCAGAATGACCCCCGAACCATAATCAGGTTATTCTGTGAATTGGTGGCTCTCCCTATGGGGTGGCTCCTGAAATAATCCCCCCACCGAGGACAATCTCCCCTTCATAAATCACGGCTGCTTGGCCCGGGGTGATGCTAAATTGTGGTTGATCAAAAACCAGCTTCACTTGATTATTTTCTAGGGGGATAACATTGACGGGAACGGCCGGAGAACGATAACGTACCTGTACTTGCGCGCGGATAGGGGTGGTGGGTTCGGCAATAGAAACCCAGTTCATCCGTCCGACAAGACAAGCGGCACTAACGGCACTTTCGCGATTACCGACGATAACCCGATTCATGACGGGATCCAGTTTTACCACATACAGGGGTTCGGCGGCGGCGATGCCGATGCCTTTGCGTTGTCCGATCGTATAATGATGGATACCGCTATGTTTACCCAAAACTTTGCCATCAAGATCGACGATATCGCCCTCACTAACGGCGATATACTTATCCAAGAACGATCGCATAGTTCCGTGAGCTTCAATCAAGCATAAATCCTGACTATCGGGTTTATCTGCTGTTTTTAAGCCGAATTCCTGGGCAATCCTGCGGGTTTCTGCCTTGGTTTGTTCGCCCAAGGGAAATAAAGTCCCACGCAGTACATCTTGAGTTAGATCATAGAGAAAATAGGATTGATCTTTATTTTGATCGACGGCGCGCAGCAGTTGATAACGGTTATTTTCAGGAGAAAAACGAATTCTAGCGTAGTGACCGGTGGCAATAGTATCCGTTTGCAAGGTTTCCCTAGCATAATGCAGCATCGGGCTAAATTTTACCGCTTTATTGCACTGAGAACAGGGCAGCGGTGTGATTCCCGCTTCGTAACCGGAAACTAGATAATCAATAATTTCTTTTTGGAAAAGCTCGCGACTATCGACGATATGATGGGGAACCCCCAACTGCTCACAAATAAAGGCCGCATCTACCATCCCCTCGGAGCAGCATTGACCTTTACCCTTCATTAACCACAGGGTCAAGCCAATAACATCATAACCTTGAGCGTGTAAGGCGGCAGCGGCAACAGAGCTATCTACTCCCCCCGATAGACCGACAACAACTTTTCCCATAAACCTTGTCATGATTTTTAACCAATATACTTTCTAGACTAGCATCTCCTCCTTTAAAATTTGGACATGGTGTACCCAAATTTCGTGTGAGGACAAACCAGCACAATGAGAACAAACCTACTGTTTTTCTCGGCTTTATTTTGGTTAAAAGTCGGGATAATCGCTCAAGGAACGCTACTGCTAAAAGCAAACTTATCTTTTGCCCAGAATCTTTATCCCGGTCGTCGTTTGCCCCCACCGCCGGCGGTGAGACAACCAACTAAACGTTCAGACAGTCCCAGTGCTGTTAATTGTTCCCAATGTTCACCCTTAAATTTACCCCCAGTTAATTCTCCATCAGTTCGCCCCCCGGTGGCTGCCCCAGTTTCTGGTAATCAACCCCTGAGAGAATACGTTTTTCAAGCTCCCGCTACCGTGCGTCCCGCCGATGCTACGGTGATTAATAATCATCCTCGTCCGACTGTCAATCCACCAGCACCCAGACCTCAAAATCGCGCCAATAAACCCCCCGCACCACAGCAGCGGGTTATTGCCGCTAATCAACTCTTTCGCGTGGAAGTTAGTAGTAATAGTGCGGAAGCGTTGGCAAAAATTCAAGAAATTGAACCCCTCGCATTTATCCGCGCGGGAGAAAATGTGATTCAAGCGGGGTTATTTCAGCAACAATACCAAGCTAAACAACGGGTACAAGAGTTAACTAAACAGGGTTTTAGCGCCCAGATTATTACCCTCAATAATTAGGGTATGCTGAAACAGTCTGTTGGTGGGGTGTAGGGTGTGGGGTGTAGGGTGTGGGGTGTAGGGTTTTATTCCCCCCCGTTCACTCCAATGGCTGACACTTTTTGATATCAAAAAAGTCTAAAATTTTTATCCAACAAGGTTTTTAGATTTATTCAGCAAACCCTAATTATGCAATAATTCTCTAGAATTTCAGCTAATCTCGATCGAATCTCTTGCCTCTTGCCTATCCTAACCAAAAAGTTAATTTTACCCTATTAAGTAGTCGGACATAAATTCTGTTGTCTATCTTAAGAAATGTAAATTGCCGCAATTCTTACTGACGACCGGCTCCTGACGACCGGCTACTGACTCCTTACCCCAGAGTTAACTTTACTTTTGTCCAACTACTTACCTAGCACATAGAGTTAATTTTGTCAAGCAAAATTCTGACCGCATCGATGATCACATCTGGTTGATCCATCCAGACAAAATGACTACTTTTATCCGCTTGTATTTCCCTAAAATCTCTGGATAACTTGCCTAATTCTAGGTGCATCTCCTCCCGGAGTCGGTTGGCACTTTTGAGGGGAATAAAGCGAGTCCAAAGGGAAGGTTTAAAAAAAGAATTAGCTTTAATACTAACTATCGGTAAATTACCGAAATTGTTAGCCTCACTCACCTGACGAGCGCTTTGGTCGAGATTAAACATTTCTCTACTCATCGTCATCCAGTGTTTAGCGCGACAGAAAGAACGCTTAACTCGATGACAAGAATCTGGGGAAAAGCGACGTAATTCTGGTTTTAATAATTCAAAAACTCCCAGAACTCTCAAAACTCGGATAATGCCTAAAATTGAGCCAATAATCGACATCCAAAATCCGGAGATGAAAAATAATTTTAATGCCTTTAATGCTGGCGACATTTTCAGCATTCCTTTGTCGTGTAAACCGTCGGTGAGTACCAAACCTACTACTTTTTCTGGGAACAGATGAGCATACAGTCGAACATTATAACTGCCAAAAGAATCACCAACTAAAATATAAGGTGGTTCTATTTTTGCTTGGGTTAGTAATTGATCTAATTCCTGAACAATTTGGTAGCTATTTCGTGGATGGGGACTAGGATCACTCCAACCATAACCGGCTCGATCATAAATACAAACCCTAGCCAATTGTGACAATTCTTCTATCAAAAAATATCCCTCAATTCCCCCTAAACTATGGTCAATAATAATAGTGGGACTAGCCGATCCCGCTAGACAAAAATGTAGGCGATATTTACCTAGATTAATCAAATTACCCGGCGGTGCTTTTTGTTCTTCTAACCAAACAGATAACGTCTGATAAACTGTCGTAGCTACTAGGAGAATTACTCGAATTGATAAAGACATAACTACACCTCTTGTAAAAATAAAAAATTCTCTTGGTTGCTGGAGAATTAACCATGAATAATCATCAATTAAATGGTCAATTTAGCTGTGATTAAAAGAGAGCGCCAGTATTGCAGACAAAATATAATACAAATGAACGCTTGCCACGATGATTTTGAGCCAAGTATTTCTAGTCAATTAAGCATAAATACTTAAAATAGCCTCAAATGCGAGCTGCTACGCAGTGCCTTCGGCATCGCATTTACCGAAGAAAAAGCGCTTAATAAGTTGTTAAATTTCGAGAACAACATTAGCAGTATGCTGAAAATTGGCGAAAACCATTAAGATCATAGACCGAGTTTAATCTTATGCTAGAGAAAATACTATACGCTGATTCCGGCGCAGGTCAAACCCAAGAAATGCTACAAGCATTGATGGATCTCCCCGCTATCCGGAAAGCGTCGATTACCATTCTCCGGGTTGTTCCCCCTCAGATTACCACCGAAGCTCTGGCCAGTAAATGGGAAGAGGGAACCCAAATGCTGACTAAAATCCTGCAAGAAGTCAAAATTGAACCCAGCAAAGTTTCCACTATTCTGCGTCAAGGAGATCCCAAAGATACCGTCTGTCAAGTTGCCGACGAAATCGGTGCCGATTTGATCCTGATGGGTTCCCGAGGACTAAAGCGACTGGAGGCAATTCTAGAAAATTCCGTCAGTCAATACGTCTTTCAACTGACTAATCACCCGATGTTGTTGGTAAAAGACGATATTTACGTCAAAAAAATCAAAAAGGTGATGGTAGCCCTCGATAAGTCTAGCTCGGCTGATTTAGCTCTCGATCTGGCTATTTATCTCCTGCGGGATTATCCTTCAGCAGAGTTAATTCTGGCCCGCGTCAACCCCGACTTAAAACCGGAATTTGCCCCCACTTCCCCCAAAGAAATGGAAGAAAACCCGATTTTAAGGCCAGCAGTAGCAAAAGTGAAACGGATGAATATACCCTATCGCTGCCTGGTGACGGGGGGTAAACCGGGAGAACAACTCTGCAAACTCGTCGATGATTATAATGTCGATCTCTTACTGTTGGGTTCGCCCGATCGCCGTCCTTCCGTGGCTAAGAGTTTACCAGATCTCGATCGCCTTCTCGGTACTTCCCTCTCGGACTATGTGCGGGTTAATGTTAATTGTCCTGTCCTTTTAGCTAGAAAAGAAGGGATTTAGCCCCTATTGGGTGTAGGCAGGTAAGTCTTGACTCATTTGGTTTAAGTTGCTGGCAATGGCTTTCATCGTCATAAAAGCCGAGCTAAAGGCGATTAGCTCATTTAAGGGATAACTTCGACTCTCAACCCGCAAGCTCAGTAACTGCTTCTCAAGAGATTCAATTTCTTCGATGAGCAATCCTAACTTTGGTGGGTTGAGAATTACCTGGGCAGCGATCGCAGCTTGTTGTGCGGTCTCGCGTAGCGAGCGCGTTGCGACCGCTGGTAATTCATTTGGTTGCTAAAACTGTGAAAATTTGTTCGAGACCGGCAATCTTAACCGAGGCTCGCTCGACCCCGTGTCGGTTGAATGACAGTGACCACTGCACCTACTATCTAACAAAAATAGCATTTTCTGAATTAGAAATTATTTGTCTTGCTGACTTACTCAGAGTTTTATTATTATCTAACCACCAAAGCAAAATATGAGTATCTAGTAAATATTTTAAAATTACTCTCTTTCAAAACTGTTAATAATATCATCGGGTAAAACATCAAAATCATCAGCCATTTTTAGCTACTAATAATTAAGGTTCTAATATCGATAACGGTAGCAGTCATAATTTAATAATTCCCTGGTTTATTATGTAAATTATAGACTATCTGTCATCACCAATCAGTCAATCATCAAGGGGACTTCTCACACCTCTGCCACCTCTGGCTAAAACCTATCCATTAGTCGGATCTTTCTTAACAAAAAGAGAAGAAACTTAAAAAAAGGGGAAACGATTGATAGGTATAGTTTTGAAAGAAGGAATTAAGGTGGAGGTAAGCAAAAAAATGGAGAAATGGGCAGCCCAAGAATTACAGTATGCAGACCTAGGGGACACCAGAAGAAAGAAAAGGTTAATCAGTATCGTGGAAAACTTGGCCAGTCAACCTAGTACAAGTGTGCCACAAGCTTCAGGAAATCTAGCCGCAGCGAGTGCCACCTACGACTTTTGGAATTCCCCCTATTTTCACCCCTCAGATATAATTGCCGCCCAGGCCAAAAGTACAGTAGAAAGAATCAAAGAACATCCAATAGTTTTGGCAGTGCAAGACACAACAAGTTTAGACTTTACGACGCAAAAAGCCAAAAAAGGCATGGGTTATCTAGATTATAAAAAATCCTTTGGTCTCAAAGTTCATACCACCTTAGGAGTGTCCCCAGTCGGAATACCTTTAGGACTGATTAATCAATATGTCTGGGCAAGAGAAGAAAAGAATTTAGGGATTGCCAAGCAACGCAAAAAAAGAGAAACCCAAGAAAAAGAAAGTCAAAGATGGTTAGATTCTTTGTCAGAAACACAACAACAGATACCCGAAGATATTCAAGTAGTAACAATCGGAGATTGTGAGGCAGACATATTTGATTTATTTGCCCAATCAAGAAGTCCTAACTCTCATTTATTAATTCGAGGAACTCATAACCGAAAAGTTAACTATCTCGAAGACAAGCAAAGGTCAGGGCATTCAGAGCCTAAATATTTACATCAATCCATCAGAGAAATAAAAGCCTGTGGGACCTTAGATGTGCAAGTAAAACGCAATCCTAATCACGAGGCTAGACTAGCTAAACTAACAGTTAGATTTGCCAGTTTTGAAATACAAGTACCTAGCCATCACTCCAAGGCGACCCCTCGTCAACCGGTCAAATTACAGGTAATTTTAGCTGAAGAAGAAAATCCGCATAGCGGAGTTAATCCTATCAGTTGGCTGCTCTTAACTAGCCTAGACATTAGTAGCTTTGAATCAGCGATAACCTGTGTGCGCTGGTATAGTTATCGCTGGTTAATAGAACGCTATCATTTTGTTTTAAAAAGTGGTTGTGGATTAGAAAAACTGCAATTAGAAACGGGTAGGAGAATTGAGATGGCCTTAGCTACCTATTCAATTGTAGCTTGGAGATTACTTTGGTTAACCTATCAAGCACGCTTACACGGAGAGGAGAGTTGTGAAAGTTTTTTGGAAGAACATGAATGGCAATCTTTGTGTGCCACTATTCATAAAAAGAGTCCGCCACCTGAAAAGCCGCCCTCCTTTCGAGAAGCGGTCAGAATGATTGCTTCTCTTGGGGGGTTTTTAGGTAGAAAAGGTGACGGTGAACCTGGTGTTAAAACTATTTGGTTGGGACTGCGAAGGTTACATGATATCAGCCAGACTTGGAAACTATCTCATCAAATTAGTCCCCCTATAGAACCCCCTTGAGCCATCTGGCACACTTTTCTCTTTTTGTCAAATTTTATGTTAAGAAAGATGTGACTAATGGATAGGGCTAAAACGTGGGTATAAATCATCGTCGTCCTCACGTCTTTATGGCCTAACAATTCTTGAACGGTGCGAATATCATAGCCATTTTGCAGTAAATGGGTAGCGAAACTATGGCGAAAGGTATGGCAACTGACTCGCTTAGGCACGCCGGATTGCTGAACGGCTTGTTTGAGAGCTTTTTGGATGGTGCTTTCGTGGAGATGATGGCGGCGAGTTTCACTGGAACGCGGGTCTTGGGATAGGGTGTAGGACGGAAAAATATATTGCCAAATCCATTCACGGTCAGCTGTTGGATATTTTTGCGCCAGGGCGTAGGGCAAATAAACAGAACCGTAACCTCTTTCCAAGTCTTGTCGATGTAGGCGTTGTACAGTTTGGAGATGTTCTTTGAGAGAGGTTTGAAGGCGTTGGGGTAGGGGGGTTACGCGGTCTTCCTTGCCTTTGGTATCGCGGATAATCAGTTGATTTTGGGCAAAATCTACATCCTTGACTCGCAAATTGAGGGCTTCAGCCAATCTCAACCCGCTACCATAAAGCAGTTGAACGATAAGATGCTCTACGCCACTGAGGTGCTTCATGACATTTTGCACTTCTTCTTTGGTGAGGACGGTGGGCAGGCGTTTGTGACCTTTTGCCCGTAAATATGCACCGATATTTTCCAGTTCAATTTTAAGAACTTCTCGATAAAGGAAAAGGATGGCGTTGAGGGCTTGGTTTTGGGTGGCGGCGGCAACGTTTTTATCAACGGCAAGATGGGTCAAAAAGGCTCTAATTTCTTCACCCCCCATTTCACGGGGATGTTTTTTCTGATGGAAGAGCAGATAACGCTTAATCCAGTCCAGATATGTTTGTTCGGTGCGGTAGGAGTAGTGTTTGAGGCGAATGTTTCACGCACTACGTCTAGGAGTTTTCGGGGTGGGGGAGGGTTCATAGCAGAGTATACTAATCGGCATAACACGCTTATCGTAATATTATACGGAAAACTTCTCACGATCACTCCATTTGAGCGTAATATACGGAAAGATTCTTTAAAAAGTGCGTATTTAGCGTAATATACGGAAAATTTCCGCATAATATATAGTTAGACTGCAATAGACCTCTTGCATAATTTTTTTATGGTATAATATAAGGTTTTGCTTTTTTCTCAATTCTTAGATTGAAGTGGAAAAAAGAATAAAATGTGATCTTAGGTCAGGAAATCATCTATAATTTTGCTATGTTTATTAGCAAAATTATGGATTATCAAAACTTATCAGATGAACAATTCAAACGCCGTTTCGGTGTGTATAAACAAACCTATAGAAAGATGGTAGAATCAGTAAAAAGTGTTGAAGCCGACTCTAATTCACCATCTAAAAGGGGACCGAAACCTAAACTATCTATAGAAGAACAAGTTTTAGTAACGTTAGAATATTGGCGAGAATATAGAACATATTTTCACATTGGTACAAGCTGGGAACTATCAGAATCAACTATATGTCGGATTGTAAATAAGACGGAAAAAATGCTTTTACAATCGGGAAACTTCCGTTTAAAAGGAAAAAAAGCTTTACTCAATCAAGCAGAGATACCGGTCATAACGGTAATGGATGTAACGGAAACTCCCATTGAACGCCCCCAAAAGAAACAGAAAGATTTTTTGGGGGGTAAAAGAGGTTATCATACTTTAAAATCCCAATTAGTAGCTGATCAAAATACAAAGGAAATTATCTGTGTCTTTTGTGGGAAAGGTAGAGGTCATGATTTTAGTTTATTTAAAAAAAGTCGAGTTCGTTTTCATCCTTTAACTACCAGCATAGAAGACAGTGGTTATCAGGGAATAGCTGCATACCATAGTAATAGTTATACACCGAAAAAGAAATCGAAAAATAGAAAATTAACAGAGTTAGAAAAAGAGTATAACAAGGCTTTAGCCAAAGAAAGGATTATCATTGAACCTATAAATAGGAAACTCAAAATCTTTAAAATCTTATCCTGTAAATATCGGAATCGTCGTCGAAGATATAGTTTAAGAGTTAACTTGTTGGCGGCTATTTATAACTGTGAGTTAGGGATAGGTATAGCAGCTTCTTAAAAGTTGCCTAAAGATTAATCAAGTCAAGGAGAATTTATTCTCAATTTTTATAATTGAGATAGTTTGTGCCGCTTAAATAAAGAGGTTTTGATAACCAAATTAAAGCAGCTCTAAAGAGTTTTGAGTTAAAAGTTAAACTTCAAGTTTTCATTCAGGACAAATGTACTGATTAACTAATTTTTTGGGGAAAATTAGTTAACCCATCATTATAACATATAATTAATTTGCAAGAGTTCTAATATCGTGAGGTGTAGATGAGACATGAAATCCATATTAAATTTAGGAATAACAACAACTATCGCTGCAAACTCAATTCTATTTGCGACCTCTTCATTTTCTACTGAAGCTTTCTCATTGCCGCACAAGTCTATCCTTCTAGCTCAGTCAAGCAACACCATTAGCTTTAGAAATGCCTGTTCATCTCCTTTCCGACTAGCTATTCACTTTAAAAACCTTTCAGGACAGTGGGAGACAAAAGCTTGGTATTCTTTTTCACCTGGCGAACAATCACGCCTCAATGGAGTAGATACCAGAAACAGATATCTCTTTTACTATGCAGAGGCAACTGATGGTTCTGGCAAGGTGTGGTCAAGCAACGACACAAGCCAAACAATCGGGGGAAGAACTTATAATATGAAGAAATTTGATATAGGTTCTCAAGTTGTTAATTGGACTCAAACCCTGACCTGTCCAGATCAGCAACTCATTTCAGCACTAAAAAGAATTCCTTCAAAATATCAGCCCCTACCTACAGAAGATTATGTTACGTTTCGTTATAATCCGAATTCTTTAGAAATTGGAGTACGCATAGGCCCGGCTGTTCTCCGTAATGAGATTGAAAAAATTCCTGAACAGAGGCTTAAGTATACTGACTACAATCGCCATACAGTTAAGTGGTTTAAATATAAGGGAATTGATGTTTCTAGAAGACAAATTCTAATTGGTTTTAGATATAGGTATCAGAAATTAGAAGATCGACCTCTAATTGGTGGGCGTTTCACAGTATATGATAATGCTGCCAATGTCGATGTGGGAGTCAACCTTGAGGTAAAGAATAAGCAGCTAGATGGGAATGTTAATGTTCGCAATGTAGAAGCTGACTGGGCAAGTGGAGTTCTAGGTTTAGTTCAGAACACATATGAAATTATGTTTGGTAGCTTGACTTTTTTAGTTGACGGAAAGTTTATCAGACCCTCTGATTTCGCAGCAGCAGTGGCACCTTGGGTAATAAATGCATCGACTACAGACCAAAGAAACCTTAGTCGCTTCTTCGGTGACTTAAATGACTTAAACAGTAAAGGAGTCATTTACCTTAAGCGAATTGACTATGATTCTCAAGGTGTATGGTATCAATTTTCAATAGACGAATCGCTCTTAGCCCAATCAGCTTCGAGGCTTGAATCAATGTTAAATAGCTGGGCAAATCGCTAAGATGTCTAACAAATCGATGAAGCGGACGGGCAAGTTATGTTAATAGAGTTATCGAAGTTATCTGCCGCCGCTTATCTTGGTCGTTAGGTCGTTTCCAGCTTTGATGATAAACGTCATTAGAAGGAGTAAACGTTATGAATACTTTGATATCGGGGGAATCTGATATGGGTACTGCTCGCTATAGTGATTTGGAAGTTGTCTCAGTCAAGAATCATTTTAGAGAAGACCTTTTCGATACTTACAATCCTAGTCGGCTATACTGTGGCTTAGGAAAATGCTATGGAAACAATGGGTGGTGTGGTTGCGGACACTTTCAAGAACAACCCGGTAATACGTGGTGGTGTAAGTGCGGACATCATTATAATGAGCACGGCTCCTGACCGTGAACGCTGTAAGGCGCAATAACGGTACTCCGCGTATTGCACCGAATGGATAAAAAGAGCAAAATCCATAATCCCCGGTTTGTCTCCCTGCCCACCCGCCTAATATATAGTTAGGCAGATGCTAGGGGAGCATCCCAGTTTTGCAATGAGTAAAAATACTCAGGCAATATCGCCGTTGAGATAAGCACAACGTAGCTTCAAATACTGAGGAACATTCTCTGCTTTCCATTGTGCTCCCACAATTTTCATTCTTGCACCTATTTGCTTAATCTTTGACTCTACACTTCCAGAACCGATGCAAATCCCTTGTGATTGATAGAGTTCGTAATTGGGTATTCTTTCTCGATGTTTATCGACATATTTGGTGAAATTTATAGCCTGTTTCTTTTTGCATCCCTCTAATTCCTCTAAAACTCTTTTCACCTCTCCTTTCCATAAATTCTCTTTGATTCTATTCAGACGCTTGTTTGACCCGCCTATTTTCTTCATATTCTCTACTAAATGATACCAATCCAATATTTCTCTCCTTTTAACACCGATTTTCTCCATCAGATTCCACACCCCATCATGACCATCTCCTAAACAGGTGACTACCTCTGTTAAGGGCTGACGGTTCACCCATTCCAGTAATTCTTCATTTTGCTGAAAAAATCCCGCACATTCTTGACCATGCAGACTTACTGCTTTGTAATCTCGACCTTGACTCGGTTGTCCTTTGGGCGTTCTGATTCTGACTTTTCCGACCTCTACACTCAATGCTTCTACCGGACTCTTTGCTTCTGCTTCCTCAAATTTATATCTTTGTACAAGCCTCTGTTGACTACTGCCTGAAACTGCCATTCCTGTCGCCATTTTGATAGCTTTTTCCGCATCTTCAAAAGAGACTTTAGCCACTGCTCCTAAGCAACATTTCTCCAGCATGGGACTTAATCGATTATTCTTGCTTAATCCTAGTTTATCGGCTTGTTTCTCGCTTATCTTGACTTTCCCTATGATACTGCTTACGCTTTTGGTTCGCCCTGCTTGGGTTCCTGTTGCTGATTCAAAAAAAAATTGCCTATGGCAGGACCCAATGTAGTCAGCCAATGGTCTCGCAGGGCGGTTTCAATGCCCTCAAAGCTACGTAGTTGTTCTTCTGGGGTATTATCGACTAGAATTTGAGCAATGGCTTTTAAATGTTGATCTAGTTGTTCTTTTTGGTCTGTATTCATGATTCTACCGTTTAATTGTTTCTCTTTATTTTGCCTTAGCTAACGTTTTTAGTCTCTAAGCATTTATACTTATGGCAAAATTGGGATGCTCCCAATTCCCTGTTCAATTTCAATGGTTTTTAATACTTTTTCTCCGTCTAAATGTTGTGGAGCATTTAAGTTTTGTTTAAGGTGATCTTTAATTTGCTTAACAACTTCTCGTTTTTCTAAAAAAAGTTTATCTGCTACAAAATTCTGATAAGCAATTTCAGATAGCAAAATTTCTTCTTGCTCAATACTGAGATTTTCATAAACTAAACCGCGATTAGGTAAACGTTTTTCGGCTGACCATTTTTCCAATAAAATTCGTAACGCATAACGCATGGGAGCATCTCACCTTTGCATTAAGCATTTATGCTTAATGAGGTAAATAAAAAAGTTAAAAAAGAGAACCATTCAGATAGGCACAGCGATGACGAAGGACTTGCGGTACATTGCCAGAATTCCAACTTGCACCGGCAATTTTAACACGAAAACTAATTTGTTTCACCTGAGATTCCACAGAGCCAGAACCAATGGAAATCCCCTCTTCTTGAAAATAACCATAATTGACAATTCGATGTTTATGCTTGTTCAAATAAATAATAAAATTCTCCACTTGCGGCTCTGACCATCCCTCAAAACAGGAGATAGCAGCATCCACTTCCCCCTTCCATAGAAAACATTTTACCTCATCAATCCGCTGGAATGACCCGCCAACTTTATAGAGGTTTTCGATTAAATGATACCAATCCAATATTTCAATTCTTTCCTGTTTCTCTCCTATCTGACCAAATAAATTCCAGATACCATCATGTCCATCTCCTAAACAAATTAAAGGTTTAGCCAAAACTTGAGAATTAACCAAATCTAATAAAGCTGAGTTATCTTGAAAAAAAGCCGCTACCCCCAGTTGATGAAAACTCACTGCTTTATAATCACGCCAAATTAAGGCTTTTCCCTTGGCAGTTCTTAGTCGTACCTTACCGCCATCTAGGCTCATTTCTTCCACTTCCACTTCCACTTCTGGGTTAGACGGTAATTCTTCAAAAGCATAGCGATGTACGAGGCGTTGTTGGGTACTGTGAGAAACAGCAATCCCTGTCAATGATTTGATTTTCTGCGCCGATTTCTCGTAGGATTCATCGCCACTTAATAGCAAACAGTTCTTCTCTAACATTGGACTCATCTGAGTCCGAGACTTTATTTCTAATTTTTTCGCTTGTTTTTCTGTAATTGGTAATTCCCCCAAAATACTTTTCACTTTTCTCGTCCGACCGGCAGTTTCTTCTGTGCTTGTTTTGACAAAAAAATACCGATTTCTGGGTTAACATAATGAATCATTAAATCTCTGACTGTCTCCTCTATCTCTCCCAAGTTATTAAATTTCTTAATTTGGGATTGCTCATAGAGACATTGCCCTAACTCTTGACATAACTCTTTAATTCTTTTTTCATTTTCTGATAACATGGAATTATTACTCCCATCGAGAGCTATTCTGAATTGTAAGTTATAACTATTATAATCTCATTTCTCTTTGTGATCAAGTTCAGGATTTTCTAGTTTTTGACTGCTATAAGCATTAATACTCATTGCATAAGTGAGATGCTCCCGGTTAAATTAAAACTATCCATTGACATTCAAGGAGAGAATTTCCGATGTCTTATCAGCTTATTTCGGAGTTATTGGCGAAATATTTTCATCAGATTAAACAAGTTTTGACCCAAAAATCCCTAATAGTGCTTCTTTTAGTTTGGACTCCTATACTTTTTCTCCAAACAGGGATAATGCAATATCTGGATGCTCAAAAATTGCCCCTTGCTAATTCTCCTGAAATTTCCACAAACTATCGTGGAATCAACCCTGGATTATTACCAGTACCTGTAGATCCTGTATCAGAACGAATTAGAGAAAATCTATATTTAGATAATCTAGATATAGAAGAATCTTCGGACAAAGATGAGAACTCTTTGGACTGGTTGATTCCCGTAGCAATCGGAGCAGGTGCGATCGCGTTATGTTTAGCTACTGGCTGTTTAATACCCTAGAGGAGAAAGAATGATGTCTCAAGACCTTAGAAATCAGAAACCTGATGTTGATAATTCTAGCGACATCCGAGTAAAACAGTCTCCAAACGGAGAGTTAAAGCAATTTCTGAAGCAGCCGTTTGGTATAGCTTTAGCAATGATACTCATAGTGCTTTTATCAGGAACAACATTTGTTGTAGGTAAAGCTTCAGTAAGTCGAAGTTTTTGTATTGCGAGCTTTAACTGTCAGGCAAATACCGATAATGATATAGGAGGTAATACATCAGCGAAAGCAGGGAAAAACGGCACAGTTAATATCGAACAACCATCCACACAGCAAAAACCTTCTGAAGATCATTGGACGGAAATAGCAATAGGCGTGGGAGCAATAGCAATAGCCTTGTGGTGGATCGTACTCTTGTAGATGTTTACTGGCATTCTCAACTATTTAACCTTTTGTTGTCAAAGATATGAGTGTAATCAACTTATAGAATGTTTCTAAATTCTTCCGTGTCGAAAAAAGTGAGGAATGCCCCGATGGGATTCGCCAAGCTTTGAATGACATAAGTTTGACGATAAACGAGGGAGAGTTCGTTCTTTTACTAGGACTGAATAGTTCGGGGAAAACTACTGCCCTCAACATAATAACAGGAGTCTATACTCCCTCTGAAGGTCAGGTAGAGCTTTTTGGCAATCAGCTATCAGATAATCTAATCCCAAGGGAAATTAAAGAACGCATGGGAATAGTTTTCTCAAAGGTGGAATTACCTGAACAACTTACTGTAGAAGAAATTATCAGTCTTTTTCAGAGCTATTACTCCAATCCCTTCGGGATAGATGAAGCAATTAAGCTATTCGAGCTTAAAAATTGGCGCAAAACTCTTCTAAAAAATCAGCAAGAACTTAGTCAAGGCAGGAACAAGAGGCTTCTGATTGCTCTAGCTTTATCTGGCAACCCCGATCTATTACTTTTTGATGAGCCAACCGCTAATTTAGACCCACCAGGAAGAAGACTATTTTGGCAACTCATGAGAGATTTATCAAGTCAGGGTAAAACTATCCTAATTTGTATGCCAGAGGAGAATTCTGCTCAAACTGAACAAACAACGTCAACAATTGAAGATCTGTCACGTGCCAGAGAACTGGCGACTAGAATTGGGTTCTTCGGTTTGTGTTATGCAATGGACGGGAGTTATAAGGGATGAAACCATTATATAGAAAGACATTGCTTCGATTTTTGCCAATTGTTTTCAATCTAGAACGAGCTAATCAATTAAGTCTCTTGCCAGATAAGGATTTAGCCGATTTATGCCCCCTGATCGAACCATACCAAGTAACGAAGAACCTAGAATTGTAGAATTCAATAATGGCGAAATAGTGAGTGATACTGTCATTTCATCAATTACTAATCAAGTAGATAGTTTAAGAGAAGTGAATGTATCTCCCCCAAATAAATCATTTGAGATCCTTAAAGAGCAAGTTCGAGTTGAGTTTCTTCAGTTGTGGCGCAAGCCAATGGTGCTGGTTTTTAGTCTGCTGCTGCCTCTATTTATCGTATATATATATAGTAATATGGTCGACAAACAGCTAATTTACCAGCAGTTAATTGCCTATGCGATTTTAGGTCTATTAATCATTTCTATACAAACTTTTGGAACAAAAGTGGCTGAAGAAAAAACCAAGGGTTGGATGAAATTATTGCAAGTCACGCCTCTTCCTCCACCAATATATATAGTGGCTAAAATTATAGTTGCTATATTTATTTCAGGGCTTTGCCTTGCCTTACTCTTCTCCTTTTTTGCCGTAACTTTAGACTTTGACCAACCCTTTTTGACCTGGCTATTTGTTTTCTGTATTTTGATAGTCGGCATGATTCCTTTGAATGCAATGATGCTTGCTTTGGGATACTGGATTGATAAAGATATTTTCGGTTATTTCACTCTGCCGATTATGATAGTGTGGATTGTATCGGGACTGATTTTACCAATAAAAATCTTACCTAAAACTGTACAAAATTTACTTCCTTACCTGCCCATACCTACCTACCACTATGCTCAAATCGCTCTTTGGGCAGGAGGAATACCCAGTGAAAAAGTTCATATTTGGCTAGATTGGCAATGGCTAATCTGGGCTACAGTTGTCTTTGGAATGCTAGCAGCCTGGGGATATCAGCGCAGCCAAATCGATCAGAAACTAACCTGGTTTAGTTTATTAGAGCAAATCAAAAAGAAATTGAGTAAGTTTAGCTTATTAGAGCGATTATTTGCTCGCTTTTAAAGCTACTTTTTACCTAATTCATCTGTTGCTTTACCCATAAAATTGCACATTTTGGTTGAGACAATGTAGAGCTAATGAAAAGATTATTAGTTTTCCAATTGTTATGATTTCCGTCGCTGTGATGCAGTCGGACTTTCTCTTCGTCGACGAATTTTAGACCACATACTGTACATGAATGGTTTTCTCTAATTAAGGTTTTGCTGTTGCTCCATCATAGAGTTTAAAGATCGCCGATCTTGTAGGCTGGGTTGACGCTCAGGAAACCCAACACCCTCGGAAACAAGAGTAAATCTGGTAGGATAGGGATTGGAGAGATTTTCTAGATTTCTGTGAGCGAAACCGTCTATATTGAAACCAGTATCTTAGGCTACCTTACCGCTCGACCGAGCAGAGATATTATTGTGGCGGCTAATATTGAAATAACGAGAGAGTGGTGGAATACACGCCGCGGTGACTTCCAACTCTACTCCTCACAAGCGGTTGTAAAAGAAACCTCACAAGGCGATGTCGCGATCGCGTCTCAACGACTAGAAATTCTCGGTAATCTATCTTTACTCGACTTGAATCAAAATGTACTCGATTTAGCAGAGCGATTTTTGGAACGTAGCAACCTTCCAACAAAAGCTGATGTTGATGCTGTTCATATCGCGGTCGCGACTGTTCACGGCATGGATTATCTGCTGACATGGAATTGCAAGCACATTGCCAATGCTCAAATACAGGGAAAATTGGCGGAGATTAGCCTTGATCTTGGATATCAGTTACCGATTCTTTGTACACCTTATGAACTTCTAGGAGGTTGATTATGTTTCAAGATGAAATTGTCGAAGAGATTCACAGAATTCGTGAAGAGTATTCTCGGTCATTCAATCATGACTTGAAAGCCATCTTTGCTGACTTACAAAAGCAACAAGAGGAAGGCGGCAGAGAAGTTGTAAACTTGTCTCGAAAACACGGTCTAACAACACGTTGGAGCGGACAGAGAAAAGAGGTTGGTGACGATGCAACAGAAATTAGCCGCCGCTCAACTTAGCCGTTAGGCGGGATTACATCAAAGGAAATAATCATGAACAGATTTCATAAATTATTGATAACTACAACTATCATGACTTCTTAGCCGTTAGGCGGGATTACATCAAAGGAAATAATCATGAACAGATTTCATAAATTATTGATAACTAGGGCTTGCTGAATAAATCTAAAAACTTTGTTGGATAAGGCTTTTAGACTTTTTTTCCCTCAAAAAGTGCCTACCATTGGAGTGATCGGGGGTAAAATTCCTGGACTTTTTCCCTGAAAATTAGGTAACTGACTACCTCAAAATCGGTAAAACCCTACACCCTACACCCCACACCCCACACCCTGCCCCCACGAAAAACTTTTTCAGCAGACCCTAACTACAACTATCATGACTTCTGTATTAGCCGGAAATAGCAACTTGGTAATACAAGCACAATCTTCCAATAGACGTGGAAGTTGCCAAAATAATTCCTCTATGAAAACAGCCTACTCCGGGAGCAAGTCAAAGCTGAAGAACAAATAAACTACTTGACAAAAGCATCAATTGGGTATGGGATAGAGAAAAGAGTAGGGAAAAGACAAAAATGACTCCAGAGCAACAACAAGAACTTAACCAACATATTCAAGCGATAGCCAAGATTCTTCATCAGGAAGCTGAGGCTGAAAAAATTCAAACTTTAGAGGGAATAGAGACGACAATAAGAGAACAGACCTGAAAATATATAACTCCGAAACTAGGATTTTTTTTGGTCACAAAAACGACAGGAACTCAAGCCGGGAGACCGAGAAAAATAAAAAGCATCATCGGAGAATTATGCCTGACAGAAAAACAAGCAATCCGTTTAAATATTCCTCGTAATAACCAAATTAGTCCTTACTTAGAACGCTGTTGTTTAAGAGCTAGTGCCAATGTTTCTTATGAAAATGCCGCCAGAGATATTCAATTTTATATAGGGATGAAGGTCTCGGCTAGGACTCAACAACGATTAGTCCATCGCCACCAATTTGCCGAAGAAGAATCAGGAAACCCCGTTCAAGAAATTAGTCTAGATGGAGGAAAAGTGCGCTTAAGAACCGAAACTAAGGGAGAGGCTTGTATCTGGAAAGATTATCAAGCAATCTGTGTTGATACTTTCCTAAGAAAAGCTTGGTTTGGAGAGAATGAATCGTTAATATATTGGGTTAATCAACAACCTTTATCTGACCCCCTTACCTGTTTGGGAGACGGACATCCCGGTATTGGGAAAATTGTGAAAAACTGGGATTGTCCAGGAGAAAAAAGAGAAATACTTGACTGGTTTCATTTGGTAGAAAATCTTCATAAAGTCGGCGGTTCAGTGAAGAGATTGAAAAAAGCAGCAAGTTTATTATGGCAGGGCAAAATTGAGGAAACAATAGCATTAATCTCTCCTTTAAAAAACGAACGAGCTGAAAATTTCTGTCGTTATTTAGAGATTCATCGTCATCGAATTGTTAATTATAATTACTATCAACAAGAAGAGATTTGCTCTATTGCTTCGGGAGCCGTTGAATCCACGGTTAAACAGATTGACCGACGACTGAAAATTTCTGGAGCCCAGTGGAATGAAGAAAATATCCCTCAAGTGCTTAAACACCGCTGTGCTTACCTAAATAACAGTCTTTAGCTATTGAATAGTATTTATGTTCTGACAAAACTGACTTGCTCCCGCCTACTCCAGTGGTTGGTCGGCAGGTTTTAATGGAGGTACACACAACAATACATCAGAAAATGAACGCAGTCGTAACTGCTATGATTGGGGTTATACGGATGGTAAAATCGAAAAATCTAAACTGGATATGCAAAGAATGCGTAATGAATCGTATATATATCGGATGTGCCTCAGTACTCGAATTTTAGATCCTAGCATTCAGTGTCAGCAACCTCGTTTTTAGTGCGATCGCTGATCGCCGTAGGCTGGGTTGACGGCAGGAAACCCAGCATTGCTTTTCTCTATCAACACTAACCAAAAGCACGATCCCACCCAAAACACATCGACCCTTATTAGAAGCGGATAATTTCGATCGTGCATCGCGATCGTTGAAAACAGACATCAAATTCTCGAAAAAAGTTCGTTTGCCCAAGAATTAAGGGTATCTGAGAAGTTTTTGCCCAAGCAAAGGCTAGACGAACAGGTTCCAAATTCCCAATTTGAACATACACAAATAACCCTCGTGCTTCAACCCTTGCAAGATTTCCGGCCAATGGCAAGCGGACAGTTTGTTCCTCCCAAATTGCACCCAATTGCGGCCCGATGTCGTAAGGTAATAGATTGACCGTAGATCCGGTATCCAGCAGGGCATTCGCAGAAACAGAAAGGCCTGCATGACTCAGAGTGATGGGAATCGTGGGTAATGCTTCATCGTCGGAAAGGGGAAATTCGACTGTACTAGGCATGGGTAGATGCCTCTCCGTCATCCTGAATCATATGCATCAGAATATTGGCGGCTTCCGTGGCATCGTAGGGCGACCAAATCGGATACTCTGATGCGGAAAAGATAACCTGTAGTTCAGCATCCGGGATTTGTGCAGCTAGGAGTTTGAAGAGTGATAATTTGTCTGTCTGGCTCAGATTGTTGACCAGAAGAATTAACTCAGTGAGTGACATGGCTTAAACTTCTAGATATGCGAGAATAAATTGATCATAAGCGATCTGTGAGGTACGGTCTAACAATCCCGTTGCACACCGACCGTATCAGGTTGGTCGGTGCTGAGTAACAAGAACCACATCATGTCCAGCATCAATTAGAAATCTCGCAGTGATTGCGTAAACGTCTTGATCGAGAAGAAATTTCATTATTAAGCCGACACAAGTTTAATGTCTTCAGCCGCTACTAAAGCGATAGCATATTGCAGACAAGCACGAATGTCTTCAATTTGTAAATCAGGGTAATAATCCTGAATAATTATACTGAAAGAGAGTCCCTCATTTAGCAACTCAAGAACACTCTGCACAGTGATGCGCGTCCCTTCTATGCAGGGCTTCCCAAAATGAATTTGAGGGTTAACAGAAATTTTATACATTGTTGTCACCTAGTCGTAAGATGCCCTTATTTTAGATCACATTGCACAAAAACAGCCGTATAACAAGTCGCTGCACCAGAACGCCGTCACTTGGTTGGTTGAGTGCGATGCCGAAGGCACTGCGTAGCAGCACGCCGATCTTGTAGGGTGCGTTAATGAAATGTAACGGTGCGATTCGTTTCTAGGGGAATAAATAGCCTAGAGTAGCCTGTAGGTTGAACTTCGGCCGTGAGCCTTTGCCGAACGGTTGACGCAAGGAAACCCAACCATATCAAGTTTGCTGTGAGGTTCCGCTGTTGCTACAATTTGATCCCACATCCATAATTCTATCAAGCTAAAATGGAGTGCTATCTAGAAGGAACTTATGATGAAATACAAAATTGTCCTTTATCGTTCTGAAGAAGGAATTACTGTTGGCGTTCCTGCGCTCCCCGGTTGTTGGTCCGAGGGAGATACTGAGGAAGAGGCATTAACCAATATCCAAGATGCAATTCGTGAGTATCTTGCAGCCTTAGAAGAACGCTTGCAAGATGGGGAAATTCGTGAAATTGAAATGCAGGTGTAACTATGCCTAGAATTCCTGGCGTAAATCACCTAGATGCAGTACGAGCCTTGGAGAAGGTAGGCTTTCGGATCATTCGCCAAGGCAAACATATCATCATGAGTGATGGGGTGCGTCAAGTTGCTCTTCCAAGGCACAATCCAATTAAGGCATTTACAATGGGTGGAATTGTTCAAGATGCTGGTTTGACAGTCGCAGAATTTCGTCAACTATTATGAGTGCGATGCCAAAGGCACTGCGTAGCAGATCGCCTCGCCCGTAGGTTGGATTGACGCAAGGAAACCCAACATCAATCAACTCATAACAGAGTGCGATGCCGAAGGCACTGCGTAGCAGCACGCCGATCTTGTAGGGTGCGTTAACGAAGTGAACGCACCTTATCTAATGTTCAAAATCCGTGGGTTACGCTAACGCTAACACAGGCTACATCATATCGATCGCCAAGATTAAGTGATTGCCAAAGCGATCGGGTATAACACAACGTTGCACCTGACTTAATAAAGCAACGGCTTTCTAAACCTATGACCATCCGGTTCTACGACTATAAATGCTCCTGCTAGTTCCACTTCGGAGTAATTTTTGATGATTCGCGCTAATTCCCCATGAACTGCATTAACTGTCGTGGGTAATACCCGAAGGTAAATATACTTTGCACGGCTACAACTTGCATTTTTTACTCAAGGACAATAATATAGTTTAAGAGTCATAATTAGAAGCAAAGCACTCATTAAAAACATGATTAACCTAGAATTCACGGAAGAAGAAAAGAACTCACTGTCTTAGGAAAGATTTCATCATCCCCATCCCCGGGTTCAACTGAAGATGGAAGTTCTCTGGTTAAAGAGCCAAAAGATACCGCACAAAAAAATTTGTCAGTTAGCAGGAATCTCGCCAAATACCTTATTAACCTATCTTCGAGATTATGAAGAAGGCGGAATAGAAAAATTAAAAGAAATCAACTTCTATCGCCCTAAAAGTGAATTAGAGTCTCAAAAAGAAACGCTCAAAAAATACTTCGATAAAAATCCACCAGCCACAATAAATGAAGCTGTATATAGGATAGAAGAATTGACGGGAATAAAACGAAGTCCTACCCAAGTGAGAAAATTTTTAAAATCAATGGGAATGAAATGTTTAAAAGTAGGTTCTCTTCCTTCTAAAGCTGACCGGGATGAACAAGAGGAATACAAAGAAAAAAAGCTAGAACCCAGACTAAATGAGGCTAAAGAAGGAAAAAGGGCTGTTTTTTTTGGTTCTTCGTTACTTGGTATGGTTCGATAGGGTGGCATAAATCGACTAAATCCTTATCTGGCAAAAGATTTAATTGATTAGTTCGCTCTAGATCAAAAACAATTGACAAAAATCGCTAAATGCCTTTCTCTATAAGGGTTCCATCCCTTATAACCCTCGTCCATTGCATAACACAAACCGAAGAGCCTTTTTTTTGTTGATGCCGCTCACTTCGTCATGGGAGCATTTCTCGGTTTTGTTTGGTGTTTTGAGAGACTTTTTGTTAATACCAAATTTCTAAATCCATGACAGACATCCACGCTCGAATGCTTGCCAAGCCTGTATTCGTTGTGACGCGAATAAAGAAAAATGGTATAAGTCACCGAGCGGGCGTAAACGCTTCAATGTTTTAGGAGCATTAAATGCAATAACTCATGAAGTTATTCTGGTTACGAATGACACTTATATTACAGCAACTCAAGTCTGTGAACTCCGGTCAAAAATAGCTGCTTTAGGACTAATGATTCCCATCACTCTCGTATTAGATAATGCCCGCTATCAGAAATGTAAAATTGTTAAAAAATTGGCTCTTTCTTTGTCAATAGAGCTACTCTATCTACCGTCTTATTCGCCTAATCTAAATTTAATTGAAAGGCTGTGGAAATTTGTCAAAAAGAAATGTTTATATGGTAAATATTATGAAAACTTTTCTGACTTTTCTTCAGCCATTTATGAATGTCTGAATGATGCCAATCTGAAACATAAAAAAGAACTGTATTCCTTGCTGACTCTCCGATTTCAGAAGTTTAATAAATCTCAGATTATGAACGTCTAAAGTATAGTCTCCCTTTGATTCTTTTAATTATTGTGGTCGGGGAATAACTAGGGTCTGATTCCAAAAATAAATGAATATGATCTGGCATTATTTCTAATGCGTTCTCGCGTAGCGAGCGCGTTCTCGCGTAGCGAGCGCGTTGCGACCAACCTCCAGTTATTTTCTTTGCACAGGTCAAAAATAATCGACTGCGCTCTTAACTTAATGTCCCCTTTTAATACCGCTTTTCTCCGTTTTGGACACCAGACAAAGTGATAGTTAAGTAGTGTTACCGAATGAGGATTTCTTCTATAATCTTCCATCTACCCTTGACAAATAGTGTATTTCCAACATATCCTATATACAGGAGGTAAGTCAAGATGTACGGAGTTCAAGAAGTTCTCATCCATACAGACAGCGAGATAAGGGCTGTCTTAGAGTTTGTCTGTGAAGAAGCTAACAAGCTGGCTAATTGTGGTATTTATTATTGTCGGCAAATGCTTTTTAAGGCAGGGCGATATATCGGTAAATATGACCTTGATTCTCAGTTGAAAAATAACCCTCATTTTCGAGCCATGCGGTCATGTTGCGCTCAACAATTGCTACATGATGTTGCTGAATCTTTTTCTTCCTATAAAGGGCTTTTAGGTCTTTGGAATAAAGGGCAATTACCTAATAAGCCTAGACCACCTAAATATCGAAAGAAAGGGGGGATGGCAGTAGTAACCTATACGGCAAGATATGTGAAGTTAACCGAAAAAGGGTTAAGGTTTTCGTTGGGGGATCAGGTAAAAGCTTGGTTCGGGATTGATAGTTTTTATCTGCCAATGCCGTCTAATTTGAGGTTTGAAGACATTAAAGAGTTTCGGATCGTTCCTAGAAATCTTAGTTTTTATCTTGAGTGTGTTTATAAGCAACCCGATCAAGAGAAAGTTAAGCCTAATAACACTGTACTAGGAATAGATCACGGATTGGGTAACTGGTTAACCTGCGTTTCTAACACGGGAAAGTCTTTTATCTTTGACGGAAAAAAGGCTAAGTCTCAAAATCAATGGCATAACAAGCGAGTTGCTCAAATTAAGACTGGTAAGCCGCCGGGTTACTGGGATGATGAATTAGCTAAAATAACCGAAAGGCGTAACCGACAGATGAGAGACGCTACCAATAAAGCTGCTCGTTTTATTATCAATTGGTGTCTCGGCAATGACATTTATACTGTCGTTTTTGGAGGGAATCAGCGACAAAAAGACTCGATTGAGTTAGGAAAGAAAGTTAATCAGGAATTTGTTAGTATTCCCACAGCGAAGCTTAAAAATCGCATTTGTCAATTGTGTGAAAAGTACGGGATTAAATTCGTTGAGACTGAGGAAAGCTACACCTCAAAGGCTTCTTTTTTAGATGGTGATTCGCTACCTAAATTCGGTGAGAAACCCGGTTCTTCGTTACTTGGTATGGTTCAATAGGGGGGCATAAATCGACTAAATCCTTATCTGGCAAGAGACTTAATTGATTAGTTCGCTCTAGATCGAAAACAATTGACATAAATCCCCGAATGTCTTTCTATATAAGAGTTTCATTCCTTGTAACCCTGTCCGTTGCATAAGACAAACCGAAGAACCAGAAACCCGAAGGGTGGCAGTCATCAGGTAAAAGAATTAAAAGAGGTTTGTTTAAAGCTTTTAGTGGTCAATTAATTAATGCTGATTGCAACGGTGCGGCCAATATCATTAAAAAAGTAGCCACACAGCTAGGGGTTTCTCTAGATAAGGTGGGTAGGGCATCTTTGACAGTGCCACAACGATATAAATTGGATAGCCTTTCTAAAATAGATCGTAATCGAATAGAAGCGCGGTTTCAACCCGCTTCTATTCACCGATTAGAATCCCCGTCTTTTTAAAGCGGGGAGATGTCAACCCTGGCAATTTCCCTAGGATGTCCTTGTAATCGCATTAAGCGAACCCACCAGTAGCGACAGGAGCGCGTCAGACGATTAATTAGGCTATTTTCTTTATTTCTCGCTTTTAATGACCGTGAGCGCATATTTTCGGGCATAAATGCTGACAAAATTGATACCGACTTCAATTTTAGCAAGGAGTGATTAAGAGATGTTAAACACAGGGGATACGATCGCCGCCATCGCTACGGCGATCGTTCCGGAACAGGGTAGCATCGGTATTGTCCGTTTATCCGGTAGTGAAGCAGTGGCGATCGCTCGTCGGCTTTTCCATAGCCCCAATCGTCAAAAATGGCAAAGTCATCGTCTTCTCTACGGTTATATCCGGCATCCCCAAAGTCAAGCAATTATCGATGAAGCTTTGCTGTTGCTCATGTTAGCGCCCCGCTCTTTCACCCGCGAGGATGTGGTGGAATTTCACTGTCATGGCGGCATTATGCCCGTACAACAGGTGTTACAGTTATGTCTAGAAAATGGGGCGCGTTTGGCACAAGCGGGGGAATTTAGCCTGCGTGCCTTTCTCAACGGCAGAATTGACCTAACTCAAGCCGAAAGCGTCGTCGATCTCGTTGGGGCGCGTTCTCCCCAAGCGGCACAATTTGCCCTCGCTGGTTTACAGGGGAAACTCGCTCAACCGATCCGCCATTTGCGCGCCACCTGTCTCGATATTTTGGCTGAAATTGAGGCCCGTATTGACTTTGAAGAAGATTTACCGCCCTTGGATCACGCGGCGGTTCTCCATAGCATAGAACAGGTTTTTTGTCAAGTAAATTTAATTTTGGCCACCGCCGAGCGCGGGGAATTGCTGCGTAGTGGTCTGAAAGTGGCGATCGTGGGGCGGCCGAATGTGGGTAAATCCAGTTTGTTAAATGCTTGGAGTCGGAGCGATCGAGCGATTGTCACCGATTTACCCGGCACTACCCGCGATATTGTCGAATCTCAGCTAGTTGTGGCGGGAATCCCCGTACAAGTCCTCGATACGGCAGGAATTCGCTCGGCCAGCGATCGAGTCGAACAAATTGGGGTGGAACGTTCCCGTCAAACGGCCCGGTCTGCTGATTTAGTTCTCTTAACCGTCTCCGCAGAGTCAGGATGGACCCAGGAAGACGAGGAAATTTATCGCTCTGTCAGCGATCGCCGATTAATTTTAGTGATTAATAAAATTGATTTGGCTAATCCAGAAACAGTAATTTACCCAGCAGAAATTAAGCGCGTTGTCAAGCTATCCGCCGCCCAAAATCAGGGTATTGAAGACTTAGAAAAAAGTCTTATTAATGCTGTCCAAAATCAAGAATTACAGGCGGCTAATTTAGATTTAGCCATTAATCAACGACAAGCGGCCGCTTTAACTAGGGCGAAAATTGCTTTGCAACAGGTCAAAAAAACAATTGACCAAAATTTACCTTTTGATTTTTGGTCGATCGATCTGCGTACTGCCATTCAATCCTTAGGAGAAATTACCGGCGAAGAAGTGACTGAATCGGTACTTGATCGCATTTTTAGCCGTTTTTGTATTGGTAAATAAGCAATGAGGAAATCCAGTCAAACAGAAACAAGGTTTTATCCTTTTGTGTTCGGTTAACTGTAGTCTTGTTGAGAATTAGAGAACTCAGATATTACTGGAAAAAAATACTTTCCAAGCAGCCGTAATAATGGCACTTCCCAAAAGGATGATTAATGTCCAGACCTGATTTTTTTGGGTTCCCTCTACTGATCTGAGCCGATTGTCGATGCCTTCAATTTTCCCGTCTAACACTTTAATATCCCCTTTGAGATCGGCTATTCCTATTTCTACTTTTGTCAAGCGCTCATCAATCTTATCGAATTTTTGACTAACTTCCTTGATACTGTCTTTAATTTCTTTAAGGACGACATCCAGGGAATAAGTGACAGTTTCGTTAGACATTGGCTAAACTCCTATACTGCATCTGGTTGGATATAATTTTATCTTAGTCTAGGCTTTAAGAAAATTTTCTTTCAGGAGCGATTAACTGTAGTCTTGTTGAGAATTAGAGAACTCAGATATTACTGGAAAAAAATACTTTCCACCCAGCCGTAATAATGGCACTTCCCAAAAGGATAATTAATGTCCAGACCTGATTTTTTTGGGTTCCTTCCACTGATTTTAGCCGATTGTCGATGCCTTCGATTTTCTCGTCTAACACTTTAATATCACCTTTGAGATCAGTTACTCCTATTTCTAGTTTGGTTAACCGATCTTCTACCTTGTCAAATCTTTCGTTAACCCGCTTCTCAAGCGAGTCGATCTTTCCCTCAATCCTTGTGAGGACAGCTTCTAGGGAATAAGTAACAGTTTCGTTAGACATTTGGTAAACTCCTATACTGCATCCGGTTGGATATAATTTTATCTTAAGTCTAGGCTTTAAGAAAATTTTCTTTCAGGAGCGGTTAACTGTAGTCTTGTTGAGAATTAGAAAGATCAGATATTACTGGAAAAAAATACTTTCCATCCGGCCGTAAAAATGGCACTCCCCAAAAGGATAATTAATGTCCAGACCTGATTTTTTTGGGTTCCCTCTACCGATATTAGCCGATTGTCGATGCCTTCGATTTTCTCGTCTAACACTTTAATATCCCCTTTGAGATCGGTTAATCCTATTTCTACTTTTGTCAAGCGCTCATCAATCTTATCGATCTTTCCCTCAATCCTTGTGAGGACAGCTTCTAGGGAATAAGTAACAGTTTCGTTAGACATTGGCTAAACTCCTATACTGCATCCGGTTGGATATAATTTTATCTTAAGTCTAGGCTTTAAGAAAATTTTCTTTCAGGAGCGGTTAACTGTAGTCTTGTTGAGAATTAGAAAGATCAGATATTACTGGAAAAAAATACTTTCCATCCGGCCGTAAAAATGGCACTCCCCAAAAGGATAATTAATGTCCAGACCTGATTTTTTTGGGTTCCCTCTACCGATATTAGCCGATTGTCGATGCCTTCGATTTTCTCGTCTAACACTTTAATATCCCCTTTGAGATCGGTTAATCCTATTTCTACTTTTGTCAAGCGCTCATCAATCTTATCGATCTTTCCCTCAATCCTGGTTAGGACAGCTTCTAGGGAATAAGTAACAGTTTCGTTAGACATTGGCTAAACTCCTATACTGCATCTGGTTGGATATAATTTTATCTTAAGTCTAGGCTTTTTGGCATTCCTTACCCCACAGTTAACTTCACTTCTGTCCAACCACTGAGATAGTGTTAGGTGAAAACTTCGCTACTTTCTTGTCACTGATTAGCGGTTACTGTTCATTCTCTGCGAAAAAACCCTAACCCCTAACACCGATAACCCTAACCCCAAATTTTTTCGGGAACTTCCTAACATCCCATTCATCTTAAAGCCTAGATTCCGCCTGGAAAAAGGAGGAAATCCAGAGGAGTTTCCGGCTTTTTTCCTAGCCCTCTCGGTTTTCTTTTGGTTTGACACTCCCATCGCACTCATGCGAGGGATTCTTCGTTCACAGGGAGATGCCTTGCAAAAGCAGTGCCTTTACTTGGTCTTACTCTCCCTCCAGAAGCAGTAGCGGTATGCCCTACCGCCAAAATTCGTAAACCTTCATCCCGAATATTCTTAGCGGCATTGATGTCTCTATCGTGGTTTTCTCCACACTTAGGACATTGCCAACTACGAATATCTAAACTCAAACTATCAACAGGATTTAAACAGTTACTACAAGTCTTAGAGCTAGGAAAGAATCTATCTACTTCTATATAGGGCTTGCTGAATAAATCTAAAAACCTTTTTGGGTAATACTTTCAGACTTTTTGTCAATCAAAAAGTACCAGTTCTGGAAGCGATCGGGGTAAAATTCAGGTACTTTTTCTCTGAAAATTAGGTAATTGACCAGATGAGAATCGGTAAAAACCTACACCCCACACCCCACACCCCACACCCCACACCCTGTCCCTACGAAAAACTTTTTCAGCAGACCCTATATAGATTTTTCCTTCCCATTCAGCCTTGTATTTTAACATAGTACAGAATTGACCCCAACCAGCATCACTAATTGATTTTGCTAGTTTAGGGTTTTTGACCATGTTTCTGACTGCCAGATTTTCCACCACTATGACTTGGTTTTCGTCAACTAATTTACGACTTAGTTTGTGCAGAAAATCTTCACGACAACGAACGATTTTAGAGTTAACTTTAGCAACTTTAACTCTAGCTTTATTTCGATTCTTAGAGCCTTTTTGCTGGCGGCTTAGTTTCTTTTGTCTCCTCGCTAATCTTTGTTCGTACTTACGATAGTATTGAGGATTCCCGTGTTTAGTCCCATCTGATGTAATAGCAAAATGGGTTAGTCCAACATCTATCCCGACAGCTTTTCCTTCTGATGATTTTTGGGGTAAATCCTTGCCATCATCATAGAGACAAGATGCGAAATATTCTCCTGATGGATTAACTGAAACCGTAACAGACTTTAAGTCTCCCTCTGGTTGCCGTGAAACTTGGCAATAGACTTCACCAATTTTAGGTAATACCAAAACATCATCTTTTAACTTACAGTGTTGAGGAAATCTAATCGACTGCCTATTTTGCTTTTTCTTGAAGTTAGGATATTTAGCTCTACCTTCAAAAAAGTTAAGGAAAGCACTAGAAAGATTTAAAGCAGCTTGTTGTAATACCTGCGACGGTGCTTCGCTTAACCACTCATGCTCTTTTTTTAAGGAAGGCAGCAGCTTAATTATTTCGTCTCTGCTTAATCCTTTTCCAGTTTGCTTGTAAGTTTCGGATGTTAAGTTTAGAGCGTAATTGTAAAACCATCTAGCACAGCCAAACGACTTGGCAAGCAAAACTGATTGCTCACTGGTCGGTTGCCCTAAGCCAGATATGTCACCATTCTGGCTCGGCTTCAAAACGGTGCGTGAGACTTTCACCTCACACCGCTCCTCTCTCCAATGGCTCTTTGTCATGAGTACCAGTTTTATCTAATGCAGTTTTAGAATCGTGGCAATGTCGATGGAGTAACTGTTTATTATCTCGATTGTTTTTACCCCCTTTTGATTTAGGGATAATGTGGTCGGTTTCGAGTATGTCTCCATCTTGGAAATATAGTCCACAATATGCACAACGTCCTTGCTGTCTTTTGAGTAGAACAGCTTTTTCTGGTGGCATTTCTGGGTGTTTACCCATTCGACTACTCCAATATATTAAATCCCCATCATAGGGACTTTTATCCCCTTTCACCTTGACGTATCTTACGATTTTTGTATCTAGGTGTCTTGCCAGTTTGAAGGGGTTTTTACCTTCTCTTGTGCTGAATACCCAATTATCTTTTCCCTCAGTATGCCAATATTTACGCATTATCCAAGTTTTGTTTTTCATTGGGTGTCGTCTGTCTGCCCATCTTTTGAGTTTTTCAAAGAAGTAGTAATCACAATCTGTGAATGTTTTTGAGCTTACTACTGATGAATAGTAATTGCTCCATCCTCTAATGATTGGATTGAGTCGTTTGATTAAGGCATCCTGTGGGGATGACTTCTGACTATTTACTACTTCTCCCAATTTCTTTAGATGGGACTTGACTTTTTCAGCACTAGGCTTGATTAGGTTTTTAAAACCTAGTTTGACTCCTTTACTACTTTTTGCCCCGTGATGTTTTCCGACTTGGTATTGCCTGATGTTGAATCCGAGAAAATCAAATCCAACGTAATCATCATAAGTTTCAAGAGTATGGGATATTCTTGTTTTACTAGGCTTCAGTTCTAGCCCCATTTCTGCTAACCATTGTTTAATGATTTCCTGACATTCCTTTATTACCTTTAAATCTTCGTGCAGGATAACAAAATCATCTGCATATCTGATTAGGGTTAAGGCTTGTTCATTTTTGGATTTATTGCCTTTCAGAGTTCTTGCATATTGCTTAACTCTTTCTTCCATGCCGTGTAAGGCTATGTTAGCTAGTAAAGGGGAGATTACACCTCCCTGTGGTGTGCCTTCATTGGTAGGGAATAGGTTTTTTCCATCCATGACTCCACTCTTTAGCCATGCTTTGATTTGTTGTCTTAGCTTGGGGTAAGTTTGAAGTTTTGTCAGTAGTTTCTGGTGGTTTATTTGATCAAAGCATTTACTTATGTCCGCATCTAGCACATATTTGGGCTTTTTGTTGATGCTTATGTAGATTGCTCCGATTGCGTCATGGGCTGAACGTGCTGGTCTAAATCCATAACTGTTAGGTTCAAATTTTGCTTCCCATTCGGGTTCTAATGCCAGTTTTACTAAGGCTTGTAATGCCCGTTCGTACATGGTGGGAATCCCTAGAGGTCGCTTTTCATCCGTATTGGGTTTTGGTATCCATACTCTACGAGTTGCTTTTGATTTATTGCCAAGTTTTAGATTATTGACAAGTGCCATTCTTTGTTTGGGTGTTAAGGATTTTATCCCATCTACCCCGGCGGTTTTCTTGCCTTGATTATCTTGGCTAACCCGTCTGACGGCTATCAGTTTGGCGTACCAGCTTTTTAGGAGTAGCCTTTGTAATTTGTGGACTAATTTGACATCACCCCGTTGACTGGCTTTGAATATTCTTTTTGGTAACTTAAAAACACATCTTTCAGCTTTTCGCCAGTTGATGTCCTTCCATTCATACATCGGTTTTGTTGCCGTGTTCATAACTTTTTCATTACTACTTAAGACCATTCATTCCATTGAACAGTGTGTACGTCAGCATATCCTTATCTATTACAGATAGGCGTTGGCTTCTTACACAATCCTTTCCTATATGAGTCTTACGCTGGTTACTACTTAGATTTCGACCTATCTAAGAGATTCATAAGGATTACTTCGTTCCCAACCACCGTATTCCTAACTTTAGTGTCTTCCTCTATACCGAAGCTGTGTAGATGATTCTGGTTGAACTCTATCTTTTCCCAGTACGTTAGCTTGTTAACATTTTGTTGCCAGCCAATAATCTGTGTAGGCTAGGTTTCAGTGACGATACTTCTGACGGAAGTTCTTATTCATACACATAGTTAGATGCTAGACAGGTTTTGATGTCAGATTCATCTTTACTGCCATTTAACCCCGCTTTTCCCCTTTTGATGACCGTTCTCCACAGGAAGGGGTTATGCTGTCACTCCATCATCTGGAGGGAAGGACTTTCACCTTCACGGTTATTGAGTTATCAAGGTTCTCAACCTTGTCCTACCCACGTCTGTTAGACTTTTGGTAGGAACGAGTCGCACGATAGATTCTGTACTTAAACGCTTTTAATATCTTGTTTACCAAACTAAATTTACTATGGTAAGCTATGCAAGGCTAAATTGTCAAGGATTTAATCGTGCTTCGCTGTTTTATATTGGTCGGGGTTTCATCCTGTCAGTACGAGGGTCTTCACCCCGACATCTGTGATAAATTGGGTTATGTGTGCAAAGGAGTGAGCGAGTGGTGTTTAGCATCGAACCAAAAATTATCAATCCGCCCAAAAACCGTCATGATTATCAATTGTCGGAAGCAATTCGCTATCGTGCTTGGGTAGAGATTGATCGCTCGGCCTTACAACAAAACGTGCGAAAAGTCAAGGCCTTATTAGCCCCAAAAACGGAATTAATAGCGGTAATTAAAGCCGATGCTTACGGACACGGGGCAGTTAAGGTGGCTAACAGCGTTTTAGAAGCTGGAGCGCAATCTTTAGCCATCGCGACTATCGGGGAAGGTATCGAACTACGGGAAGCGGGAATCGTTGCCCCAATTATGATTTTAGGGGCAGTGAACACCCCGGAAGAAGTGGCAGCCTTAGCCCATTGGCAATTGCAACCCACCCTGGTGCAAATCGAACAGGTGCAAATTTTTGCCAGCGTGATGAGACGCTTAGAGCAGCGGCTGCCGGTTCATATCAAACTAGATACGGGGATGTCTCGCTTAGGTACACAATGGCAAAACGGCACAAAATTCGTCGAACAGGTTTTAGAGGCTCCTAACCTGAAAATTGCCAGTATATACTCGCATTTTGCCACGGCTGACGATCCCAACCCCGAAATCATGCAGTTACAACGGCAAAGATTCCAACAAGCGATCGCCGAGTTAAGATCAAAAGGTTATCATCCCCCCTGTCTGCATTTAGCCAACTCTGCCGCTACCCTAAGCGATCGATCTCTGCACTACGATCGAGTTAGAGTGGGATTAGCTCTCTACGGTCTTTATCCCGCCGATCATCTCACCGATAAAGTCCCTTTGCAACCCGTCCTGCAAGTAAAAGCGCGCATTGCCCAAGTCAAAACCATTGCCGCCGGCTCCGGAGTGAGTTATGGTCATCAGTACATAGCGGCAAAAGACACCCGTATTGCTGTGGTCGGTATCGGTTACGCTGATGGAATTCCCCGCAATCTCTCCAATCGTTTAAAAGTATCCCTGAGAGGACGTTTAGTACCCCAAATCGGCGCAATAACCATGGATCAGTTAATGATTGACGTGAGCGAGATTCCAGAGGTAAAAACAGGGGAAATCGTCACACTTATCGGTAAAGATGGCCCACAGTGCATTACCGCCGACGATTGGGCGCGGGATTTAGGTACGATATCCTGGGAAATTCTCTGCGGTTTTAAGCATCGTTTGCCGCGAATTATTATTAGCAACGGCTAATTATGGCGGTGATCTTAAAAAATGTCAATTGGCGGCAATTCTTATTGTTAACTGACTGGTGAGATCTGTAATTAATTTTGCCTAGATACTTGCCTTGGTCAAGTGCGATCGCTGATTGCTGGGCTAGATGAGGGGATGAATTCTCCGGTGCTTTAGGTTAAAATAAACAGGGTTAATCGACGGCAACTGATCAGTTTTACCCTAGAGGCAGCGATGACTATAAGCAAAGATCTACCCTTACCCCCCGGCAGTTTCGGATTACCCCTATTAGGAGAAACAATCGCTTTTTTGACCGATGGGGATTTTGCCAGTAAACGTCATAATAAATATGGTCAACTTTTCCGTACTCATATTTTTGGCAGTCCCACGATTATTTTATCCGGTGCCGAAGCTAACCGGTTTCTCCTCAGCAATGAGAATAAATACTTTGCGGCAACTTGGCCCAAAAGTACCAAAACTCTCCTCGGTAGCGCATCTTTAGCGGTGCATACAGGAGATGTTCACGCTTCCCGTCGTCGTTTAATCTATCAAGCTTTTCAACCCCGGTCCCTAGCAAGTTATATCCCTACGGTAGAAACAATTACCGCTCACTATTTAGAGCGTTGGCAAACCGCAACAACCCTGTCATGGTATCCTGAATTAAGAAACTATACTCTCGATATCGCCTGTAAATTATTTGTCGGTCTTGACGATGGTTCTGCTACCAAATTAGGAGAAGCTTTTGATACTTGGTGTGCGGGACTATTTACCCTTCCCATTCCCCTTCCCTGGACAGCTTTCGGCAAAGCATTACGCTGTCGAGAAGAATTACTGGAAGCCATAGAAACTATCATTTTAGAAAGAAAAAAAAATGATGACTTAGGCCAGGATGCTCTGGCTATCCTTTTACAAGCTAAAGACGAAAACGGTCAAAGTTTATCCCTAGCGGAATTAAAGGATCAAGTGCTATTATTACTCTTTGCTGGTCATGAAACTTTAACCTCTGCTATCGCCACTTTCTGCCTACAAATGGCACTGCATCCCGATATTTTTCAGCTTGTCCTTGAGGAAATAACTAATTTTGATCTATCCACTCCTTTAAGCGTTGATACCCTCAAACAGATGACCTATTTAGATCGCGTTTTAAAGGAAGTTTTACGTTTTACTCCCCCCGTGGGAGGAGGATTCCGTCGGGTAATAGAAGACTGTCAATTTAACGGTTATCATTTGCCGAAAGGATGGGTAGTGCAGTATCAAATCAGCAATACCCATAAAGATAATAATATTTATTCCCATCCTGAAACCTTCGATCCCGATCGCTTTTTAGCCGAGGAAAAACCCTACGGATATATCCCTTTTGGTGCGGGATTACGCGAATGTATAGGCAAAGAATTCGCTCGTTTAGAGATGAAAATTTTAGCCGTCCGTTTAGTACAAAAGTACGATTGGCAATTACTCCCCAATCAAGATCTCACCCTCACCTCTATCCCCACTCCTCACCCCCGGGACGGTTTACAAGTTACCTTTAAACCCCGTTAACCGGCTAGGATAAAAAAACTTTTAAAAAAGTTGAGCATTTTTCTCGGAGCCGTGAAATTTATTTCACGGCCTTTATTATCGGAAATGCTCAGATTTTGAGCCGTCGGTGGAACTCACCCGAACAGAGGTTAATCGGCAGCGGGTAAAGCTTTCGGTAATTCTCCATTTTGCCGATGATTTGGTCTATCGAATTCGAGAACTAAGTAACGAATTAAACGCGCTAGGGATTTTTGTAGTAAACCTTCAGCAATTTTTTGTCCCATCTGTTGGGTTTCCGGTTTAGCGATTAGTTTAGTCATCACTGGCACCATAGCCATGGCATCGAATCCTTTCGTTTCTTGTAAAATAGTAAAGATGTTGCGAAGATGCTCAAAACTCTTGGCATCACCTAACAATTCTGGGGGAGTTTCTTGTACCGCTAAACCCACCTGTTGCCGGAAATTAACTGTGAGATTAAACCAAGTGCGACGGCCGAAGTTATCGAGCGCATTGACTAACTCATTAACTAATTTTTCGCGGATAAATATACCCCTGTCTGAAAGGAGAAAATCTAACGCTTGATCGGTCACTTTCTCGAAGTTAAAATCATTAGAATCTTTAGCATTACGCAAGAGATTTTCTAAACGATTCCAGCGAAAAGTACCGTCTTTAAACAATAAATCTCGCAAGGAATCTCGCAACTCCGTGGAAGGATCGGTGAGCAGACGTTTAGCAATATAAGGATAGGCTTTACTCAGTACCTTAAAATTAGGATCGATGCCAATTGCTATTCCCTCTAAAGTCACCATCGAGCGAATAATCAGGGCATAATAGGCAGGAACTCGAAAGGGAAACTCATACATCATTGCCGACATTTTATCGGTGATACTTTTAAAGTTTAATTCTGCCACACTCGCCCCTAAAGCATTACCGAAAACTTCCGAAAAAGCGGGAACAATTGGCTCTAAATTGGTAGTTGGTGACAGGAAGTCTAACTTAACGTAATCCTTGGCCAAAGACTCAAAATCCCGGTTGACTAAATGCACCACCGCTTCGATTAAACCGTAGCGTTGATAGGGTTCAATATTGCTCATCATGCCGAAATCAAGATAAGCTAATTTACCGTCGGGAGTCGCTAATAAATTACCCGGATGGGGATCCGCATGGAAAAATCCGTGTTCAAGTAATTGACGCAAAGAACACTGCACCCCCACATTAACTAAGTGGGTGGCATCAATACCCTGGGCCTGAATTTCTTTGATATTAGTTAATTTTGTGCCGTCCACCCACTCCATGGTTAAAACCCGTCGCCCGGTATATTTCCAGTAGATTTTGGGGATGTAAATTTCGGCAATGTGACCGTAAAGTTGAGCGAATTTTTCGGCGTTTTGTCCTTCGTGAAGATAATTAATTTCTTCAAAAATGCGACTGGCTAATTCGTCGGTAATTGCCACTAAATCGGAGCGAAGTCTTTTAATATTACCTTTCACCCAAGTCGCCAAACTACGCATGATATACACATCTAAAGTTATACAGCGAATCAAATCGGGACGCTGTACTTTAACGGCGACTCTCTCTCCGGTTTTTAATTTACCTTTGTAAACTTGTCCTAGGGAAGCGGCCGCTATGGGATTGGGGGATAATTCTGCGTAAATTTCCTCGGGAGAATAACCTAATTCTTCTTCGATAAAACGATAGGCAATTTCGTTAGGAAAAGAGGGGATTTGATCCTGGAGAGTGGTTAATTCTTCTAAATATAAAGGCGGTACTAAATCAGGCCGGGTAGAGAGAGCTTGACCGATTTTAATATAGGTCGGTCCCAATTTGGTCAACATTTCCCGCAATTGTACGGCCCGTCTAATTTCATTTTTTGGCGATTTTCCCCGTAGTTTATCCCACCAGATACCGATGACAAAAGATAAAACCGGCAGGGCAATTTCGATTAATCTCCCCAAAAAGTCTAGAGGTCGCCGACGGTAATAGTCGTTAATAACTTGGGGATTGTAGCGCCAACTTTCGGCTACGTTGTCATCCATGGGGCCGATATCTTCCCGATGCTCTTCGGGAATATGGACCGGCTGCACTTCAACGGTAATCGCTTCTGGGGTTTGCGTCTCCGGGGAGATCATCTGTTCGGACATAGTTCGGTGACGGGGCAGGGTGATTTGTAAACTATTGTAACAAGTATCGGCTTTCTGCCCGATCTTGTTTCTGTCTCCCTAGTTCTATGCTCAGGTTCGTCTTCAACTTTACCCTGGAGGGTTATTGCCTCTCAAAGTATTCTACGATAGCTCTCGCTATCGATTCTGCACCATCTTTAGCCAGTTTAACCTTTAATCTGGGCGGTTGGGGGGCTTGGCGTAAAAAGTCCCAATTACCTTGAAAAAATTCTTCACTGCTAATAATTTGATGATCACTATAATCTTGAATTCCGGCCAATAAAATCGCTGATTCGGCGAAACCTTCTCGAGTGAGGGAAACAATCGGCACCTCTAATTTTAAAGCCTCGGCAAAGGTACTATATCCCGGTTTGGAAATAATTCGATCGCACAGGGGCATAAAATCCACGGGACGATAGCTCCGATCTGGTTTATCCTGTAAGCGGACTAAATTGGGCAGTTCGGGCGCGTTTTTTTCAAAAGTGATAAATTGCCAATCGGGAAAACTGGCGAGGTTATCATAGGGAATTGCTTCTAATCCTAACCCCCCAAAACTCAATAAAATAGTTTTTTCTTTGGGGGCATTTAGCTTAAATTCCTGTCGCAATTGTTCTTCACTGTAGCGGGGTGTACCCCCGGTTAAATTTGCTTCTGTAACGTGAGGAAATGCTGTCATTGCTTCTGCTAAAGGCAGTTTAAACAAGCGATCGCATTGATTATAACAACGACTAATCCAATCACTAATACTGGCAAATTCTTCACCCCAATCACGATAGATAAAATCCCAGCCGAAGTTACCAATCATCCAACAAGGAAGCCCCGCACTTTTGGCAATTAGTGCCGCTAAAGGAGGTAAATCGGCCACAACTAAACCCACACGATTAGTTTTAATAAAATTAACTTCACTGGCAATAATTGCCCTTGATTGAGCAATTATTTGTTCTAATTTTTCTTTAGTAGCTAATTTATCCATCGTTAAACTATCCGATTGGATTACCCCCACATCAAACCCCCGATGTCTTTGAATATATTCTCCGGATATATAGGAATCTAATAACCAGCGCGGGGCCGTGGTGACTAATATCGGCAAAATTTCGGGATTAAGTTCAATAATATTAGCTACTACCGAAGCACTGCGGACGGCATGGCCAAAACCATGATTAGTAACGGCAAAATAAACAACAGGACGAGACATAAATAGCAAGTAAGGTGAGAATAATAAGCGAGAAATTTTGTTTTTCAGACTGTAGATAATAATTACCCTTAGTTTTAGGGAGGCAAATGAGGCAGGATATAAATACTAGCAAAAGCATAATATTCCGCTCCTGATTGACAAGCTTCTTGCAGTAAAGATAAAGCCTCCGAGTCTCCTTGTTTTGCTAAACGTAATAATGCTAACAATCTTTTAATATATTGACTACGATAGTTAATTAATTCTTTTCGTCCACGCATACCATTGAGATCGAACAAATCTTCAACAATTTGACCACGTCGATCCCGACCATAAACACTGGCCAATTTTGCCATTTCATCCCAAACAAATTCAATATGTGTATTCGGATCGGTTACTCCATCCGTGGGGTCTATTAACAGAGGATTTCCTGTGATATCATCGAGAGGAAAATTTGTGCCTTTGTGATTGGCATCATTACATTTATCACAAGAAAGCAGTAAATTCTCCCAAGTAAAAGTCAGATCAGGATACTGGCTTTTTGGATAAAAATGTTCGATCGCTCCGTAAGTTACCACTATAATCTTACTTTCACAGTAAGCGCATTTCCCATTAAACATTTTAACTAATGCGTCTTTAACCTGCGGATGACGGTATTTATTTTGTGCTTGGTTAATTTGAGCTTTAGTTGCCTTGTTGTTTGATTTTATTGATTCTAAAGCCTCTAGCCAACGAGCGGCATTTTTAGCTAATACGGGTGGCTCTGATATTCTGGTGACAGGAATCAAGATAAACGCTCCTCTAGTAAGGCATCAATTCGGGATTCTAAACTATTAGGTTGACTAATTTCGCCAAAGGGTTTAACTTCTCGAACAAATAATGACAGTTGTTCATATTCTTGCTTTTCTTCTGCTGCCAGATTTTTATTTTTACGATTTAGTTGGTGGTAACGCTTAATTTTATTTTCTGTATCAGTGGGATAGGTTGATTTCAGACCAAAAGCAGAACTTGTTAAAGTACGATCAACATTAGCCGCTAATTCTAAATAAGGAATTTCTACAATCTCTAATTCACCCGCTACCAGATCGATTCGTAGGGTTAAAGAATTTGGCCCCGCACCAGCAGCGATTAAAGGACTATGAGTAGCGACAAAGAATTGAAGATTGGGAAAAACTTCCTGTAACCATCCAGCAATTTCCCTTTGCCAAGAAGGATGTAAATGAATATCTAACTCATCGATTAAGACGACTCCAGAAGCCTCTGTGGGGTTATCTAGATTGGGGAAGGATTGTAATAATCGCCAAATTAAATCTCCGGCTAAAGCAATCATACTCCGAAAACCATCGGATAAACTAATGGTTGGAACTTTTTGACCGTTAACTAGAAACTGAATCAAGCCATCGGCAGTTACTTCAGCAATTTCTACATTACCGGGTAACAGTTTAGTAATTGCTTCTTCGCCGATTTTTTTCATTTGTTTGGCTTGAATATCTTGGGGATTTTTGGCTATTCGATAATCTAAATACACCATCCATCTCTCAAAAGAACTTAAAGATGTATCCTCATTAAATTGGCTGAAAAAGTTGCTAGAGCGTTGCGGGGGTTCAAGACTAGGAATAATCACTTGACTCACTCGTGTCAAACGACGGAAAGCTCCATAACCGACGGCAAACCAACCATGACTATCGGAGGCAAAAGCATTGGCTCGCAACCAACCCAAAATTTTGCTATTTTCTTCGATTAATGCTGGTTCTGTATAGGTTTGTTTGTCCTTACTGCCTCCTAACTCTAACCTTTCCTTGCCTGTAACAAAATAGGAATAAGCAAAAGTTTTTCGAGTTTTATCCGTACCAAATTTTCCCGCATCCCCATCTTCTTGATGAAGCACTGCGGTTAATTTACCCGGTGTCTTGGGATTACATATCCAACCGGTCGGACGTGGTAATAATTCTTTGGCTGCTTCCGGTCCTGCGAGCAGCAAAGCTAAAGCCTGTAAAATCGTGCTTTTTCCTACTCCATTTTCTCCCAATAAAGTGATCCAATGATAAGGTTTAGCACGCCAATGACGTTGATTATTGGGATTACGAATAAATTTAATCTCTTGATTCTGGAAGCATTTAATGTTTTCGAGTGTTATACTTTCAACCCACATGGACATTCCCCCAGAGAATAACAGCGATCGATAAAATTCTAGCTTATTCGGCCACATCTAGCCCTTTTTGGCCTTCATCTCTAAATCCAGTCAAAAACCCTCTCTTCGGGGAGAGGGTAAATTAGGTTTAGGAATTTTCCTCTAATCCAAAGACGCGATTAAAAGCTTTCAAGACTTTATAACCAGAATCGATCGATTCTAGCGGATCTTTCCGCAAACGGTGACGTAAACAGAGAACAATTACCCGACGGATATCATCTACCGTCACAGTTGTCCGTCCTTCCAAAGCGGCCAGAGCTTTAGCGGCGCGATTGGTAACGATATCGCCGCGCAATCCATCCACGTCCAACTCGGAACAAACCTCGGAAATTTTCACCCGCAGATCATAATCAAGCTCCACGGAAGGCAAAAGATTTTGGGCCTCCACTAGCTTTCTTTGCAGTTCTTCCTGTTCTAAGTTGTATTTCTCTAAAAACGAGAGGGGATTGCCATCAAATTCCGCACGCTGTTCCACGATTTTGACCCGTAGAGGTGGTTCTTTGACGGTGTGAATCTCGGCGTGCATTCCGAAGCGATCGAGCAGTTGTGGGCGCAATTCTCCCTCTTCTGGGTTGCCCGATCCCACCAAAACAAACCGGGCCGGGTGACGGATGGAAATTCCTTCCCGTTCCACCGTATTCCAACCACTAGCGGCCGAATCCAATAGCACATCGACGAGGTGATCGTCAAGTAAATTAACTTCATCCACATAGAGAATGCCGCGATTAGCTTTGGCCAGCAAACCAGGTTCAAAAGCTTTTACCCCTTCTGACAGGGCCTTTTCGATGTCAATTGTGCCACAGACCCGATCCTCTGTCGCACCGAGGGGTAGATCTACCATAGTGACTTTTTTCTTGGCAATGGTCAAGGGAATGGCTTCATCCACCCTTTGCCGCACCTCATCGCTCATTAAATCGGGATCATTGGGGTCAGAATTAAAGGGATCGTTAGCAACTACGTCAATTTCTGGTAAAAGGTCGGCTAAAGCCCTAATGGTGGTCGATTTTCCCGTACCTCGATCCCCCATAATCATCACCCCGCCAATTTTGGGGTCGATGACGTTGAGCATTAGGGATAATTTCATTTCTTCCTGGCCGACAATAGCGGTGAAGGGAAAAACCACGCGGCGAGTTTTCGGAGGAGCTTGGGGAGTCACGGTCATAAGTGGATTCAAAAGTCAAGAGTTTTTGCGTAAAGAATTATATCTAGTGGGGATTCTAGCCGTCAGCTTTCAGCAAATCTTTATTATTGTAAGTCTTTTTCCCTGCTTTTTAAGATCCAGCGCCAGAGGGGATGACGCGACCCTTCGGCCCGAATTTTCTGCACCCGTTGCTCTAAGCGCAGTTTTTCTCTGGGGGAAAGTCCTAAAATAATGTTGCGACTTTGCCAGACTAACACTGCTCCTGTAATGGCAAGACAAAAGGCTAGACCGATAGAAGGCCAGTAATTGAAAGCTAAAGCGTATCTAAGGGCTGTCCAAGTAAAATATTGCCGCATTAAAGCTATATCATCCCATAAAACCCATAAACTCGCCGAACCAATCCCTAACCAACAACCCAACACGAATAACCAACGACCCCATACCGTCAGTCGATGTAATCTTTGGACTTGTTGCTGTAGTTCAGAATCGGCCATTTCAGTGAACATTGTGCATTAATCAGTGGAGGTGTGGGGGCTCTCCCAGGTTTGGTGGGTAAAATGTATTCTAAGATACAGTCTTGCGGGCGAGTGAATGGAAGGAATCACAGAGACACAAAGGACACAGAGATCGATCACTACTATATAAGTTAAACTTATCACACAAAGAATAAGAGAGCCCAGTGGGGAATTATGAATTATGAATTAGGAAGTGTTTTCAGTGAACAGTAATCAGTGAACTGAAAACTCAAATCTGATAACTGATAACTGATAACTGATAACTGATAACTGATAACTGATAACTGATAACTGATAACTGAATTATCCCTTGACAATTGCCCCAAAATCTGCTAGGACTCGGGCGTGATTTCGCAGTAAACCCAACAGATTTAAACGATTGCGACGGACAGATTCTTTTTCGGCCATGACTAACACACTATTTTCGCCATCAAAAAAGTCAGCCACCAGGGGAGAAATTGCCGTTAAAGCAGTGACGAGACGCTGATAATCTCTTTGCTCTCTTGCGCTGATAGTTTCGGGAATTAGGGCAATTAAAGCGTCATAAAATGCTGGTTCGGAGGATTGTTCAAATAACTCCGTATTGATGATTCCCTTGGCTTCTAGGGTAGTTGTATCTAAATCTCCTTTTTGTGCTAAACGGGTCGAGCGATTGACGGTTTCATAGATGTTGGCTAACTGACCATCCTGACGAATTTGGCATAAAAAGCGGGCGCGTTCACGGGTATCTAATAAATTTTCTAAAGCGCGAGACTTATACTCCGGATCGTTTTCCCCTAAAACTGCATTAACGAGATCATAATCTATCCTCAAATCATCAATTAAGAGAGTTTGCAGACGTTGTAAAAAGAAATCTTTAATCAGATTGGCCGGGTTGGGTTTATCGGGATGACAGGTAACAAAATCCTTAGCTATCTGCTCAATTAATGCCAAAAGATTGATATTAAAATTGGCTGACCAGATAATACTAATTATTGCATTGGCAGCCCGACGGAGAGCGAAGGGATCTGAGGAACCAGTGGGCAGCATTCCCAGTCCAAAAATACCGACTAAAGTATCTAAGCGATCGGCAATTCCCACCACTTGACCAGTTATTGTTTCCGGGAGTATATCCCCGGCATTGCGAGGCAGATAATGTTCAAAAATGCCCCGGGCAACTACAGCCGATTCACCACTAATTAAAGCATATTTTTCGGCCATTACTCCCTGTAATTCGGGGAATTCGTAAACCATTTGGGTAACTAAATCCGCTTTACAAAGCATGGCAGTGGACTCTATATCACTGCGACTTTGTTCATCGAGATTTAACTGTTCGACGATCATCTGGGCAATTTCCATAATCCGATCAACTTTATCGCGCATGGTTCCCAATTCTTCTTGGAAAGTGACGGTTTCCAGTTGGGGAAGGAAACTATCTAAGGGTTCATCACAATCGGCAGTATAGAAAAATCTGGCATCAGCTAACCGTGCGCGGATAACCCTTTCATTTCCTGCGGAGATAATCTCAGATTTCTGGGGATCGCCATTGGAAATAGTGATGAAATAGGGTGACAAACCCTGGGGAGTTTTCACCGGGAAATAACGCTGATGTGTCACCATCACGGTAATAATTACTTCTGGGGGTAATTCCAGAAATTCATCGTCAAATTTGCCGACAATTGCCGTGGGATATTCGACTAAGTTAGTCACTTCTGCTAATAAATCTGCGGGAATTTCTGCCACTCCCTTGAGTTTTTTGGCCAGGGTGGTAATCTGAGCGGTAATTATCTGTTGACGCACTTGCGGATCCGCTTCCACAAAAATCGATCGCAAACTGGTTAAATATGCCTGGGGATGACTAATAGCTAGGGATTGCGGGTGTAGAATGCGATGACCAAACGTTAATCGATCGCTGGTTAAAGTGGTAGAGCCATTAATTAATTCTAGGGGCAAAACTTCCCCATCCACTAAAGTTAATAACCAACGAATTGGCCGGGGAAATCTTAAATCTCCATCTCCCCAACGCATAAAACGTCTTCCTTCCAAACGGGTAATCCATTGGGGAATTAATTCAGTTAAAATCTCGGCTGTTGGACGACCTGGAATCGTTTTTTCAATATAGACAAATTCTCCTTTGTCTGTGGCACGAATGGAGAAAGCAGCGGTGCTAACTCCCTGTTTTCGAGCAAAACCCTCACCAGCGGGGGTAATTTGGCCATTTTTGTAGGCGGCACTAACTGGCGGTCCTTTTATCTCCTCGCTGCGAGCTTCTTGCTCCGTCGGTAATCCTGTGATTAACACGGCCAAACGGCGCGGGGTTGCGTAAACTTGAATAGCAGTCGCGTCCAGAGATTCCGTCTCTAAACTCTTGCTAACTCTTTCCCGCCATTGTGCGATCGCGCTATCGACAAAATCTGCGGGTAGTTCTTCTGTACCGACTTCCAGTAAAAAATCCATCTGATTGATTGGCCGTGTTTATGCTTCACCAATCATCTAGGCTATCACAGAAGCCGTGTCCTTAGTTTTTGACTGGTGTTGTTCGACTTTTTGGGTTAGGGTAAAAGAGGCAGCAAATTGGAATCAGCGACGATGGGAAAGATTAATTTATTAGTCAGTGCCACCTCTGAGGATTGGATAGAACAGGCAATTAATAATTTAGAGATTATTCTGCTCGATCATTCCCATTGTGAGCGAAAAGCGGCAGGAGTGGCCTTAAATCTCATGTTTCGTTATCCTTCCTACGCTTCCCTCGTGCGGAAATTAACAGCGATCGCCCAAGAGGAATTAGAACATTTTGAACAGGTCAATCAATGGTTAGATAAATGGGGAATTCCCCTCGCTCCCTTGAATTCTCCCCCCTATGGTGCTAAATTAAAGGCCCAGATTCGTCACCAAGAACCCGATCGCCTTTTGGATTCGCTGTTAATATCAGCTTTAATCGAGGCGCGTTCCCACGAAAGATTGGGTTTATTGGGAGAATATTGTCCTGATCCCGATTTAGGCAAATTTTATCGCAGTTTAATGGCTTCCGAAGCGCGTCATTATGGTATTTATTGGCTATTAGCAGCGGATTATTTTGAACGGACAGTGATCGAGCAACGCTTAGAAACCCTAGGGGCGCTCGAAAGTGAAATTCTCACTACTCTGCACCCGGAACCTCGTATTCATAGTTGATTGCACTAATAGAGACAATGGCTGCAGCTCACATTTGCAGAAATACGGACAATTAGCAATTATCAGTGACTCTTAAATTATTACAAATATATCGGCAGCTGCCTGTAAGCATCCCACCGAAAAACTAATGCGCTTCGGGGTTTGGGGACGGCGCTTGCGTCCCCAACGGGTAGGGTTGATTCATGAATCAACCCTACCATGAATCAACCCTAGGATTGAGTGATCAAATCGGAAGTAATAACCAATTTTAGAAGATAGTTTCCCTTTAAAAATCCCAACTCAGTAGATTTACAAAAATGAGATGCACCCAGGGACAAACCCTATCTAAATTACTCGTTCAACTCAATTTCTCTCTTAGAAAAGGGTAAATCTTGATTGATTGCCTCGATTTCTTCCTGTTCCATTTGATTAATTTCTTGGATATAATTGCGGAGAATTTGAGTCATTTTGCCATGATAAAAACGGTGTAAACTGTGATTAGCAGTGGCAGGAAAACCCCGTCTTTTTTTATGTTGTCCTCCCGCACCGGGGTCAAACATGGTAATACCTTGACTAATTGCCCAATCGATCGGTTGATAGTAACAAGCTTCAAAATGTAAACAGTCGTACTCTTGAAAACTGCCCCAGTAACGACCATAAAGATTAGTATCTTTGCGAATACAAAAAGATAAACCCACCGGTTTAGTATCCTTTTCATTTTGGTAGGCAGTAATCAAAACCACTCGCTGACGATAATTCGGATATAATTGTTCAAAAAATTTGTGTGTCAGGTATTTACTTCCCCAGTAAAATTTATCACAGGTACTGCTATAAAACCGATAAATTAACGGGAATAAATGATGGGGAATTTCTTCGGCAGCTAGAGTTTTAATAATTAACCCCGCATTAGTCACCGCTTTCCGTTCCCGTTTAATGTTGCGCCGTTGATTAGCATTAAAAACCGTCAGATAATCTTCAAAACTTTGAAAACCTTTGTTATTCCAGATATAACTATGGTGTAACCAGGGAGTAAAGCCAAAATTTTCCATTAAAATTCGCCACTGGGGATCCACAAAAAGAAAATGACAACCCGACAGATTATTTTGATCACAAAAATGATCAATAGCCGCTATCATTAAAGCAGTAATTTCCAGTTCATTTTCCCCCGGAGCAATTAAAAAACGATAACCCACCGCCGGAGTAAAAGGGGTCATTCCTAACAGTTTTGGATAGTATCTAATCCCCAAACGATGGGAAAGATCTGCCCATTGGTGGTCAAAGACAAATTCACCGTAACTATGACTTTTAATATACAAAGGAGCGGCGGCAATTAACTCAGCACCGCACCAAACTGTGAGATGAGCAGGTTGCCACCCCGTCCGTCCCGTGGCGCTGCCGGAAGTTTCGATATTATGTAACCATTCCCACTCTAGAAAGGGAGTAGTTAGGGGTTGAGCGAGAGCATCCCATTTTTGTTGGGGAATCTCACTCATTTTATCAATCCAAACGACAGAATATTGGGGTTTAAGCTGTTCTACCATGGGACAAGATAAGTCAACCTTTTTATTTAAGGTTTGCTGAATAAATCTAAAACCCTTGTTGGGTAAGACTTTTAGACTTTTTGTCAATCAAAAAGTACCGGACTGGGAGTGATTAGGGGTAAAATTCCGGGACTTTTTCCCTGAAAATTAGGTAACTGAGTACCTCAAAATCAGTAAAACCCTACACCCTACACCCTACACCCCACACCCTGCCCCCACCAACAAACTTTTTCAGCAGACCCTATTTAAGGTAATCTAGTTTTGAGATTTATGGGAATCTCGTTCAAGGGAATAATGTAGGAAAATTTCTGCTTCCACGGTTTCCACGCTCAAAAGTCGTAATTTTCTGGCAGAATCAGCCATAAATCCGGTTCCTCCCAGGGGAGTTGCCGCTTTATTGCCTCCTAACAGCAACGGACAAATAGTTAGATGGATTTCATCGATTAAATCTTCAGCTAAAAGAGAGGCAATTAATTCACCTCCTCCCAGAATCGCCAGCTTTTTAATACCTAGGGTGGTAAATTGACTAAAAATAGCCTTCCAATCACCGCAGACTAAGACAAGCTCAAATAAACCCCGATTTTCCCATGCCGCCACTTTTTCCGCTGCCGTGATTAACCAGCGCGGGAAAGGCTGCTGAAAAAATTTCATCCGGGGATCAAGCTGGCCTGAATGAGAACAAACGATCTGTATCGGCTGGGGAGATAATCCCCGTTGTTGACGGTATGCGAGAAAATCGGCATGACGGATAGGAAGACTGGTGTGATAAGCGCGCAGGGTGTTAGCACCGAATAAAGCGGCATCCATGCGCGATAAATGTTGTTCTAGACGCATTTTATCGGTAGCAGAGGCAAATCTGGCCGCCGACTGGTAGGCGTCGGCAATTTTACCATCGGCACTCATGGCTAAAATAACGGTGGTGTGAGGACGATTCATGGCAAATGATGAGGGATATCACCCAGTCCGATTGGTGAATAGGCTAGTATAGTCTGGAGTTTGATAGCCAGAATCAAACCAATTTCCGCCTATGCCTATCGGTCAATCCTCCTTTCGTCGCATTCTTCTCTCTCGCTTACTCTTGGTTAGTGTTCCTGTACTACTAATGGGTGTTTATGTTACCTATCGTAAGGCGCGATCGGCTTTTTTGGAAACGGCCCGTCAAAATCTCACCGAAAGTGCCATCAGAAAAGCAGACAATATTGAGCAATCAATTCAATTTTTGCGGGCCAATCTTATCACTGCGGGCGAAAGTCTGGTTTTAAAACAGGGAACCTTAGCCGAAAAAGAAACTTTTTTACAACAATTCACGGCGCAGCTTCCTAATCAGATTAACTGTGCGGAATTAATTGATATTAAGACCAAGAAACCTTTATTAAATCGAGCCTGTGAACCAGAAATTATCAAAGTTTTGCCCCTGGAAAGATGGACAGAAAACCGGACTAGCTCTGCTGGGAATATCGAGAATGTTTTAGTTAGAAGTTTACCTCGACAACTTTTAACAAAATCTCCCCATAATAATCGTCAATTAGAATTAGTTTTTGCCGTTCCCATCTACGATAATCAAGGACAATTACAATCTAGTCTGATTCTGCAAACTTCTCTACTTTACCGTGAGAAGGTTTTACCCGGTTCTTTATCGGGTTATCCCGTGGTTATTTCTGAAAATGGCATTATTCTCGCTCATCCCTATTTTCATCGCATTGGTAGCCATATCAGTCAAGAAGCTGATGCTGAACGCTTAAATATTATTATCAGTAATGCTATCCGAGGAAAACAAAATTTCTTGCATTTATTTTCTTTCGAGAAAGATGGCAAAGAATTAGTCGCTGGTTATAGTTCCCTCCCCAGTCCAGTTACGGGAGAATCATCCCAAAAATGGATAGTTTTAGCCATTAGTCCTCTCTCCCAAGCTCTGGCTCCTCTGCAACAAATTTGGGAGGCAATTTTTTATCTGATTTCTGGTTTATTATTAGCTTATTTAGTAGCTATTATACTGATCACTAGGGATTTAGCTAGACCTTTAGAAAAACTGCGAGATTATGCCTTAAATATTCAGAAAATTCCTTCACAAAATATTACACCACAGAACTTTAATATTCGAGAAATTAATCAGTTAGCCTCGGCCTTAGAGGAAATGCTCGAACGTTTACGCCTTTGGGGAGAGGAAATAGTTAAGAGTTGGCAAGAAGCGGAAAATGCTAATCAATTAAAAAACCAATTTTTGGCGAATACTTCCCACGAATTACGCACCCCTCTCAATGGTATTATTGGCTCAATTCGTTGCGTTATGGATGGATTTTGTAATAGTGAGCAGGAGGAAAAAGAATATCTGCAACAAGCGGATAAGGCATCCGTACATCTTTTGGAAATTATTGATGATATTCTCAGTATTGCTAAAATAGAAGCGGGCAAACTTTCCGTTAATCCTGAACCAGTAGATTTACACCAAATTATCAATGAAGTTATTAATTTACAAACAGCATCGCTGCAACTTAAGTGCTTAAAATTAAATTTACTTTTCTGTCCAGAAATTCCTATAGTCTATGCTGATACCACTAAATTAAAACAGGTAATTTTGAATGTTATTTCTAACTCAATTAAATTTACTGATATAGGCACAATTTCTTTAATAACTCGCCTAGAAAATACACAGGCTATTATTACTATAATCGATACAGGAATCGGTATAGACCCCCAGCAACAATCAAAATTATTCCGTCCTTTTGTGATGATTGATGGTTCCACAACTAGAAAATTTAGCGGTACGGGTTTAGGATTAGCTATTTCTAAGAATTTTATGAAAATGATGGGGGGAGATATTACTATCTCTAGTCAAGGTCAAGGTTTAGGAACAACTGTAGAAATTATTCTTCCTCTAGTGGGGGAAAGAAAGCTTGATTCTACCCCAGAGGAAAACTCATCTTTGCCGATTCTTCCCTCTCTTAAAAGCTAAAATATCTCTATTTAATTTCTGTAATTTATGAGGAATTTAGTTTATAATTCCTCTAAACTTTCTACAGGCAAATTAACCACCTGATAAGCACCAAAAACCTTGATCGCATCTGTATAATTGCTTAATTCTTCTAAAGTTGCTGCGATTAAATGCTGTTGCTCTGGATTAATTTCTAGATCAATAAAAAATATGTATTCCCCTAAAGATATTTTAGTTGGTCGCGATTCGATCCGAGATAAATTAAGCTGACGTTTGGCAAAAACTTCTAAAGGTTTGACTAAAGCTCCAGGTTGATCTAAAACTTGAAAAGCGAGGGACATTCGCTCCCCTTGAGGATGGGAAGTTAAATCCATGACCCAAAAACGGGTACAATTATCGGGATAATCATTAATTGGTTGTATTAATATTGGTACATGATACAGTTTTGCTGCCCGGGGAGAAGCAATCGCGGCCGAATTAGTCTCTCGATCGAGAATTTGAATCGCTTCTGTGGTAGAATTGGTGGGAATAATTGGCACGTTAGGTAAATTATTTTCTAGCCACTTTTGACATTGGGCTAAAGCTTGGGGATGAGAATAAACGGTTTTAATTTCTGTTAGCGATTGTCTGGGAGATAGAAGTGCATGGGAAATCGGTAAAACTAATTCTTGTTGAATCTGTAACCCGGGTAATTGCCATAAAGCATCAAGAGTCATTACCACACTTCCTTCGGTGGAATTTTCCACCGGGACCACTGCTAAATCGGCCTGATTTTGGACAACCGATCGCAGGGCCAAGGCAATGCTAGGATAGGGTATTAATTGACGAGGCTGGGGTGGTAAACTATTAGCAAATGCTAAAGCGGCTGTTTCTGAATAGGTTCCCACCGGCCCCAGATAAGCGATCTTTACAGTCATTTAGATTATCCCCGCAAGCAATTTTTTCTAGCTATTACAGCCTTTCTCGTCAACATCAAGTATAACCTAATTCAACCACAGTTTTCAGTTGATAATTGGCTAAAGGAGCAATATAGTAGGGAACCTTTTTAGCTAACTCTAGGGTACAGGTAATTTTTTTAACTTGGCTTTTACCGCCCAAAAATTTACAATCATAACTAGCATTGTGAAAAACCTTTTCTATCCGGTCAACCAGCATGATTTTAGTGATAAAATAGTCAGTAAGATCGGGTCGATCGAGAACATCCAAAATTGTCACCCGCTCCCCCGTTAAGTCCGTGGAATCAGCCAGAATTTGAATCAGAGACAAACGGGGAGTCTTGCTATCGTAATCGGCTACTTCCGTATCTAACCAAAGAATGGGAAAATGAGAAAAGTGATCGATCGCATTCATCATAGCGTCGGATTCCGTTAAATAAGGCATGGTTGCAGAGGTGGAAAAATGTATCAAAAAATCTTGATAGCAATAGATTTATCAGAGATGGGGGAGAGTGTCTTTAAGGAGGCTGTATCCTTAGCCAGTAAGTACGAAGCTAACCTCCTACTACTGCACGTCCTTTCCCCTGAAGAAGATTATAGCCCTTTACCGATTCCGCCCAATTTAGCCGATATTTACCCCGCCCAGGGCAATGATCTGACTCTCGATTTTTGGCGGCAACAATGGGAAGAATTCGAGCAGAAAGGGGTGGCCATGTTGCAAAAAAGGGCTAATCAGGCGGGAGAAATGGGTGTAAAGGGAGAATACCGGCAAATTTACGGTCATGCCGCCAAAACTGTCTGTAAAGTGGCGCGAGAGGAAAATGTTGATTTAATTGTCATCGGTCGGCGTGGGCGATCGGGTCTAGGAGAGTTATTCTTAGGTAGTGTGAGTAATTATGTTCTCCATCATGCCCCCTGTTCCGTCTTAATTGTTCAACATCATCAAGACTAAAAATTGCTGATTAGCTATTCCCCCCTAAAATCCCCAAACGATTAAAAGGAAAAAAGCGAAAAACCGCCCTACCAATCACGTTATTTTCCGGTAAAAACCCCCAGATATGGGAGTCATTGCTATTATTGCGATTGTCTCCCATGACAAATAAATTATTTTCCGGCACAAGCAAAGGCATTAAATTATATTGAGGGGATTCGAGAATATAATCCTCTGACAAGGGTTGATTATTCAGATAAATTTTGCCCTCCTTGACAGCAATCACATCCCCTGCTGTGGCAATCACTCTTTTAATAAAAGCTTGGTCCTTTTGGTATCCCTGTAATTGTAATTGTGCCGGCGGTTCAAAGACGACGATATCCCCCCGTCGAGGAGGATGGAAATCGTAGGAAAGTTTTTCCACTACTAAGCGATCGCCCTGTTCTAAAGTGGGTAACATAGAATCAGAGGGGATAAAACGAGGTTCAGCCACAAAAGTGCGAATCAGTAGGGCTAAAATTAAAGCTATAGTGATAATTTGCAGATTTTCTCGAATAGAAGCCCAAAAACTCTTGGATTTGTCCTTATTAATTTCTTGCTCTTGCATTATTGCCCAGATGATGGTTGATGTAACTTAGCTTTCGCTTGCTGCCAGAAAACCGTTAATTCCTCTAGTGTATAGTCATGGAGAGGCTTTTCTGCGACAGATTCCACTAGGGAAAAACGTTGAATAAAACGCAGATTAGTCTCTTGTAAAGCGATACTGGGGTCTAAATTATACCAGCGAGCAAGATTGACAATAGTAAAGAGTAAATCGCCTAATTCGGCCTGTTGATGCTCTTTATCGCCCGATTCTAGGGACTCTTGCCATTCTGCTAACTCTTCGCCGAATTTTTCCCAGACTCCTGCGATATTTTCCCACTCAAAACCGACTCGCGCCGCTTGCCGAGAAATTTTCATTGCCCCCATCAAGGGTGGTAAAGTTTGGGCATAACGGGTTAATTTGCCGCTAATAGTCGGGTCATTTTTTTCCTCAGCTTTGATTTTCTCCCAATTTTGACGCACCTGTTCGGGATTTTCTAGGGATAGCTCCCCGAAAACGTGGGGATGACGACGAATTAATTTATCAGTGATGCCCCTAGCCACTTCTTCTAGGCTAAAATTACCCTCATCACTGGCAATTTGAGCTTGTAAAACCACCTGTAGCAGTAAATCGCCTAATTCCTCGGCAATGGCAGTTTTATCACCGCTTTTAATCGCCGCTACCACCTCATAAGCTTCTTCGATAACGTAGGGAATCAGGGTTTCCGGGGTTTGAGCTAAATCCCAAGGACAGCCGCTTTCTGGGTCTCGTAAACGGGCAACAACGGTGATTAAATGGTTTAATGCCGCTAAGATGGCCTTGTAACTGGGATTGTCGGTTTCTGGAAGGCTAGACATCGATTTTTTCCGGTTTTCTCCCCCATTATACCGGTCAGTTATCAGTTATCAGTTATCAGTTATCAGTTATCAGTTATCACTGATCAGATGTGAGTTTTCAGTTAACTGATTACTGTTTACCGATCACAGCAAAAAAGCTTTTATTTCCCTATCTTCTAATATTCAGTTACAGCCTTTCTCATAACAGATGAAGTTTAACCTAATTTGAGCGAAGACCGACTCCCCAAAACGAAAACTTCGTACCTCACCATTCAGATAACTGCTTTAGCTCAATAACGATGAAAAAACCCGGGAAAACCGGGTTCCACTAGCTTGGAGTGTGTATAGTCAACCGATAAAGCAGTTGAAAACTTAAATAAATCTAAATAGAAAAAAGGTAAGTAATTCCACTGTAAGAAAATCAGATTTAATGAACTACCCCGCAAGTTAGGGGACAAGAAGCATAAACAGCTTGATGAGAGGTTTTTACCTCACCGTGTAACCAGTGCAGCCAGCTAACTTCATGGGGATGAACACCTTTTGCTGCTAATAAAGCGGCACTAATTAGGATAGCCAAAATATTAATACCAATAATCATTCCCGCAACTAAAAGCACGGAACTAATCGGTAAAACTGACTGTAAGATAATCGCCGACAATGCTCCCACTGTCATCATTAATACTACTAAAGGAAATCCCACTACTAATAAACAGACAGTGAGGACGAAACTCCAGAGAAGAAAGCTTTTTAGCATTGCTAAAGAAACGTGGCCCCAGTTATTTCTTGCGGTTAATTGCATCTTCCTGACCTCTTACAAACTTGGTGGTCTAACTTTTCTGCACGTCGGCTCAAAGTTGATGAAAACCAGTATAGGGAAAACACCGAAGAAGATGAGCTATTCGCAATATAAATTTACAATCATCGCTGATCATCTATGTTATATGTATCGAACTATTACAAGAATCGGCGAGAGGTATCGAAAACTTTACAATCAGTTTCTCTTGATCCCCAATGCAATTTCCTGCTGAAATCCCTGATCCCCGTCGCTAATCCTTTCTTGTGTCCCTGCCGTCAGATTTTGCCTCGTCTCGTTGTAACAAATATTTACAAGTACCTCTAGAATTCTCAGAAAATAGGTGGACGGGAGTTGGGAGATGGGAGAGGGGAGAGGGGAGACCACTTCGTGCGCGTTGCGGGGGGAAGTGGAAAAGTGGCGAGAAAAAGCTGACGGCTTTTCTTTGTCACAGAATTGACATCCGGCCGTTATAGTCCTGACAAATGAGAGTTATATCTTGGAATTAATCCAGCAAAGGAATAAATCATTTCCCCTAACCCAGCTTTCCTCAAGCTTCCCACACAGGGTCTAGGGGAAGTTTATTTTTCTGCTGATTTTACCCGTTCTTTGCTCACAACATGGTCAAAATAAATCCCCGTCCCCGCGCCTTTACCTCCCATGGAGAAAACCGCTACCCGGCCGGAAAAGAAAATTTTTCTAGAACTTGACGAGCCTTGAGGGTAGGGAAGACAGTCAGGCAGACTAATCTAAAAAGGTTTTTGGGGCGAAAATATAGTTTCTTGGCCTTCTGTCTCCCTCAACACAGTCTTAGCTCTGATGGCGAGCATAATCATCCTGAAAACGGACTATATCATCCTCTCCTAAATATTCCCCATTTTGCACTTCAATTAACACCAATTTGATCACCCCGGGGTTTTCCAGACGGTGAGCGGTACACTGCGGCACATAAGTGGACTGATTGGCTCCGAGAATTTCTTCGTTATCTCCACAGGTGACTTTTGCCGTCCCCGAAACGACAATCCAGTGTTCACTGCGATGGTAGTGCATCTGTAAACTGAGACGATGACCCGGATTCACTTCAATTCGCTTGATTTTATAACCAAGACCTTCTTCTAGGGTGGTGAAAGAACCCCAGGGCCTAAATTCTGTTGCTGCCGATTCTACGCTCGAAATAAGCTGAAATGGTGCCACATCTTGAGATGCGATCATTATATTATGTCTCCATTGCTAGGTCTGATCTTAGTCCAAGATAGCAGCAAAAACCCTAGATGGCATCTAAATCAGTGATCAGTAAACAGTAAACAGTGATCAGTAATCAGTGAACTGAAAACTCACATCTGATCACTGATCACTGATTTAGTCTTCGTCGGTGTTGAGAATACGGGGAACCAGGAAATAATCCCCTTCTGGGGCCGGCGATTCTTGCACTAAGACCTCGTGATCGGGATAAAGTCTATTACTATCGGCGCGAGTGATATTTTGAATTTCGATCGCTCGCGTGGTGGGTAGCACATTTTCCGTGTCTAATTCGCTTAACTGCTCGAAATAATCGAGGATTCCGCTTAATTGCAGCGCAAATTGTTCTTCTTCGCCGCTATTAATCTCTAAACGGGCTAAATGGGCGATTTTTTCAACTGTAGCTCGATCGATCATGGGAGAAATGGGGTGTGGGGTGTGGGGTGTGGGGTGTGGGGTGTGGGGAGCAGGGAGATGGGTGTGGGGTGTGGGGTGTGGGGTGTGGGGAGAATAAATAAAAATAATCTCCCGTCTCCCGTCTCCTATCTCCTGACGACCGACTCCTGTCTCCTGACGACCGACTCCTCAATTTAAAAGAAAACATCAATTTCCGATCGCCCGGTGATTTTCAGCCAGTTTTGGGCTTCAATGTAGTTATTGGGGGCTAATCGGATGGCTTGTTTCCAGTATTCTGCCGCTTTGTCGTAGAGTGCTTCCGCTTCGGCCTGTTGACCGTCTTCTCTGGCTTTTTCCCCTTGAAAATGGTAAATAACGGCGATATTATTCAAAGCGGAGGGCATTCTGGGATTAAGTTGGATAGCTTCTTCGTAGTATTCCAGAGCCTTTTCATGCTCGCCGTTACTAGCGTGGATAATGCCGATATTGTAGAGGATATAACTGCGATCGTTAGGATCCTCTTCTAATGTTAAAGCCTCATAGTAATTATCGAGGGCTTCGGCGTATTCGCCGTCAGCTTGGGCAGACATCCCATCACGGTAATAAACAAAGGCTTCCTTGGCTTTTTTATTGGCGGGGAGCATCTTTAAAATGATATCCGCCATGACGGTAAAAGATTTATCAATAAAATTATCGTTACGTTGAGTGCGTGGCATAGTTAGGACAAGTAGGCGATCAAAATGACTATTTACCTTTATAGCACTCGCCAGAAACCCTAGGGCTGTTTTTCCGATTTTTCTCGACCACGGGTTCCATTTAGAGGGTCTTGGCTGGACTGGGGGCGAACGTTATTTTCCAGCCCAAAAATCCCCCTAGCAAGGGGCAACTATGGGGCTTACTAATCTTTATCCCATAAGGGATGTAAACCTTATATAGAAAGGCATTTAGCGATTTTTGTCAATTGTTTTTGCTCTAGAGCGAACTAATCAATTAAGTCTCTTACCAGATAAGGATTTAGTCGATTTATGCCCCCCTATCGAACCATACCAAGTAACGAAGAACCATTTTCGATAACCCGACCCCGGCATCCGTCCTAGTTCCTAAGACCCATACTTTCCCTGGCAACACGACCCGCCGAAGCTCGGTTATCGCTTCAGGAATAGTGGTCAAGATCTGTTTATCGGAGCATCGGTTTTTGAGAATTGTCCACAGGTTCGGCATTAGACCTCTTGCATAAATCCGAAAACAAACGATAGAAACAATAATGGGAGGGACTTTCAGTTAATTATTTATTAGTAAGCTAAACGGCGCTTAACCTGCATGATCCAATAGCTATAACTCTTTTGGAGTCTATATCGGTGATCCGAAGTAAAAGCCGTTTAGCTTAGTTGATAATCTTCAAAAATGTTGCTGTACAAGGATCGACTTAAGACTTTTGCAAGAGGTCTATTCATCCCATCGCTAAAAGCGATGGAATTCTGCTGACACTAAGTTAAATTCGGTTCTTCGTTACTTGGTATGGTTCGATAGGGGGTCATAAATCGACTAAATCCTTATCTGGTAAGAGACTTAATTGATTAGTTCGCTCTAGAGCAAAAATAATTGACAAAAATCGCTAAATGCCTTTCTATATAAGGGTTCCATCCCTTATAACCCCCGTCCATTGCATAACAATTACCGAAGAGCCTTAAATTCTTTTTCCCAAACTAACGCCCGCTAAACCAAAGGCTAACAGAGCAAGCAAGGAAGAAGGTTCGGGGATTTCGGTTCCTGCAAACTGAATCTCTGAGAAGCCAATGCGATTGTTTGTGCTGGGGCTAGTGAACCCCCCAAAGTTACTCAGATTAGTAAATCTAACATTAGTCGCAGCGACTGAGGCAAAACTGAACTGCTGTGGGGTCTGACTGGTAGCTGGGGAACCAAAAGTTCCTTGAGCAAACACAATGGGAGCGCCACTCAGGGTACTCCAAGTTGTTCCACCGTTGTTGGAGTATTGAATCGTCACATTTTTAATTCCCTGACGGGTAAGCTCGGCACTACTACCGCCAAGGTTCCAGAAAGTAAACCCAGATAGATTATAGCTACCATTGAGATTAAAAGTGATAGTACCTGAGGGAATTGTGGTGCCCTGCGTGTTACTTAAAATAGCTGACCGCCAAGAATTACCATTCAGCGACTGCACATGATTTCCCGTAAGACTCGGAGTGTTAACCGGCAGCCCCTGGCCGTTGACGGCATTGATTAGAGCCCACTGAGTTGATATGTTCGTTGAGGCAGTGACTCCAGGAATTAGAGTAGCGGCTTGGGCGTTTTGTGCCACACCCAACATTAAGCCGAAAGTGGCAGTGGATAAAACAAGGGTCTTAATAGTGAGTTTCACTGGAAAATCTCCTTAATTAAAAGCTAGGTACCGTCAAAAGTGTACCAGCAATTCTCATTTTAAAAAGTAACAAGTGATACAGACAGAAACAAATCTTTAAGCAAGCTACAAAATGCGCTCCCGCGAGTGCGACTGCATCGCAGAGAAGTGAGTATATAGAGTATTTATACTCAAAATATTTGAAAGATGGGAGAAATCTAGAACAAAAGTTCTCTACATCAGAAAGAGAACCAAATAAAAATTGATGATTGTTGTCTGTTGAGGTAAAATTATTAAGTTGGAAATATTAATTAATCAAACTGTTCTGCGATGACGAAAAAGGCTGTGACTTGAGAAATTCCTGAATTAATACAATTTTTAGTTCAAGAATTACATGACTTACCCGATGACAGAAAACCAGGAAACAATACCAAATATCAGGTAGAAGATGCAGTTAAGGCGGCTTTTTCGGTTTTTTTTACTCAGTCACCTTCTTTTTTAGAGCATCAACGTTTGATGAAAAGTAGTAAGGGAAAAGATAATGCTTCAAGTTTATTTGGTATCAAAAAAATACCTGGTGATAATCAAATCAGAAACCTGTTAGATCCTATCCCAGCTGCCACAATATTTGGCTCTTTTCAACAAGTCTATCAATGGTTAAAAAAACCGGGAGTTATTAAAAAATTTTTCTACTTAGATGAGGAAATTTTAATAGCTTTAGATGGTACGGAATATTTTTCTTCAAAGAAAATTAGTTGTCCCCATTGTAATTGCCGCAATCCTCGTAATGGAACGACAACTTATTTTCATGGTTGCGTCACGCCAATTGTGGTTTCTCCTGAGCAAAAACAAGTGATTAATTTAGAACCAGAATTTATTAAAAAACAAGATGGGCAGCAAAAACAAGATTGTGAAAATGCGGCTGTTAAAAGATGGTTAGATAAGAATCATCAAAAGAAGTATGGTTATCCTGTAACCCTGTTAGGAGATGACTTATACTCTCGCCAACCTATCTGTGAGTTAGCTCTAAAACAAGGTTATAATTTTATTTTTGTTTGTCTTGAAACTTCTCATAAAACCTTATATGAATGGCGAGAATTTTTAGAAAAAAGTGGAGAAGTTAAAACGGCTCTTCGGTTTGTGTTATGCAATGGACGGGGGTTATAAGGGATGGAACCGTTATATAGAAAGGCATTTAGCGATTTTTGTCAATTGTTTTTGATATAGAGCGAACTAATCAATTAAGTCTCTTACCAGATAAGGATTTAGTCGATTTATGCCCCCCTATCGAACCATACCAAGTAACGAAGAACCGTTAAAACCGTAGAAAAGAAACAATGGGATGGACGAAAGAATCTCATTTATCGTTATCGTTATGTTTCTAGAGTTCCTCTGAGAGAGGTCGAGTCAAGTCTCGAAGTTAATTGGTGTGAAGTCACGGTCATTAATGAAAAAACACAGAAAATTATCTATCAAAATAATTGGATTACCAATCATCAAATTACTGAAAATAATGTTGAAAAAATTGTCAAAGCTGGACGCAGCAGATGGAAAGTTGAGAATGAAGGAAATAACGTTCTTAAAAATCACGGTTATAATTTAGAACATAATTTTGGTCATGGTCAAAGTCATTTATGCGAGTTCTTGTTGTCTTTAAATTTACTAGCTTTTTTATTTCATACCGTTTTAGATTTAGTTAATCATACTTATCAAAAGATTCGTGAGTTATTAGTTACTCGCACCAGTTTTTTTAATGATATTCGTACTTTATTAAAATATTTTTGGTTTAAGAATTGGTCAGAGTTTTTCTTGTTTATTCTTACCGAATATGTCCCGCTCAAAAAAATAAATTCTAGTTAAAAATGTCAATTTTTCGAGAGAAGGAAAGATTATTTTATTCATTGAAAAAACCACAAATTAGGTCAGAATTTCAGCTAAATTTATGAGTTGAGATAAGTTTTTTATGGGCAGATATTTTAAAACTGTCTCTTGAAGCTAATTATGATGATTATCTTGAAAAAAAATGATAATTAGACAGAAGTTCTCTTGTTCACATAGAGAACTTTATCTTCTTTTGTTTTCAAAATGAGAATTGCTGAAAGGGTACAACGCACCCCCCATATCATATTTGTTTTTTTGGCCAATGTCCACTACTTTTGCTGTAGATTTTTTTTCCACGTTATGGTAAGGGAATCGGGGGACACGGGGAAAACGCCCATCTGGTGGCGCAGTTAAGAAAGTCAGAAGCCAGAAATCGGGTGGGGAAGAAATTCTGTCTTCTGCCTTGATGACGGGCAATCTGCCTACTGATGAGATTCTAGCCTCGTGGTTTTGCTATTGTCACCATCCGAGAATAAATCATCGCTAAATAGATCATCAAGGGACAGTTCTTCGTCAGAAGGCAAGGATTCTAGATTGCCCATTTCTTCACTATCCAACATACTGAAGAAATCTAGTTCTTCTTGGTCACTCGCAACAGAAGCAACATTTTGGCGGTTAGATGCAACTGTCGGGGTTTCTTCCGCAAAATAATCGAATAATTCGGGGTTATTGCTGTCAGCGGTATCAGCAAATAAGTCATCGAGAAAATTTGGGTTATCAGCGAATTTTTCGGCATCGGTGGCTAATAAATCAGAGAAACTGGTGTCACTGCTAACGGTTTCTTGAATCTGACCGTAATTAGCCGATAATTCTTCTAGGCTACTGATCGTTCTCGTTTCTTCCTCTAATGTTAAACTGTTGAGAAATTCTATCTCAGCAGCGGACATCTCCCAGTCAGAGATTGCTGGTTCTGCCATGACGGGAAAATCTTCGCTCCCAGTCATTTCTGGAGAAACTAAGGTTTCTTCTGGGCTGTTTAAACCGTCAAATGTCTCCTCGAAAACGGAGGTTTCTAGGGGCATTTCGGGGGCAAATTCTGGTTCCAATACTAGGGTTTCTTCGGTGATAAAACCATCAAAAGGATTCATCTCACTGCTGAATTCTGATTCGGAAACCGGCGTTTCTAGGGGCGTTTCAGGGGCAAATTCTGGTGGCAATCCCAGGTTTTCTTCGGTGATAAAACTATCAAAAGGATTTATTTCTTCGGCACTGGGGCTATCGGGGAAATCATCCCAGGGTTCGACGATTTCAGTGGTTCGATCATCCACTACCGTTTGGCGGGCGTTTTGTAATTCTAACAGTTGGCTTTGATAACCCTGTTCTAGTTGTTGAATTTGCGACTGATAGCCCTTTTCTAATTCTAGAATCTGCTCCTGTTGACTTTGACGCAGGGCTTCCATTTCCCCTTGCTTCCCGTCTATGATCTCTTGTATTTGACTTTGATAGCTTTGGCGCAATTCCTCGATTTTAGCTTCGTATTCCTCTTGAAGTGGCTGAATTTGGGTTTTATCGGCGACTTCCACGGCTTGAGCGGGAGTTGCGCTGGCTATCTCTTGCAAACGTCCTTGGCTATCTTCTAATTCTTTTTGCAATTTAGCCACTTCTTCTCTATAGGTGGCTTCGATATTGCGAATCCGCTCTTCGGAGAGAGCGAGTAGTTTTAACTCTCCTTTGGTATCTTCTAACTCCGCTTGGGTGTCACCCCAAGCCGCCTGAATTTTCTCATATTTCTGTAGTGCTTCCCTGATTTTTCCCTCTTGGAGGGCATATAAAGCCCCACCCCCGATCGCACCTCCACCGACAAAACCGATTAAAATATCGAAGATACTCATTATGGGATTCCTCCTCTAGGAAAATTTACTTTATAATATGCCCAATCTCAGAGGATAATTCACAAGGGGCAAATGTGGTCAGTGTTTTCCGCCGCTCTCTATGCCGATTGCTTTTGATTGTGGCAGCAATTATCAGAAAAAGAAAGCAAATATTCAGTTTTTTATCGGCAAATGTTCACCCTTAGGGCAGTTATCTCGATGGTGAGGTACAAAGTCTCTGGTTTTAGGGAGTCGGTTGTCGATGTCAAATCCAGTCATACCTCGTCTTTGTGAGAAACGCCGTCGGTAGTGTTCGGCAAGACATTTCACTGAAGCTGTATTTCCCGATAAGCTTGATAAACGCCGCGCACGTTGTACCAATTGAGAAAAATGCGGGCAATTTCTAGGGCTAATTGCGGTTTACCTCGATCGATCAACCATTGTAACAGAGGGGAGAGGCTGCGTTCATTCAGGGTTCCCCCTAGGGAAAGTAAACCCCACAACAGTCGATGAATCCAAGTCATTTGAATCATCATCCGCACTTCCCAGGTGGGATGTTTTTGATAAAAAAGCACTCCCATTCGTCCTCGTTGAATTTCCTTATCGATGAGATTGGGAATTTGAGCGAGATTAAAGGGGGGATGCCAATGATAACCGACGGCTTCAGGACATTTGATTAATTTTAGTCCTAATTGCTTCAATCTCACCCCTAATTCCAAATCTTCCCAACCGTAGAGTTGAAACTGGGTATCAAATAATCCCGCCGCTAATAACCATTTTTTAGCGATCGCCACGTTGCCCGTGGCAAAATAGGCGGCGGAGAAATCGGTGATTTTATAGGGTTCACTGGTGGGATGCTCGAAGTTACAGGTATTAATGACACTGCCGTAGGTAAATAAGCGATCGCTGCTGAGACTTGCTGCCCCGGCGGTTAAAGCGTCGGCGTGGGCTTGCAAAAAATTTTCTGTCACTACCAGATCGCTATCGATAAAAATAATCGTATCACCACTAGCTTTTTCTACCCCCAGATTCCTAGCGAGCGCCGGTCCGCCGTGATCCTGTTGCCACAGTTGCAGATGGGGTAAATTAGCCTTTTGACTTTCTAGCCAAGCGATCGTCGCATCGGTAGAGCCATCATCGACAAGGACTATTTCGTAGTTTTCCACCTTATTATCGGTTAAACGCTGATTTTCTAGGGCTAGTAAACATTTTTTTAAAATTGCTTGGCGATTGTAGGTAGGGATGACAACACTGATCAGCACGGGCATTCGGGGGTCAAGATTACCGTTTTAGCTTACCAAATAACCTCGGTTCCTTGATTAGACCTCCTGCAAAAACCAACAATCTTCGTTCAGGATTCAGGAGACAGGATTGAGGAGACAGGATTGAGGAGACTATTTTTATTTATTCTCCCCATCTCCCCACACACGTTACAGTAGAGCAGGAAGTCGCCTTCCCACCCCCTGCTTCAAAACCGGACTTACGACTTTCGCCGTATCCGGCTCCTGAGTAACTAGGCTACTGTCATTAGTAGAATAATAATGGGAATTATTATTTCCTTGTCTATTCAACCCTCTTGGCTGTATCCCCACCAGACAAGATTGTTGGTTTTAGGGCGTATATGACCGTTGATTGTTGCTTAGACTTCCTAGTTACCCGTCCTTTGTCAGCATATCTTTGATATTACTCAAAGCCTTGGCTTTTAAGGACATCCTCTCCCTCTATTGACTTGCGGATGGTTTCCTACTGCCCCGAACGGGCAGAGTCAATCAGGGTTACTTCGTTCCCTATAACCATTGGTTGAACCCTTAGGATGATACTGTCCACAACAGAGTAACGGGAATGCCTTACTGATAGTGGTATGAGCTATCAGCCCCAACTCTGTTAACTTTTGTTTCGAGCCTGTCAGCCTTTTGGCTCGTGGGTGTTGACGATGGTTAATTCGTATCTTCGCCCCAGGGCTATCCATAGGTTCTGGCTCAACGGGTTTCTGATTTAGGCTATCAGATACCGCTTTTTTTTCCTCGCTCACTACCTCAGATGTACCAAGTCTAAAGCAGCAGGAAATGCCGTCACTCTAGGCATCTAGAGGACAGGACTAAGGTTATTACTAACCCGCACCTGTAGGGTTATAAAGTTATCAAGGTACTACATTTACCAAGCGGCTAATCCTCTAAACGTCTTACTGTCTAGTTTCTAGCCAACGAATCGCACCACACCCTACACCCTACACCCCACACCCTACACCCCACACCCTACACCCTACACCCCACACACCACACCCTACACCCTACACCCCACACCCCACCACCCCATCTCCCCATTTCCCTATCTCCCCATTTCCCCATTTCCCCATCTCCCCACACCCCACACCCCACACCCCACACCCCACACCCCACACCCCACACCCCATAACCCACACCCCATCTCCCCATCTCCCCACACCCTATGTAAGGAACCCCGGAAGGAGGATTAAGGTCAACTGGGAACATTGATTTTAAAAAATCGGTGATCATGTTATCCTCTGATTGTGTCGTGTGAGGAATGGAATCGGCCATGGTAGCTTCTCTATCTTATCAAAATGGGCAAAAAGCTCGATCGCATCCCCTGTTATCCTTAGCGGGTTTAATCGAATTACCGCCATCTCCCCTGTTTGGCACGGACGGAATTCGCGGCCAAGTGGGAGAATTATTAACTGCCCCCCTAGCGCTACAAATCGGATTTTGGGCGGGACAGGTATTAAAAAATCAGGCTGGTGTCACCAAACCGATAATTATCGGTCAAGATTCCCGTAATTCCAGTGATATGTTAGCCAATGCTATCACTGCGGGTTTAACTTGGGCGGGAATAGAAGTCTGGCAACTGGGATTATGTCCCACTCCCTGCGTCGCCTATTTAACCAGAGAAAGCGAAGCGATGGGTGGGATCATGATTTCTGCCAGTCATAATCCTCCCGAAGATAACGGCATTAAATTTTTTGACAGCAGCGGTTTAAAATTATCCGGCACTTTAGCCGGACAGATAGAAGCGGGTTTAAGAGGCAATTTAGAATTAGCGGATAACTCAGTAAATTGGGGAAAAGCGACTTTTTGTCCCGAATTAATCCAAAAATACTATCAAGCTGTGATTGCTTCCGTCGGGACGGATATTAACCTATCGGGATTAAAAATAGTTTTAGATCTAGCTTGGGGGGCAGCCGTTAACCTAGCACCTTTAGTATTCCAAACCGTGGGGGCGGAAGTTATCTGCCTACACGATCGAGCCGACGGCGATCGCATTAACGTTAATTGTGGTTCTACCCATTTAGAAAGCTTACAGGCGGCGGTGATTAATCAGCAAGCGGATTTAGGGTTTGCCTTCGATGGCGATGCCGATCGAGTCCTGGCCGTGGATAGTCAAGGTAGAGTAGTAGATGGCGATTATATCCTCTATTTTTGGGGTCGTTCCCTCTTAGAAGCCGGACAGCTACCCGATGGGTTATTAGTAGCAACGGTGATGGCTAATTTAGGTTTTGAACGCGCTTGGCAAAAACTGGGGGGTCAATTCTTGCGGACTGCCGTGGGCGATCAGCACGTTCAGGCGCAAATGTGGGAAACTGGAGCCATGCTAGGGGGTGAACAATCTGGTCATATCCTCTGCCATCATTACGGGGTTTCTGGGGATGGAATGCAAACCGCCCTACATTTAGCGGCTTTAGTGCAGAAATCGGCGGTTTCCTTGGCTAACTTAGTCGATCATAGCTTTGTCACCTATCCGCAGATTTTACGCAATGTGCGGGTGGAAGATAGAGAAGTGCGACGTAATTGGCAGCAATGTGAACCTTTGCGGCGAGAAATCCGCAAAGCTGAGACAGCTATGGCAGAAAAAGGCAGAATTTTGGTGCGCGCTTCCGGGACAGAACCCTTAATTCGGGTGATGGTGGAAGCAGAAACCCTAGAATTAGCCAATTTTTGGACAGAAAGGCTAGTGGCAGCGGTGCGAAGCTATCTTTTGTAGTCGATCGAGGGGGACAGGGATTATAATGCCCTTAGCCTAGCGTAGCAAGGGATAATTGTCACTAACCCCGCCCTAAAAGCGACGGAGCTTGCCTAGACCAATTTAGGCGACGCAAGTAGAGACTACCGCATCGAGACACAATCTGGCACAGACCTCCGAATACTTCCCTAGTTCGGATTCCCTCTCGGCTTTATTGGTAAAGCGTTGTTAGACAAGACATCTTGATTGTGTTGCGGAAAGGGACTTTAACTTTACTCTTAAGGATTATCTCCATGGCAAGAGTTCCTGTTATCTCAAAAGACGGAAAGTCGTTGATGCCCACTAAACCCAGTCGGGCCAGACGGTGGATTAAAGAAGGAAAAGCTATCGGTAAATTCAACGACTTAGGTATTTTCTATGTCCAGCTAATCGATGAACCTTCCGATAGTAAAACCCAACCGATTGCCATTGGTATTGACCCGGGTCAATTATTCTCTGGAATTGGCGTTCAATCCTCTCTTTTTACTCTTTGGAAGGCTCACTTAGAACTTCCTTTTAAACGAGTAAAAGAGCGCATGGACAATAGACGGTTAATGCGAAGAGGACGTAGAAAAAGACGGATTAACCGCCAACTTTCTTTTAATCTAAGAGCGCATCGACAACAACGATTCTCAAATAGAAAACAAGGAAAATTAGCTCCCTCAATCAGAGCTAATCGTCAACTTGAACTTCGCGTCGTTTCCGAACTAACCAAAATCTATCCAATTACTGACATTTACTTTGAGTATGTCAAAGCCGATGTTGATTTAACTTCCGGTAGAAAAGGAGCTAAGTCTGGAAAAGGTTTCTCGTCGGTTATGGTCGGACAGAAATGGGCAATTGAGCAACTGTCTCAATTGGCAACAGTCCATACTCGCTTTGGTTGGCAAACCTCTAATCTCAGAAAATATTTGGGACTAGAAAAGTCCAAAAATAAAGCAGAACAATCACCAGAAAGCCATGCTAACGATGGCATTGCTCTTGCCTGTTTTCAATTTTTAGATTATTGGCCATTCCACAATTATAATGGACATGGATATGATTGGAAGGGTTCTGTTAAAGTAACAAACGCTCCCTTTGCTGTCATCAAACGTCCTCCTATTAGTCGTCGTCAACTTCACCTGATGGTTTTTTCTAAAGGTGGTAAACGACGTAAATATGGTGGCTCTACCACAAGACATGGGTTCCGTAAAGGAGATTTAGTTTCTTCTCCCAAAGGAATTGGTTATATTAGTGGAGATACCGAAAAACAGCTATCTGTAAGCGATACCAATGGTCAACGATTGGGACAGATAGCTGTTAGCAAGATTCAGTTAATTCGTCGTTCTAACGGTTTAATTGTTTCTCGCTAACTTATATAAAGCCGCCCTCCGTTATCGCTAAAGGGCGGGTTTCAGACCCATTTTTTCAATGACCGGACTAAGTATCGATCGCCAGAAAAAAAAGCATAAACAGGGCCAAACAAAAGCTGATAGTCCCCCGCTTAACATCAAAGAGAAACTTGCCCTCAAAAAAGAAGAAAGGCAAAAGAAACAAAAATTAACGGGGTTAATTGTTTTTGCCATTTGTGTAGCAATTTTGCTCGGATTCCCCCTCAGCTTATTATTTGATGCCAACATAGGAGCTGCAGTAAGTTTAGCCTTAATTTTAGTAGTTTTCTCCTTTAGCTATCCTCGCATGGCTCTTTGGGCATTTATTATCTATGTCCCCTTCACTGGCACTATTATCTATTGGTTGGGAGGTAGTCCAATCCTCCAGCTTAGTAAAGATATCTTTTATCTACCCGCTTTAATCGCCTTAGTTTTAGAATGTCGAAAAAAGCAATTACCGATTATTGTCCCCAAACAATTAGGTACAACCCTATTATTAATCTTTGTTTTCTGTGTAGTTTGTCTATTAGCCGTCAATTTACAGAGACAATTTCTGCCTACTTGTGCATCTGTAGAAGGACTGAGAGTTTTCAGCAACGGCTTTTTGTTTCGGGTTCCCTGTCGGGAAAGTGAGCCTTTTCTGCAAGGAATATTAGGATTTAAAGTTTTGCTGGGTTATGTCCCCTTGATCTTCTGCACTTATTACTTAATCAAAGACAAACCGACCCTATTATTTTTTGGTCGTCTTTTAGTGACTTTAGCGATTATTTGTTGTGTTCTAGGACTAATGCAATACTGGATGCTGAAAACCGGTCGTTGTGTAGGAACTAGAGGCCTTGTATCTGAGGCACTATTCAAAGCCAACTTAGAGGCAAGGTGTTTGATTGGTGGGGCGTTAGTGTATAGTCCGGAAGTAAATATGATCCGCCTACCGGGTACCTTTGTTTCTCCCTGGCACTGGGCTTGGTTTTTGGTCTCTAGTGCCGTAGTTTGTTATGCCAGTGCCTTTAGTGAAATTTCCCAAAAATGGCGACTAGCAGCCCTAGTAGGTTTAACCCTAGTTTTTATTAATGCAGTGGTCTCCGGGCAAAGATTAGCTTTCTTTGCTGTACCGATGATTATTGGTCTGATGACGATTATTACGGGACAAATCGCTAACTTAAAACGATTTTTGCCGATCATTTTTGCCTCGGCTTTACTTCTAGCTATCGGTTTTTCTTTCCTTAACCCGGATTTTGTCCAACAACGCTACGATAGTGCCATCAGCCGTTGGCAAAGCAGTCCCCCCACCGCTTTTCTTCAAGAACAGTTGGATTTTGCTATCCGTAATCAGGGCGGTATTTTAGGTCGTGGACTTGGTGTGGCCACGTCTGCTGCTAGGTTTTTCGGTGATATTTCCTTTGTGGAAACCTATCATAGTAAAGTTTTATTCGAGTTGGGATACATTGGTTTTGCCTTGTACATGATATTCATGACCCATCTAGTTTATCTGGCCTTCCGCACCTATCGTTCCCTCAAAGATCCGACTCTGCGAGGTTTTGCCGGTAGTTATTGGGTTTTGCTGCTCTTTGTTGCCTATCTTCCCTATTGGTATGCCCTCGATACAGATCCTGTGGGCGTTTATTACTGGATATTTGCGGGCGTAATTTTTAGATTACCCGTGATCGAAAAACAGGAAAAAGAAGCCAAAATTCTGGCGGGGGAAACCGCCACAAAATCCTCCAAAAAGGGCTTAAATTTTAAACGCAAAGGTGTTTCTTTAGCTTGAAATATGGGTGTTGGGTTTTAGGGTGTTGGGGTTTTAGGGTTTTAGTGGAAATTCCCCCATTCCCCCACTCCCCCACTCCCCCACTTCCCCACTCCCCCACTCCCCCATTCCCTGCTATGAATTTTCCCTCGATTTCTGTGATCATACCCACCTATCGACGCGAAGAGCCTCTTAAAGATACCCTCGATGACCTACTCAAACAAGATTATCCCGATTTTGAGGTATTAGTTATCGACCAGACCGCTACCCACAGCCCCGCCATACAATCCTATCTGGAAAATCTGGCTAATCAGCACAAAATTAGCTGGTATCGGCTGGATTGGGCGAGTTTACCCGGTGCGAGAAATTATGGAGTCCGTCGCACCCAAGGCGATATCGTTCTTTTTATCGATGATGATGTGCGGCTACCGGATAATTATCTCAAAGCACATAGTGAGAATTTTGTCAAGAACCCTGAGATAGGTGTAGTGGCAGGTCGGGTATTCGATCGCATGAAATTGGGTGACTCCCAAAAAATGGTGACAGATACCGGCAAACCCTACGAAATCGACTTTTTACCCCCCCAAGCCATGGATCCAGGCATTGCTTGGTATTACATCGATCTTGTCCACACCACTAAACCCCAGCAGGTAATCTCGGCCCGGGGCTGTAATATGTCTTTCCGGAAGGATATATTTACGAAATACGGCATTTGGTTCGATGAACGCTTTCGTGGCAGTGCCGTGCGCGAGGAATCGGATTTTTGCTTAAGGTTACGCCAGACTCCCTATCATGTCTGGTACGATCCCACCGCTTATCTGGTTCATTTAGGGGAAGAAACCGGCGGCTGTCATGATATTAGCACTCGTTCTTTGAGTTATCAGACGACTTTTTATCATAATCACTTTCTGATGGCCCTGAAAAATCTCACTCCCGCTCAACAATTGCGACTCTACGCTAAATTATTTGATTGTCACGTTCTTGGCAATCCTCCCTGTAATAAAGGTGGTTCCCCGATTAAAATACTCTCTAGGGGAATTTTTTATAGTTTAGGTTTTCTTGATGCTCTGAAAACTCAAGTAAAGTCCCTCTGGAATGATGGCCAAATTTATACAAAACTAGATCATCTATGAAAATTTTAGTCGCTAGTCATACATATATAGTTGATCTCAACTGTGAGAAACTGCGCGCCCTGACAAGATTAAATCCCAATATTGAAGTTACTATTGTTGTTCCCCAACGTTGGCAACCGGGAGGAGTCCAAAATAAAATCATTGAAAGTCAACCGAAAATAGCCGACAATTTCTGCGTCATTCCTATCTCTAATTTTAGCCAAAATAATCAATCTTTATTAACTTTTGGCACTGATATAATTCCTTTATTGCAAAAATTTAGACCTGATATTATTCAAGTGGAACAGGGTTCTAAATCTCTCGCTTATGCTCAATTTATTACTCTGAATCGTCTCTTAAATCTACAGGCTAAAAATGTATTTTTTACCTGGTGGAATCTTCCCTATACTCCTAAATTTCCCATCTCTTGGTTAGAAGCTTATAACCTGAAAAATACCGATGGTTTAATCGCCGGTAATCAGGACGGGGTAGATGTTTTAAAAGAACGGGGTTACAGGGGTAAATACACCGTTTTACCGCAATTAGGAGTGGATGAAGTCCTTTTTTCCCCTGGCAAGCAACCCGATTTAGCCCGATCTTTAGGCATTGAAAACGATGAATTCGTGATTGGTTTTATCGGTCGTTTTGTGGAAGAAAAAGGCATTCTAACGCTGATTAAAGCTGCATCTAAATTAACAGGTAAGTGGAAATTATTACTGTTAGGTCGGGGCATCCTGAAAGATAAAATAGTCAGCGAAGCTAGAGCCGTAGGAATAAGCGATCGCTTGATGATAGTGGAAAGTGTTCCCCACGATCAAGTAGTTAATTATCTTAACCTGATGAACACTTTAGTTTTGCCTTCAGAAATCACCTATCAGGTCAAAACCTTAACTGCCGTCGGTTGGAAAGAACAATTCGGTCATGTCTTAATTGAAGCTATGGCCTGTCAGGTTCCTGTTATTGGTTCTGATTCGGGAGAAATCCCCTTTGTTATTGCTGATACGGGTTTAATTTTTCCCGAAAAAGATGGGGAGGCACTGGCTAAATCTATACAAACTCTCTTAGATAATCCCAGCTTCGCTCAAGAATTAGGCCAGAGGGGTTATCAGAGAGTAATGACCAATTATACTAATAAAGCCCTCGCTCAAAAACAATTGGATTTCTATCAACAATTACTCCCTCGGTGATGGGAAGTGGGGTGTGGGGTGTGGGGTGTGGGGTGTGGGGTGTGGGGAGAAAAAAGCTGATAACTGATAACTGACAACTGATCACTGATAACTGATCACTGATCACTGGTTATGAACCATTCTTGGCACCCCCTAGTCTAAAGGGACAAGTAGCTAGGGGTGAGGGGAATGATCGAGGTGATAACCGAGAAGCAAACAAGTGTGAGCGATCGAGAGTTAATCTTAAAATGTCAAAGGGGTGATCGGGGCGCTTTTCGTCACCTTTACCGTCTTTATCAACCAAAAATCCGCTCTACTCTCTATCAACTCTGTGGAAGGGAATTCCTAGAGGATTTTGTCCAAGAGGTATTTTTAAGACTGTGGCGCGGGTTGCCGAAATTGCGTTCACCTGAATACTTTTCCACTTGGGTTTATCGGATCACTTGGAATGTGGCGATCGATGGTCGGCGACAATTAGCCAAAAGACAAATGAGGATGGCCAAAAGCACTGATGAGGAAAACTCCCTTGATAGCGAATCCCGTCCCCAAGATAGTCCCGATTTGATGCAATTGCATTATGAGGATGTGGTCCGACAAGGGTTAGAAATTCTCAGTTTAGAACATCGCGCTGTCCTTGTCCTTCACGATCTAGAGGACTTACCCCAAAAGGAAATCGCCCAAATCTTAGAAATTCCCCTCGGTACGGTGAAATCACGTCTTCATTATGCGCGTAAAACCATGGGTCAATTTTTGCAAAAACAAGGAGTTCTCTAATGTCCCCAGAAGATGACAAAGTGGTTAATTTTCTGCGTCGATATCGTCCATCGCTGCCACCTCGACCGATAGATGAAGAAGAACAGTTAATGCAAATGATTAGGGGAGAAAGGCCGGTAACTCGCCCAAAATCCCTGCCTTTATTGGGGTGGATAACTGGTATTACTGCCTTATCGGTGCTGATTGTTGGTTCCTATCGTTGGTTTCATCCTTATCCACAACTGGGCCAAATTTCCGACGAGCAGTTAGAAGCTTTTTTAGTGGAGAGTTGGAACCATAGCATCGCTCCACCGATTGCTGCTCCTAGCGTTTATAGTTCGCCTTGGATGAGCTTAAACGAGCCTCAACTCACCTATTCTACCTATAATCCTTAATTTCTTTGTGGAGGTCAATTATGTCCCTTTCTACTCTCTCGATTCTCGGCACAACCATGGCTTTAACTCTGGCGGCTAACCTAGTCCCAACTGCCACTGTGCTATCCTATCCCCAAGATCGTCTATTTATCGCTCAAACTAGCTCTCCCCAGCGTCCTGAGAGTCGTCGAGTGAATAATTCTCGAGAAAGACTAATCGAACAATTAAACCTTACCGATGACCAAAAGTCGAAAATTGCCGCTATTCGTCAGAAATACCGGGGACAAATGCAAAAATTGCGAGAAACCATGAGAAGCAACCAACAAGAATTAAATAGTTTATTATCGAATAATGCCTCCGATCGAGATATCCGTTCTAAACATCAGCAAATCTCTCGGAATCGCCAAGAAATCAGTAACCTGCAATTTGAGAGTTTTTTGGAAATTCGCCAAGTGTTAACTCCCGCTCAAAGAACGGAATTTTCCCAATTAATGCAGGAACGTTGCCCTAATTCCCGCAATTGTGGGCGACAATAATTCCCATCAGTTCGGATTAAGATCGAGTTTGATTCCGATACATTAGAAAAACGCCAAGGATGGGTTACTACCCCATCCTCAACTTATCATTTACTGATAAATTATCGTTTCCAAGTGACTTTTGGTAGGATATGATTCAGATCTACTCGATTTTTATATTTGGTGGCGAAGTTCAAGAGGGAATCGAGGAGAGAATCGGAGAGATAGTGAGGTTGTAGGCCTAGATCGAGTAATTTCGTGTTTTTAGCCTTGAAATAATGTTCCTCTAACTCGATGCGTGGGTTGTCAAGATTGTTAATCTCCACATTTAACCCTAAGGCAGAACCAGCTTTTTTAACCATCAGTGCCAAGTCACCGACGCTAAACAGTTCGGTAAATTGGTTAAAGACGCGGAATTCCCCCGATTGAGCGGGATTAGCGATCGCTAATTCCAAACAACCCACGGTATCGCGGATATCTAAAAATCCCCGCGTTTGACCACCTTTACCGTACACTGTCAGGGGATGACCGATCGCCGCTTGAATACAAAAACGGTTTAAAGCAGTACCAAAAACCCCATCGTAATCGAGACGGTTAATTAACATCTCATCCATTCCCGTTTCTTCGGTGAGGACTCCATAAACCACCCCTTGATTGAGATCTGTGGCTTTTAAACCCCACATCCGACAGGCAAAATGGATATTATGGCTATCGTGGACTTTGCTGAGATGGTACATACTACCAGGCTGTTTGGGATAGGGTAAAGTATCCTTACGACCGTTATGTTCGATCGTGATGTAGCCTTCTTCAATATCTATATTAGGTGTGCCATACTCACCCATGGTTCCCAGTTTCACTAGGTGCGCTTCGGGAAATTCCTCTTTCATTGCGTAGAGGATGTTTAAATTGCCAACAACGTTGTTAACTTGGGTTAAAACTGCGTGTTCGCGATCAATCATGGAGAAGGGTGCAGATCTCTGTTCTCCGAAGTGAACAATCGCATCCGGTTGAAACTGTCGCAGGGATTGAATCAAAAAGTCGTAGTTATTGATATCCCCGACAAAAAGATCGAGCGATTTTCCCGTCAGATCTTGCCAGCGTTGAATCCGATGAGATATGGGTGCGATCGGTGTTAAGGTATCGCAGCCTAATTGTAAGTCCCAATAGCGACGAACTAAACTATCAAGTATGCCTACTTCGTAACCTCTATTTGATAGATGGAGTGCCGTTGCCCAACCACAATAGCCGTCTCCGCCAATAACCAAAACTCTCATACAATATCTGTAAAGTTTATATACTCGTCTTTGCTCACTCTAGCAGTTTTGTGTCACGCTTTACCAACTTAGTCTGCGTGAACATAGCGGGGTGTGGGGTGTAGGGTGTAGGGTGTAGGGTGTGGGGTGTGGGGTGTAGGGTGATGGGGAAATGGGGGTGTGGGGAGAATCAATAAAGGCAGTCTATTGACAACTGCTCACTGATTACCACTGTCCACTGAAAACTCAAATCTGATCACTGATCACTGATAACTGATAACTGATGAGGGTGTTCTAGAAAACTTGACAAGGGAACGGATTATGGAGAAACTCAGCTTGTAATCAGTGGGCTTTGCTGACGAGAAAACAAAAGCCAAAAATCTAGATAAAAGGCAGTTTTTTCGGTAACTCAGGGACTATCTGCTTTTTACTTTTTACTTTTTACTTTTTACTTTATTACTTGATCTTATGCGTTGGCAAGCTCGGCAAAAATCTTCGTTTTCTTTGTTTCCCCTATACGGATTTTTGGCATTTATCGTCACTTGTCTGATTATTTGGGCAATTTCTTTCTATCCTCGTTCTAATGCTCTGGTGGGGGGTGATTCTCTCCCCGCACCTTTTAGGGAGTTTCAACCGGAATGCGCAAATTATGTCCGAGAAAATAGTTCTTTTAAGGATATATCAAGAGTTTTTGACTGTAAAACCTATAAAAACCTCTCCGATCGAGTGATTCTTTCCCTATCTCTCCAAAAAAACGATATTAGTCTCGATAATTGGCAAAATAACTCGACAACAGCGATCGAATTAGCCCCCTGGCCGGAAATTCATCCCCGCGCTCAAGAGACAAAAGTACCGATTTTAATGTATCACGACATTTTACCGGAAAAAGAGGTATTCTTTGACGTTACTCCAGGCGAATTAGAGGCACATTTTCAATTTTTGCAGGAAATCGGGGCAACTCCTATCAGTATCGATTGGTTAATTTCCCATCTGCGGACAGGTATCCCCCTTCCCGCTAAACCGGTTTTATTGACTTTTGATGATGGTTATGGGGGACATTACCAGTATGTCTATCCTTTATTGAGAAAATATAACTATCCCGCCGTTTTCTCGATTTATATCCATAAAATGACTCAAAAAACCGGCAGAACCAGTGTCACTTGGCAACAACTCCAGGAAATGGCCGCCGATCCTCTAGTACAAATTGTCTCCCATAGTGTTAGTCATCCCCGGGATTTAAGGTTATTATCCGATGCAGATTTGGAGCAAGAAGTCAAGCAATCGAAACAAATCTTAGAAAAAGAATTGGGTATTCCGATTAATTATTTCACCTATCCGGAAGGGAAGGCGGACGATCGAGTGAAGGAATTCGTCAAAAAAGCGGGTTATCGGGCGGCTTTATCGATGAATGACCTCGATGAACATTTTGCCGGACAATCCCCCGATTTACTCACTATTGGACGCTTTGGGCAATCGCGCACGCGAGAAATTGTCCCGCAAGCTTGGGGAGGTGATCCCTTACCCCGTAGGGATGGCGGTTTTAACTTTGCCACCACCATCCAAAAACGGGAAGTGGAGTTCTCAAGTAATACACTTGTTCTGATTAGTGGCGGTATTCCCAAAACTATCCACGCTGATAGTCGTTATCAAGTGGAGGAAATTATCGCCGGTACAGAAGCGATCGCGGCTGTAGATGGCGGTTTTTTCTCTCTCAAGGAATTGGACTCAAATCAGATGATCGGGCCGGTTTTAAGCGAAAATGGCGGCTTTATTCCGGGATATGAGGGAGAAATTGACAAGTTAGAGGGTCGTCCTTTAGTAATCATTACCGATCGATGGGTGCGTTATCTTCCTTTTGATCCTGCCCGTCATAATACCCTAGAAGGAATTGCAGCGGAGGCCGGAGATGATCTCAAGGTGACGGATGCTTTTGTCGCGGCCGCTTGGTTAGTCAAAGATGGACAACCACAATCCCTGGAATCCTTTGGTACACTTTACGGTTTTGATGCCCTGCGTCACCGGGCTTTTTGGGGGATTAATCAGGCAGGACAGCCAGTAATCGGCGTTTCCAGAGACCCGATCGATTCGATGGCTTTGGGAGAATTATTAGTACAGGCAGGCTTTCGGGAAGCGGTGATGTTGGATTCAGGAGCAAGTACTTCCCTCGCTTATCAGGGCCAATCGCAAGTGCATTATACTCCCCGTCCCGTTCCCCACGTTGTCGCTTTATTTCCCCCCACAGAAACCTATATTGTTCCCATTAATCATGTGGGGATTCCCTGCGTAATTTTCGCCGATTCCTGTGCTGCGGGGAGTTAGGGGACAAAAAGTTGCTAACCAGAAAACGGCTGAAGCGGCGGTTTGGGTGATTCTAATCATACCCATCTCCTTTTTGATTACTTAAAATTACCCATAAGGAAATTTTGGAAACCTCATGACAGCATTAGATAAATACACAAAAGGCTTGCTTGCGATCGTTCTGACAGTGATTGTCGGAAATGCTATCTACAAATTTATTATCGATGAAATTGTTTGTGCCGGTAGTCGAGAGCTTCAGGAAGGTCACTGTGAATTATAGTCATTTCAGATAAGTCTGATACACTCTAGACCAGTTAAACCCTTATGAACTCTGGCATTGATATTCTCAATCTTAATTGAAATGACTATATACAGGAGTTCAGTTATTTTAAACGAAATTAACGGATTGCCCCCAACAGAAAACCCAGAAGCGCGCCACAGTTGCTGGTGCGCTTCCCGTACTTAAATAAATGCCATACACTAGCAAACTCATAGATGGTCAAGGATTCCCAGAAAAGAAAGAGCGCCACGATGCCGTAGCGATCGCCCCTCCTAAAAGAATTATTAACGTCCAGACCTGATTTTTCTGGGTTCCCTCAACCTTTTCGAGCCTTCTATCCATCCCATCGACTTTCTCAGTCAGTTTAGCTTGTCCCACCTCTAACTTAGTTAGCCGTTCGTCAATTTTGTCGATTTTGTGGCTAACTTCCTTAATACTGTCTTTGATTTCCTTGAGAACAGCTTCTAGGGAATAGGTAACGGTTTCGTTAGACATTTTGGTAAAATCCTTTTGACACTTCCCGCTCTAAAAAGACGGGGATTCTTGGTTCACAGAGATTACTTGCTTAGACAGAATTGCTTCTGAAGTTGACAACCCATAAATTAAAAGTCGCCCGACCCTACACTAAAGGGCGGGGCTTTAACCCAAAATTTTCGGTAAAGCTCCATCTAAATAGGCTTCTCGCTGGGCTTCTTGGCTAATATCTTCGATTTCCTCCTCCGTTTTACCCATAGATCGCAAAACATCCTCTACTAAAATTGGAATAGCCGAACCATGGGGATCCTTCCATTCTGGTAAATCGTGAGTCCATTCGGCTACATGAAAGGGATCGAGATGGCCAAAAGTGTTGTAAACCTGTTTAAGAATCATTTCTTCTTCTTCACAGAGTTCTTCATTGCCGGATATTGCAGCAGGTCAACATAATTAGAATCCCGGAGAGAAATATATTTCGGCCACAGGGGTAAGGCAGAGTCCACGGGTTGTCCTTTAATCAAATTATAAACACCCCTGAGAACCGGTCCATAATCCATTGATACATATAGTCATTTCAGATAAGTCTGATACACTCTAGACCAGTTAAACCCTTATGAACTCTGGCATTGATATTCTCAATCTTAATTGAAATGACTATATCTATCCCCAGTAATTGGTTGATCCATGGTTTTTAAAGCAAGACGGTCAGCTATATAGAGCATTTTCAGCAACCCTAAATACTTCATCGGTTTGCCGTGCAGCTTTAAGAGTATAGCAGCGGCTTCAACTGCTTTCTCTGGATGAAACCGAAATTTGATCGTCATAACTACTATAAATTCACTGCTTTTTTATGACACTTTTATGACACTTTTATTATAGTTATTATTCTACATCGGCCATATTTAAGATTTTGTCCCAGTGGTTGAGGCTTCTAGCCTGATTTCTGAAAGATGCTGCTATAGGTATGATCGAGTTAAACCTTAGCCCAAGATTCTACCATGGAGATCGAACGTCTTAACGCCCTTTCCGATAATTATATTTTCCTCCTCTACGATCCGGCGCAAAAAATCGCGGCCGTGGTGGATCCGGCGGAACCTGAACCCGTTTTCAGGCGATTAGAGGCTTTACAGGTGGATTTAGTCGCTATTTTCAATACCCATCACCACGGCGACCATGTGGGGGCTAATCAGGCTTTAATTAATCGTTATCCCCATCTTTGTGTTTATGGGGGAAAGGAGGATCGCGGTCGCATTCCGGGCCAGCAGCTGTTTTTAGAGGAGGGGGATCGGGTGGAATTTGCCGGTCGCTGGGCCGAGGTTTTCTTTGTCCCCGGCCACACTCGCGCTCATATTGCCTATTATTTTCCCCCGGTTAACCCCGGAGATTACGGCGAGTTATTCTGTGGTGATACCCTGTTTTCTGGGGGTTGTGGTCGTTTATTTGAGGGAACACCGGGCCAAATGGTGGCTTCTTTAACTAAATTGCGATCGCTTCCCGACCAGACCAGGGTTTGGTGCGCTCACGAATATACGTTAAATAATTTAAAGTTTGCCTTGACAGTTGACCCTAATAATGCTGCTCTGCAACAGCGTTATCGGGAAGTGGAAAAACATCGCGCTGAAGATCTTCCCACGATTCCGGCAATTTTGGGGACGGAAAAGCTGACTAATCCTTTTTTGCGCTGGGATAGTCCCGCTTTGGCCATGACCATGGATAGCAGCGAACCAGTACAAGTGTTTGCACGGCTGCGGGGGAAAAAAGATAATTTTTAGCAGTGGCTAAGTAGGGTTTGCTGAAAAAGCTTTTCCTGGGGGCAGGGTGTGGGGTGTGGGGTGTGGGGTGTGGGGTTTTACCAGTTTTGAGGTGGTCAACTACCTAATTTTCAGGGAAAAAGTACCTGAATTTTCCCCCGATCCCCGCAATGGCTGGCACTTTTTGAGGGGAAAAAAGTCCAAAAGTCTTATCCAACAAGGTTTTTAGCTTTATTCAGCCAGCCCTAATTAGTCGATGCTGTCTTTTGAGACTCCGAGCCGCTCCTCAATCAACCTGGAGATATTTCGAGAAATTCTCTCAGTCTTCATCGCTGATGATCGGGTAGGGAATCAGTCGTTCGTAATCTTCTAAACTGGCATCGGAGAGGCAGCAGTCAATAATTGTTTTACCCAGAGGATCGAGATCGGGTTCGAGAAATTGCCGAAGTTGGCCGGCAAAAAATTCTTTAAGAATCGTAGTCCCCCGGTCAAAGGCCTCATTTCCCACTTCTGGTTGCAGGTTGACACGGAAAAACCAGTTACCGATAGTTTGTCCCTCAACCATCATCGAGCGGAAGGTGTAACCGAGCAAGGGACAACGGGAGGGAACAACCTGTTGGCGAGAAAACTTTTCGCCACCCCGACGGGCTAGATATTCCCGTGCGATCCACTGGGCCATGAATCCCACTTCCCAAGCACCAATATACTGATTGGGACAGAGGGTGTAACGAACTTTGGGGGTGGTGAGAATTTGTTGCAAAATCAGATTAGCTTGAATCACTCGCCGTCCGGTGGCAAAGGGCCAGTAAGAGCCAACCCCTTCGGAACTCATCCCCTCCTTCTCGACGATACTGGGATTGGCATGACCGCGAGGAGCAACTAACCGCCACAACCAAGCCAAGGCGGGGGGGAGAAGATGCAGCAGCCCGATGATGCCGTAACTCGGTCTTTCCTTGGTGCAAGGAGGAGTGCGCACCCCAAAACTGCGAATATCGACGCTAACTGCCCCGTTAACTACGTTAGGGATGATATCTCTGGGAATGACCACGCGAGGATTGGGGCAGGGCTTTCCTGGCTCATCCTCGATATGTTGCCAAATCAGAGCGGTACTTTCCGGCCGTGCCTCGATATTGAGAAATAAAAGCGGATGGGGTGGATGAATGGTCAGTTCTTCTAAATAGGGATCGGTGCCGTAATGGGTAATGTGATTGAGACGCACAAACCAAGCGTTTTCTGCATCCATTAAAGCCAGTTTGTCTTGATTTTTCGGCTGGCGCAGACTGGGGTGGCAGAGAGCCATGTCATCGGTAACAGGACGCAAATCGCAAGTTTTGGGTAAGATTAGGTGGCGTTCATCCCCCGTGACCAGATTTTTTCCCAATAAGAGACTCCCATCGGGGCGGCGATGAGCCGGTTCTAGCATTTCACTTTTCCCCCCACCACTTGCCCCCTCATGCATAAAGGTGACTTTGTTATCGTAGGGGGTGATCACTTGAACGGTAGAAGCATGGGCTGTCACCCAGTTTTCCTGCTCTCCCATGGCTAACAGCACGCCATAGATTCCTTTTTTGGCAGAAGGACCGGGATAAAGATTGTAGCTGAATAGCTCGTGCAACCCTGGACGGCGGTTATGGACAACCACCTGCTTGCCTTGAAACACCTGATGGCGAAACGGCGGCGCCACATAGAGAACCGCCCCGGGTAAAAAGTCAGAACCGATTTCACTAGGATCGTCGATGCCTTGGAGTAGAGAAAGCCCTAATGCGAAGAAACCGGCGTTAGCGGGGGCGACAACCACAACATCCGGGCCTTTTCCCTTGACTCCGGCTACAAAGGTAAAAAGTGCTAATTCTTGAGTTTTTAACCACGCGAAGGTCTGTTGTCTTAGTTCTTCAAACTCAAAACCAAAACGAGACTTAAAAGTCGGTTTATTAGTTGGCAAATCGTCGCCAATGACCATACAATCGGGATCGCGCCGCCGCATATACGGTTCCGTATAATTAGCACTAATGCCATTGCGAACCCGACACACTAAGGCTTCCACCACTTTACCTCGGTTGGGGATGTCATAGGCGACTTCATGATAGCCGTTTTTGGCATCTTTAACGGCTAATTCAATTAGTTGTTCGACATCTGCAGCCAGGGTGAAATTCGGGCATGATTGCAGAATATCTGTTAATTCTGACGGTAACGAGAAATCGGGAAGGGGATTAACTACCATGTTCCCTCCTCAGGATGAGGCTGTAAGTATTATTACTTAATATAGCTTTCCGTCGAGCAACTTAGATTAATCGTTGATAAAAATCAATATTAGACCCGCCGCAAAAGACCTGTCATACTAAATCCGTTGAGTATAGGCTACTGATGAAGACAGGCAATAGGCAATAGGCAAGGGGTAGGGTTGATTCATGAATCAACCCTACTAGGGGGTAGGGGGGATCAAAGGCAAAATCTATCTCTACAAGCTCAAGGGTTGCGGATCTAACTTCAAATCGGCAAGACTGACATCACCGTGACCATTTACCGCCACCTCTAGGGGCAAATTGCCGTGATAAGCTTGGATTAACAGGGTTTTTAAGTCCTCGATCAGGGGATAACGGGGATTGGCTCCGGTACACTGATCATCGAAAGCTTGTTCGGCTAAATGGTCTAATTTGGCCATAAATTCGGCTTCAGTTTCGGGAATTACCTCTTTGATACTGGCCGGAATACCGATTTCCCGTTTTAAACATTCGATCGCTAATACCAATCTTTCCACACTTTCGGTCTCGCTTTCTCCTCCCAATCCCAAGGAATGAGCGATCCTGGCATAGCGCCACTTCACGTTAGGATATTTGTACTGAGAGAAGGTAGCCTGTTTAAAGGGGGCATCGGTGGCATTATAGAGGATGACGTGGGAAATCATCAAGGCATTGGCCAGACCGTGGGGAATGTGGAAAATGGCCCCCAATTGGTGGGCCATGGAGTGACAGATGCCTAAAAAGCCATTAGCGAAGGCCATTCCGGCCATTGTCGCCGCATAATGGACTTTTTCCCGCGCTTTCGGGTCTTTAGCTCCGTTATGATAGGAACTGGGCAAGTATTTAAACAGCAGTCGGATGGCATCTTGAGCAAGAGCATTGGTGTACTCTGAGGCTAAAACCGAGACGTAGGCCTCAAGAGCGTGAGTTAAAGCGTCAATTCCGCCGTAGGCTGTTAATTTTTTCGGCATATTTAGCACTAATTCCGGATCGACAATTGCCATGCTGGGAGTTAGGGCATAATCTGCCAGAGGATACTTAATATTATTACGGCGATCGGTCACGACGGCGAAGGGAGTCACTTCTGATCCTGTTCCCGAAGTGGTGGGAATACAAACCATCAGAGCTTTTTCGCCTAAAGGGGGCAATTCATAGACTCGTTTGCGGATATCCATAAAACGCATGGCCAAGCTCTCGAATTCTATCTCTGGATGCTCGTAGAGTAGCCACATAATTTTAGCGGCATCCATGGGGGAACCGCCACCGATAGCGATAATTACATCGGGATTGAAGGTATTAATGACATTTAACCCCCGTTCGACGGTTTCTAGGGAAGGATCGGGTTCCACATCATAAAAGATATTAATCGTGATGCCGATTTCTTCTAAAACTTCCTCTAAAGGTGCGGTAACTCCTAGGTCAAAAAGAGGTTTATCGGTGACAATAAAGGCCCGTTTTTTGCCGGCTAATTCCCGAATAGCGACGGGTAATGCCCCGTATTTAAAATATACTTTTGGTGGTACTCGGAACCAAAGCATATTTTCCCGGCGCTCGGCCACGGTTTTAATATTTAATAGGTGGGTAGGTTCGACGTTTTCGCTGATGGAATTACCGCCCCAAGTGCCACAACCGAGGGTTAAACTAGGATCGAGACGGAAGTTATAGATATCACCAATTGCACCCTGGGAGGAAGGGGTATTAATTAATACCCGGGCTGTTTCTACGTTGTCTTCAAAGCGTTTAATATGTTCCCGATTTGAGGGTGCGGTATAAAGCACGGCCGTATGACCTCGACCGGCAAATAAGACCAGTTTTTCGGCTTTTTTCACCCCATCTTCAAAGTCTTTCGCTCGGTACATAGCTAAAATTGGCGAGAGTTTTTCGTAGGAAAATGGTTCCTCTAAGCCAATATTTTCTACTTCTCCGATTAGTAACCTGGTATCTTCTGGAACAGAAATTTCCGCTATGGCGGCTAATTTTTCCACTGGTTGCCCGACGATATCGGGGTTGATATGACCATCTTTTAGGAGAATCTCGGCGACTTTTTCCCTTTCTTCGGGGGAAAGAAGATAGGCCCCGCGATCAATAAATTCCTGTCGAACTTCTTCATAGATGCTATCGACAACGATTACCGATTGTTCGGAGGCGCAAATCATGCCGTTATCGAAGGTTTTACTGAGAATAATCGAGGAAACGGCCATTTTTATGTGAGCGGTTTCGTCAATTAAAGCGGGGGTATTGCCGGCACCGACTCCTAAGGAAGGTCTTCCCGAAGAATAGGCCGCTTTTACCATACCGGGACCGCCGGTAGCAAGGATTAAATTAATGCTGGGATGTTGCATTAATGCTTGGGAAAGTTCCACCGATGGCTGATCGATCCAACCAATAATACCGGCCGGCGCACCCGCTTTCACGGCCGCTTCCAAGACAATTTTGGCCGCCGCGATGGTGCAGTCTTTCGCTCGCGGATGGGGGGAAAAAATGATGCCGTTGCGGGTTTTCAGGGCAATTAGGGCTTTAAAAATGGCTGTGGCGGTGGGATTTGTGGTGGGTACGATCCCCGCTAAAATGCCCACGGGTTCGGCGATTTTTTGCAGACCAAAGGATTTATCTTCTTCGATAATGCCGCAGGTTTTGCTGTGTTTATACTTGTTGTAGATGATTTCTGAGGCAAAATGGTTTTTAATCACTTTATCCTCTATTACCCCCATCCCTGTCTCTTGTACGGCCATTTTAGCCAGGGGAATGCGAGCGTTGTTAGCTGCTAATGCCGCTTTTTTGAAGATAAGATCTACTTGTTCTTGGCTATAGTTGGCAAATTGTTGTTGAGCTTTTTTTACTTGTTGAATGAGTTCTTCTAGCTCTTGTCTATTGGTAACTGTCATAACAATTTTGTCGAAAAAATTAGGCATTTTATTCTACTCTAGCGTTTTTCGGCAGGGGATTCGCTTAATCTTGGGATTTTCTTTATAGTTTCCTAAGCATTGGTATTATAGGATACTAATCCTAAATCCATTGAGCATAGGTTACATATCAGGACAGGCACTCATGCAAGAGGCACTCATGCAAAGGGGAGAATAAATAATCAGTTTTTAATAACTGGATTTAGTATAAATTAGGATTGACCAGTACCTAGAAAAAGTTTGAGGACAGAGACTCAATGATCAAGTTACCAGAAATTCAAGCTGGTGTTCGAGAAGCTGGTTCTATTCCGCACTCCTTGAGTGAAAAGTTTAAAGTTGATCACAGCTTGGCAACGGATTCAGGGTGAGATTCAACATCAAACTAGGATATCTCTAAACTCTAGAAAATCAATATCTTCAGAGCCACCGAATCAAAGAGAATTAAATCAGTCAATTTTGATGATACTTTGAATGATTAATCTAAACCCAGTTTCTTGGCGAAATTTTTCCATCCTCTCTGTTTGTGAAGTCTGAAAGGTAGGCTTTTTGTTATTGGCAATGTAGGCTTTTCTAGATGAATAATCCTCTATACCATGATTTTCAATAAATACCCGAATTGTGTTTCTTAGTTGCTTTTATCCGTCTCCTACCCACCCCGAATTTTTCCCCTTTCGTTCTTTTAATTCTACAAAAATCAAACAATTGGCATAGGTCAGCATTCCATCACAGCGTTTATCCATACCACTACCATCGACTTTTCTAATTTCAATACATTTATCAATAGCGGTAAATGTCACTTCAATTTCTTGAGAGTTTTCCACAATAGCAATCCAATCCCTGGGATTTTCTGTATCTAAATAAGCGGGAGTTTCTGGGGGAGGTGGCCGATCACAAATTCCAAATTTATGCCGATGGGTTTGACTCTGACATTTTTTATCAAAGAAATTGATCTTCATAACTGTTCTTCGATTTCCAGTAAATCATCAAAAAGCTGATTTGTCTCTCCTAGGGAAAGATTGAGATAATTTTCATCAGAAGGTAAACCCTTATATGTAGCAAGTTCTCGGATTTCTCCTTGCTCTGTTAATTCATATACAATAGCATCTTCTGCCCCTATACAAGAGGCTTTCGGGACAATTTGGTTGAGCTTTTCTTGGAGATAATCGGCGTTAGAAATCGCTGATGATAGGATTTTTTTGATAACTTTATCTGCTTTGATAGCTAGGGTTAGATCGTTGATAATATAAGGACTATGAGTAGTTAAAATGAGTTTATTTCCTTGAGTTAAATTGACAAATTCAAATAATTTATATAAAATCTTTTTCTGAGATTGGGGAAATAGATTCTGCTCGATTTCTTCCACAATATTTACAAAACACTCATTGCGGTATTTAGAAGATAACACTTCTAGTGCTGCCTTTTTTAGGTCATCGGAAAGATTATCATTAGAGATAATTTTCTCGATTTCCATTTTTAATCTTTTTTGCTCCTCTCCACTGAGTTCATTGCCGGAAGTTTCTTGAGTTCGATTAATCGATAAAGCAATATTTCGAGAAACGAGAAATAAAGGAACAAAAGACTGAAAACCACTGGAAGCTTCTGATAGATTTAGTTTATAATCACTACCCACAATCTTGGCCAGTCTATTGAGTTTATCAAATTTCAATTTAACCTCACCTACTGGCAAAGTCAAACTGCCAGATAATTCCTGTTGTGAGCGATCCAATTCTTCCCAGAAAGTATATAATGATTCTGGCAGTCCTTTGAGTTTTTCTGGCCATCTTACTGCACTCAAAAAGTTTCGCTCTGCTGGTACATACATAATTTTTGGTACTCGATACTTTGAATTATCAGTACGCTCGATCGATAATTTAGCATTTTCAAAACTAATTCGATAAACATCTCCATTGTATTCAATTTGGGTTTCGGGTAAAAAGTAATTGGTTAAATTTTGGTATTGACAAAAAGATTTAACAAAACGATTATATTTAGTCACATATTTTTCCTCTAAATCTCCACGATATAGAGCTTTTTCCAACCAGCTTAATGTTGATATTAATTTAGCAATGCTACTTTTTCCAGTTCCTTGATTACCGATAAAAATCGTTACTTTCCGAACGTCGATAAAACCATCATTTTCTAGTAAACCCGCCTTAATTGGACCGAAGTTTTTAACTTTAATTTGGCTCATTGTTACCCCCTTGATTGACGATGATAAATTTTGGCCAGTAATTTGTCCTGAAAAAAAGCTCGTGTTGAACACGAGCTAAATTAACTAACTTCAAGGACTAATTAGCCACCGACCTTAACTACCGGTTTAAAACTGGGAACCACCAGTTCACTATCCTGTTTAGTCAGCTTATTGTATAAGCGTTCCGTATTGGGGAAATTAGCGGCTGGTAGAGTCGGGAAACGACGATAGGGAACCGTATCTTCACCAAATAATTGTAGGTATTCCATGCTATTAACCATGGCACCGATAAAGGCCTTTAATCCCTTAGTTGCCAGAATTTGGTTATATTTCTGGATTTCTTTTTGATTCAAGGGAGCGCGACCTAAGAAGTGCTTGGTTCCCAATTCAATTACTTTCGTATTCGGATAGGGAGCATAGAATTCTTTCAGGTAAAGATCCGAACAACCTAAACCCTCAATAAACTCTTTCACCGTGATCTCAGCATTGCTTAATTTACTCTCTAAAGCGGTAAATTCGGCATTGATGATATAGGGTTCGAGATCCCGTTCAAAAATCTGACGATAGGCGGCGCGAACAGTATTTTGTACGGCAACTTTATCGAGATTAGTTAACAGTTTAAAGATCTTAGTTTGTTCCCGTTGAACCGTGACACCTTGACCGACACGAGATTGAATATCGGGTTCAGTGCGAATTGAGACCGAAGGTGTACCCAATTCAATAAAGCGCGGGGTTTCCTCTTTATCAACTCTTTGGCCGATATCTTCGCGGAGATTGCCCAAACGCACCATCCGTAACTGCATCCCTTGGGGAGTTAGATAGCGCTCGTAGGGAACCGTATCTTCACCAAAAGCTTCCGTATATTCAGGACTGTCGATAAGGGCATCGATTAAAGCATAGAAGCCTTTTTTCGAGCAAAGATCGAAGTATTGATTCATTTCCTGACGACCGTAGGTGGGACGACCGAGCAGACGACGGTGAATATATTCGATCGCTTTCACCACATAGAGAGGAGTCCAGTAGATTTTCCGGAAAGCCTCGGATTTAGCTAGGGTTTTGATAAACTCGCGCAGAGTAATATCGCCATTTTCTAACTTAATCTCGGCCACGGATAAACGCTGACCTTCGTAGGGCATTCGACCGAAAACCTGACGATAAGCCGCTAAAATCACTCTTTGGGTGGAACTTTCGCCAAATTTAACGCTTACCCCATTACTAGAACCGGGTAACTCGTTATTGAGACGGAAAACTTTCGGTCCCAAAGTACCGGGGAATTCACCTCGGGCGCTGGGGTTACTATTTTGGTTATTAGTGGCAGGTCCGCGGTGGATGAGGATACGTTTGGTATCTTTACCGAAGGGAGCGGGACTAGAACTAGGTTCGCGGGTTTCTTTCGGGAAAATTGCCCCAAATTGGATTTCTAGGGGATCATTTCCGGAACCGTAAACGTGCTGATCCGGTAAGGGGCGATCGTATTTAGCAAAGGTGGTGATAAATTGGGGAACTTTGCGGAAAGGTGCGCTGTAGTTAAACAGGTCGATCTGCATCCCCCAGTTACGACATTCCTGCGCTTCTGCACCCAAACCCCGGAGATAGGGAACGGTTTCTTCGCCGAAATAGTCGGAATACTCCTGAGAATCGACTAAAGCATCGATTAACGCCGCTAAACCGCCGCTAGAGACGATCGAGAAGTATTTCTGCACTTCTTCCCGGGAGGAAGGACCGCGACCGAGGAAATGACGGAAAGCCAATTCTAGGGCGCGACTATTGATAAAAGGTTCAAAGAACTGTTTACGGTAGAGAGGCGATTTACCGAGACGACGGACGAATTCTTTCATCGAGATGTCGCCGTTTTTCACCTTCGATTCTAGGTCAGAAATGGACTGACTGTAGGCGCGAGTGATGTCCCGTTCAAAAATTTGTCTGTAGGCGGCCTTGATAATCGAAGATTTTTCCGACTCCGATAAACCGGTTTTCATGACAAACTTTTGCCGTTTTTCGGCGGCGTTGTAGTAGCTTTGGGGAAGACTTAAACCCTGTTGGTCACTACTGGGACGCTGACGCAGTTTATTAGAGGGGGTGGGGGCTTTTAATTCCCCCAGTAGGATATTGAAATAGTCACTGATTAAAGTGGCCGCATCCTTGTCTCTCTGGAAATACTCGATCGAAGCGGCCCGCATTTCTTGCAGGGCCACGATGGTGGCATCAATGGAACAGGCATTTTCGAGAACTTCCCTTAAACCGCGGGTATTAACGATCAGGATACTGGTATCACCAGCGACGATCGCATAGGTAACGTAACGCAGGAACCAGGATAAATCCCGGAGGGACTTCTGCATATTGCTCGGACCGTAACGAGAGACGTTAATCGGTCGGAATCCGGGGGGAATTGGGCCGCTAGAGGCGAAAATCCCTTTTAAGCCACCGAGAAGGCCACTGCCGCCACCGGACCCGCTTTCCGCGTAGGTAACGGTTCCTAATTTCATCCCTTCCTGGACGTTGATAACTTTACCCGCACCCACCATAGCCATTTCTTCCACGGGGGGTTTTTCTAGGTAAGCCATGGGGGAACCGCCGGTAAAAATCCGGTTAGCTGCCCGTGACACGATCAGATCGGAGTTCCGGGTGAGCGTTTGGGCAATATCTAAGCGCTTGCTCCCCGATTGGAAGTAGGCGATCAGTTCATTGAGTTCGGGTTTATCGAGAAAGCGGTCTTGTTGTTCTGCTTGGGTAATGGCAGATACTGGGACGGTTTGATAGAGTTGGGGACGCGCTAAGGAGCTGCCACCGCTTGCCTTAAGACTCATTGGATTTTAACTATCTCCCTTGACGATGTGCTGAGTTCTCCAATCGTGGAGGCGATCGGTCTTAAAACCAGATGTTTAAAAATTTAATCAGCATCTAGATTAAAACTTTTTGCGCTTCCTGAGATAGTTTATTAAGAATTATATAGATTTTTTTCGCTAAACTTACCGATCGGTCTATTCCGACACCCCACCTGTATGGGAGGCTAACCAGTCTAAATAGGTCTGAGAACCCGCCACAATCGGTAAAGCGATGATTTCTGGGACGGCATAGGTATGAAGTTCCTGTATCTTCGCCGATAACTGCTCAAACTGCTTTAAATCGCTTTTAATCGCTAATTGCCATTCGCGCTCGTTTTCAATCTGTCCCTGCCAACGATAAATGGAACGAATCGGGTAAATACTGACACAAGCTGCCAAGCGCTCGTTAAGTAAGGCGATCGCTAAGTTTTCCGCTTCCGTTTCGCTGGTTGTTGTCACCAGCACCACTCCAAAACCGGTTAATCTTTCAGTCATACTAAATCCGTTGAGTATAGGCTACATATCAGGACAGGCAACAGGCAACAGGCAACAGGGGGAATAAATAATCAGTTTTTAATAACCAGATTTAGTATAATAGTGATGATAACTAGAAAAATGGCTAATTAATCGACAAATAAAAACAATCAGCTGATCAGTGATCACTGATCACTGAATTTAGGTGATCACTTTTTCTAAAGCGACCAGATCGGGAATAAAGAGGGATTCCTGCTGTCTTTGAATCAGTCCTTTTTTGTGCAATTTGGTCAAGGATCGGGTCACGGTTTCCCGGGCCAGGCCACTAATACTACTCAATTCCCGGTGAGGTAAATTGGGAATTACTGTACCCTGGCAGCTTTTTTCTCCTTGACCTTCGGCTAAAAAGAGTAAAGTATCGGCGACTCTGGAGAGACTATCGGCCTCCCGTAAACGTAAACGCCGGTTAAGTTGACGCAAACGCTTGGCCATTAACTGAGAAAGACGAATTCCCGCTAAAGGTTCCGATTGGAGCAGATTAACAAAATCTTGAGCGGGAATACTGCTAATTGTGGCCGTGGTTAAGGTGATAGCATCAGTGGAGCGGGGAGATTCTTCTAAAGCGGCCATTTCTCCGACTATTTCCCCTTTACCGAGGATATTTAAGGTGACTTCTTTGCCATCCATATTGTAAGTACGAATTTTCACCCAACCATCCAGAATAAAGTAAACCGAACCCCCCCAATCATTTTCTAATAAAATCGCCCGATTAGCAGGATGAGTGCGGGTGACAGCATGAGAAGTAACTTGATCGAGGGTTTCAGGGGCCAAACCGACCAATAAAGTGGCTGTATCTAATAATTTTTGAATCTCTGCTAATTTTTCCGCAGGATATCGTTTTTCTTCCATGGTTTAATATTTAAATTTTGTTGGTTTTAGGCAGGTGATTCTACAATGGAAAGTTGTGGGTATTTTTAATTATCCAGTGACCGATAAACAGGATTTTTCCTCCCTACTGACCGAGATCGATCGGATTCTTGCCAAGGTGATTTCCTCTCTAGTTAACCCGCAAGAAGTTACTTCCGAGACAATTATCGCCACTCGTCAACAATTAGAATCGGCCAGAGCGCTGCTTTCTCCCTTATTGTTGCCCGCTCCAACCCCTGAAGTTGCCCGTTGGTCCCTGGGAATGGAGGTGCAACCAGAGGGGGTAAAAGTTGTCTTTTTTCGGGAAAGCCGGGGACTGATCGATTTTTATCCTCTTTCTTGGAGTCTGGCAACGGGAACAAGCGATCTCTTACCCTGCTCTCAGGTGGAAGAATATCTAATTAGTTGGCTATCTAATCGGGATTTTAGCACCGATTCTTGGCTCTGGGAAGCCCTAGATCGATTAGAAGCTATTATTATCACCGATGACGGGGAAACCCCCACGGATGACCTGAAAAAAGCCCTTCTCACAGCGCAACTAATACCCCCTGATCGCCTATCTAGTCTAGAAACAGCGATCGCTACTGCTCTGGCCCATATTCCCACTAGCGATCAACCCCAACCCCAAACCCTACTGGTGATCGAAGGTAAACGAGAGACCACCACTTTAGCAATAGTGGAAGTCCCACCGCAAACTCGCTCTTTATGCCGTCAAGCGATCGCTCTGAGCCATTTTAACTACGGGGAAAACACCTATGAACAGGCCATACTCTCTCACTTAATTTATCCTCTCTGGCGTTCTTTTTTGCCTCTTTCCCGCTCCGATCTCACCGATACTAATCCCTTAAAAAAATCTTTACTGGCAGCCGCTAGATTAACCAAATTAATCCTCCAAGAAGAAAGCGAATTTACCTCCTCTCTAGCCGGTCATACTTGGACGGTCAGTCGCACCGATTTAAATAAGAAGGTGATTATACCATATATAGATAATTTAAGACAAAAAGTTAATGATTTGTTAGAAAAACAGCAAAAAAGTCTTGAAGATATCGATCGAATAATTTTTAGCGGTAATTTTTTCTTAACCATTTGGCCTTATTTTCTAACAGAAATACAGCAAGAATTTGCCGGTTGCAATCTAGAGGCCCCCAGTCAGGAAACCTTCTCACCAGCAATCTTGGGTTTGGGTCGTCTCTGTTTATTTTCGGCTCTTAGAGGTGAGAAGGTCAATAATGCTTAAAAACATCAACCTCAGTAGTAAAACGTAGGGTGCGTTAGACGGCCAAAATTGCTGCTTTGACTTGAAGGTAACAATCCGTCGTAACGCACCACCTATCATCAACTAAGTAGCCGGTTACAATTAAAGATAAAATACAAAGAACCAGAACCCTGTCCCACTATCTCACAATTAATTGAGATTACTTACTTAACTGGTGCGTGGGGCGCGGATTGCTAATTTTTTTTTTTTATTCAAGGTTATTGCCGCAAACACGCCCCCGACATTATTGCTAAATGTTAATTTTTATTAGAGGATGCAACATTTGTGAGTTTAGAGAGAGTTAAAAATAACTTTTGTCGGGATGCTTTTGTTAATGATGGTAATATTCAGGTAGCAACTTTTAGTAACTTAAATCGCGCTCAAGAGTGACAAAAGCACCTAATTAAATACTTTAATCAAGTTAAAATTACCCAAGGTGTCATCGATGCCTTACCCAGTCCTGAACCTGTCTATTCACCTGTTCCTCAACAGATAGTTAACTCGGTGGATTTAATCGAGCGCTGGTTAAAGGCAAAAAGAGATATTTGGCTCTTCGGGACTTGGTATGGTTCGATAGGGGGGCATAAATCGACTCAATCCTTATCTGGCAAGAGATTTAATTGATTAGTTCGCTCCAGATCGCCAACAATTGACAAAAATTGCGGCAATGTCTGTCTCTATAAAGGTTTCATTCCTTATAACCCCGTCCATTGCATAAGACAAACCGAAGAACCAGATATTTATGGTTCCTCCTATCAAACCTATTTAGGAGAAGAATTACTTACAGGTAAAGCTTATAATGACAAAATAAAGCGCTCTGATGGTCAAGAAAGTTCTTCCGAATGGTTAGCTAATAATGGTGCTTATTATATCTATGGAGTTCAGAGAATAGATTCAGTTAATAATTTTACAGCCTCTGGCGATCAAGCTACAGTGGATGTGGTGGTTACTGAAGAAAGAACCCTCTATAACAGTCAGGGTAAAATTGATCAAAAGAATAGTGGTTTAAGTACCTTATTGGTTCGCTATAATCTTGAAAATGACGAGGGAACATGGAAAATAGCCAACTCTAGAACTCTTAAAAATTTAGTTCGTAGATAAGTTTAATTAATTCCAAAAGGGCGAGAATAAAAATCAAAAATAGTTCAGATAAAAACCCATAGATACAATCATTGCTGTTAAATTTTCATCTTTAGACAGTATTTATAAAGCAACCCTGAAGATAAAGACAACCGAATCGATTCTATTCAGAATCATCATTATAAATATCTTGGAGAGTTTTATTTTCGTAGCGTTCCTGATCTTGATTTTTGCCGCGACGGGAAGGACGACGATATTTTTTATTGGCTAATTTGGGTTCGTAGGTTTCTTGACCTGCTTCTTTAATTTTTAACTTTAAACTTGACTCTTTTGTGCTAGTTTTCTGTAATGACTGTTCTCGTGCGATCGCTTCTTCTAAAAACTCTAAATAATGTTGGTAACGTTCCCAATCTCCCCTCACCACACAGTTAGGTTCCCGACGGTGAGTACAATCATTAAATTGACAATTTCCCAAAGCTAAACGCGCTCTCACTTCCGGAAAATAAAAAGTTAATTCTTCCGGTAAACAATTAATATCCGGTTGGTTAAAACCCGGACTATCGGCCAATAAACCCCGATTTGGTAAAGCAAATAACTGCACATGACGGGTAGTGTGACGACCTTTTTGCAGTTTTCCCGACACATCCCCCACCCGTTGATTAATCTCAGGAATTAGACAATTAATTAAACTCGATTTTCCCACCCCCGATGGACCGGCCAAGAGAGTGATTTTATGGTTTAATTGTGCCAATAAAGCCTCAAATCCCCGATTTTTCTCCACACTGACAAAAAAGGGCCGGTATCCCCAACCAGCTAGGCGATCGCCCCAGACCTCTATTTGTTCCGGTTCCCCCAGATCGATTTTATTGACACAGACGGCAATTTCTAAACCTGTGGACTCGGCTTTCACCAAAAAACGACTGATCAGCCAAGGATCGAGGACGGGTTCAGCAAGGGCAAAAACTAGCAAAATCTGCTCGATATTGGCAACGGCCGGCCGATCGATCTCGGTACTGCGGGGGAGGACTTCTGCGATCGCACCCTGCTGATCGCCAAAATTGGCTTCCTCCACGCGCACCCGATCACCAACCATCACCGACTGACCGATTTTTTGCAAGCGAGCGCGACGGGTACAGAGAAGATTCTCGCCCATAACGGCAGAATCCAAGCGTACCTGATAGAAATTCGCCTGTACAGCCACCACTGTGCCGTATAAATCGGTTAATTGTGCATCTACCATTTAGGAATCGGGGCGATAGACTTTGAGAACAAAAAAGCTATCTCGGTCCTCGATCGATTCTATCTGATAACCCTCCACTGTCAGGCTAGTGGGAACCTGTTCGATCGGTTCCCCGGCATCTAACCAGACTTCCAACCGTTCCCCGGCGGTCATTTTCTCTAATTGCAATTTTGTTCGGACAAAATTAATTGGGCAGGGAGTGCCGCGCAGGTCTAAAGTCATAGTTATTTAGGGTTTGCTGAAAAAGTTTCTCCTGGGGGCAGGGTGTGGGGTGTGGGGTGTGGGGTGTGGGGTGTGGGGAGAATAAATAAAATAATCTCCTATCTCCTGACTCCTGACTCCTGAATACTGCCGACCGCCGACCGCCCCCTGCCTCCGTTATCCGACAAGATTTTTAGATTTATTCAGCCTGCCCTATTTATGGAAGATATTACCTAAAAATCCCTCGATGCCGCCTTTCCCCACGGTTTCCCCGCGAACTTTTGCTAATTTTTCCAGCAATTCCCGTTCTTCTCCCGTGACACGGGTAGGAATCGAGATTTTAACGGTAATGCGATGATCACCGCGGCTGACGGGATTGCCTAATTTGGGAACCCCTTTATTTTCTAAAATCAGTACGGTGTTCGGTTGAGTACCGGCAGGGATAGTCAGGTCTTCTTGGCCATCTACCGTATTAACTTTGATGGTACATCCTAAAATCGCTTGGATATAGCTAATGGTGATATCCGATTTAATATCATTACCTTCCCGTTGAAATTCTGCATCTGTTTCCACGGTTAGATAAACGAATAAATCCCCCGGCGGCCCGCCTTTAAGTCCGGCGTCTCCTTCCCGGGCAACGCGCAATTTCATGCCGTTGTCAACCCCCGCGGGGATGGTAATTTTCAGTTTTTTGGTTTCCTGTCTGCGTCCGGAACCGCCGCAAACGTCGCATTTTTCCTCGATCACTTCGCCAGCACCGTCACAGGTGGGACAGACCGAAACTTGAGCAAAAGTACCGAAGGGAGTACGGGTGGCGCGACGCACCTGACCAGTACCACTGCAAGTAGTACAAGTGCGGGAACTGGTTCCTGGTCTGGCCCCACTGCCTTTACAGGTTTGACAGGTTTCCAGATGACGGATACGGATTTCCTTTTCGCCGCCAAAGACAGCCTCGCGGAATTTTAGTCTAAAATCGAGACGTAAATCCTCGCCCCGGGTAGGGCCTGTGCGTCGGCGGGCGGTTGCTTGGCCGCCCATGCCCCCGAAACCACTAAAGATTGTCTCAAAGATATCGGCGAAACCGCCCATATTGTCAGGATCAAAACCGGCAGCGCCCCCAGAAACCCCAGCTTCACCAAAGCGGTCATAACGATTGCGGGTTTCTGGTTCCGAGAGAATTTCGTAGGCGCGGTTAATTTCTTTGAAGTGTTCCTCGGCTCCTGGTTCTTTGTTAACATCGGGATGGTATTTTCGGGCGAGACGACGATAGGCGCGTTTGATGTCTTCTTTGCCGGCATCTCGCGAGACACCTAGAATTTCGTAGTAATCAGTGGGCATAGGGGACTATGGTTCTGCTGGCAATTTATAAATAAAGTTTAAGTCTAGTTGTTACTTTAACAAACTATACATAATAGTTTAGTTGGGTTATCCCTACTATTTTTTTGGTAAGGAAGTGGGGTGATAGGGAAGTGGGGTGATAGGGAAGTGGGGGAGTGGGAAGTGGGGAAGTGGGGTGTGGGGTGTGGGGTGTGGGGTGTGGGGAGAAGGGGAGAAAAAAGCTGATAACTGATAACTGATTACTGATTACTGATCACTTTTTAATCTACGGCCTCGTAGTCACTGGCACTCATTTCTTCGCCATCGTAGGGGTGATCGTCACTGCCCGATTCGCCGGATTTAGTTTCCAGATTACTATAGGTTCTGGTTCTAGTGTGGGAGAGGGTTGGCCTCTTGGCGAAGGTATTGGAGGAAGTGGCTTGGGTGCGGGTGGGTCGGGTCAGTTTTTCGGTGACATCGATCGGTTCAAAACCAGTACCGTTAAGGGGTTGGTTTTGCTCTTGTCTACCCGTGTAGATGCGGGTACCGATTTCGAGGACAATCTGACGAAATTCTGCCAAGGTGGTTTTTAGCTTTTCTGGGGATAGGGAGGGGTCGCGCAGAGCGATTTCCAACTGTTGCCGCTTCTGGTCGGCCAGTTGCCGGATATCGGGGGCGACTAACTGACTGTTTTCCCTGAGGGTGACTTCGTAGCTATAGAAAAGACTATCGGATTGGTGGCGAATATCGATCATTTGCAGACGAAGGCGATCGGATTCGGCGTATTTTTCGGCTTCTAGGCGCATTTTTTCAATTTCGTTCGGTTTCAGCCCTCCAGTATGGCTAATTAAAATGCTTTGTTCTTTGCCGGTGCCTTGGTCGCTGGCGGCCACTTTCAAGATGCCGTTGACATCGATCTCAAAGGCCACTTCAATTTGTGGCACCCCCCTAGGAGCGGGAGGAATTCCTGTCAGGAGAAATTTACCCAGGGTTTTATTATCCTGGGCCATGGCCCTTTCTCCTTGGAGAACATGAATTTCCACCGAAGTTTGACCATCGGCAGCGGTGGAGAAAACCTGAGATTTACTGGTAGGGATAGTGGTATTGCGATCGATAATTTTGGTAAAGACTTCGCCGAGGGTTTCAATGCCGAGGGAAAGGGGGGTGACATCGAGTAGGAGGATATCTTCTACTTCTCCACCTAAAACTCCGGCTTGAATCGCTGCCCCCAAAGCAACGGCCTCATCGGGGTTAACAGAGCGATCAATCTGGCCGGTAGAAAAGAAACGGGAGATTAATTCTTGTACGGCGGGGATTCTGGTGGAACCACCAACGAGAATAACACGATTGATATCGCTAGGCTGCAGTCCGCTATCTTTGAGGGACTGTTGTACGGGTCCGAGGGTTTTTTCCACTAATTCTCTGGTTAATTCCTCGAATTTAGCGCGAGTTAGTTCCAATTCTAGGTGTTTAGGGCCAGTTTCGTCGGCGGCGATGAAGGGGAGATTGATCGAGGTGGTAATCATGCTAGAAAGCTCGATTTTGGCTTTTTCGGCGGCTTCTCGCAGTCTTTGGACCGCCATGCGATCGCTAGACAGATCGATGTTTTCTTGACTTTGAAAGTTCTCCACCAGCCACCGCACTAAGAGGTTATCAAAATCGTCCCCCCCAAGATGGTTATTGCCAGCCGTGGCTTTCACTTCAAAGACCCCCTTCCCCAGTCGCAGGATGGAAACGTCGAAGGTTCCTCCCCCTAGGTCAAAAACGAGGATATGTTGATCTTCGTTTTGTTTATCTAAACCGTAGGCCAGGGCGGCGGCGGTGGGTTCGTTAATAATTCTTAATACTTCTAGTCCTGCGATCATCCCCGCGTCTTTAGTGGCTTGACGTTGGGCATCGGTAAAATAGGCGGGAACTGTAATCACGGCCTCGTTAATTTGTTCTCCCAGATAGGCCTCGGCATCGGCCTTTAATTTTTGTAGGATCATGGCCGAGATTTCTTGGGGGGTAAATTCCCGACCACGAATTTTGATATTGACGGTATCATCGCGACCGCGTTGGCAATGATAGGCAACTCGTCCCCTTTCTGCCTCCGTGTCTTGCCAACGCCTACCGATAAAGCGTTTGATGCTATAGACGGTATTTTCGGCATTAGTTACCGCCTGACGTTTGGCCAGTTGTCCCACTAGGCGCTGGGCCTTGCCGAATCCCACGATACTAGGAGTTGTTCTTCCCCCTTCCGAGTTGGGAACTATAATCGGCTGACCTCCCTCGAGTACGGCAATGCAACTGTTGGTTGTCCCTAAGTCGATGCCGATGACTTTTCCCATGACGCTCTAATAATAACGATAGTTAATAGGATACAATCGCTGACAAAAATTATCCCCAAATTAGAAAAGGGCTTTTTACCTCGCCTAATCTTGCCTCGGATGAAAGCTGGTAGTTTCCCTCCGAGGCTAACAAAACTTGTCGGTAAAGTCCGCAAGCCCGCCCGGATCGGTGTAGTGGACCATATATCAAGAGTAACCCAAAACCAGTAATTTTGCTCATGCTTCTAGCCCCTATTCCGCACTTTGCTTTGTAGTATAAAAAAATTACCCTTTTGGGAATTTGGCGATCGCTGGTAAGATCAAATCCGTTTTTAATACTATGATTAATACTAAATCTGGTTATTAAAAACTGATTATCTATTGCTCCTTTTGCCTATTGCCTATTGCCTTTTGCCTGTCCTCATAAGTAGCTTATACTCAACGGATTTAGTATAACTCCCAAGTTATGGATTGTTTCCCCCCGCTCCGGTGTTTCCCACTTTCCTATACCTTTTAAACAGGATTTAGTGCAAGCCATACTCAGATAAATTTAGGATAAGATAAGCAATAAACCGATCCCAGAGGACTTAATCATGATTAGAGCCTATGCTGCCCGAGAAAAAGGGGGAAAACTAGAGCCTTTTGACTACGATCCGGGTATATTAGCGGATGAAGATGTAGAAATCGCGGTGGAATATTGCGGCATTTGCCACAGTGACCTAAGTATGCTCGATAACGATTGGGGACTGACCACCTATCCCTTTGTCCCCGGTCATGAGGTGGTCGGTACAATCGCCGCTCTTGGTGCTAAAGTCAAAGAATTAAAATTAGGGCAAAGAGTCGGTCTGGGTTGGTTTTCCCGTTCCTGTTCCACCTGTGAAACTTGTATGTCGGGGGATCAAAACCTTTGTGCTACTGCCGAAGGAACTATCGTCGGTCGCCATGGCGGTTTTGCCGACAGAGTCCGCGCTCATCATAGTTGGTTAGTTCCCCTGGGGAACCAGTTAGATGCTGCTAAAGCTGGCCCGCTTTTTTGTGGTGGTATTACCGTCTTTAATCCCATTGTCCAATTTAATATTAAACCCACGGCCCGAGTTGGTGTCATTGGTATTGGTGGATTGGGCCATATAGCCTTAAAATTCCTCAAAGCTTGGGGCTGCGAAGTAACCGCTTTTTCCAGTAGTCCCGACAAAGAAACAGAAGCAAAAGAACTAGGCGCGACTCATTTTATCAATTCCAGAGACCCCGAAGCTTTGCAATCGGTACAAAATTACTTTGATTTCATTATCTCTACCGTTAACGTTAATCTCGATTGGGGTCTTTATATCGCCTGTTTACGTCCCAAGGGTCGTCTGCACATTGTTGGGGCTGTTCTTGAACCCATGGCTACCTATGCTTTTCCCTTGATTATGGGTCAAAAATCGATTTCTGGCAGTCCTTTGGGTAGTCCCAGTACCATCAATAAAATGATCGAATTTGCCTCCCGCCATGGCATTGAACCGGTGACAGAAATCTATCCTATCTCCCAGGTGAATGAAGCTATGGAAAAATTGAGAACTGGACAACCTAAATATCGCCTCGTCTTACAAATAAAATAAAACCATCTCTATCCTGGACGTAACCCCGATGACTCAACCCCTCACTCCTCCAGTTATCGATTGGGAAGAACCACCCATTCCCCCTGAAGACTTGATTTTTGATGATGGAGAACCTTTGGAAACGCACCGTCACCGCAAGGCCATGAATGTGTTAATCGATTCTATCGAACAAGCCTATCAGGATCGAGAGGACTTTTTTGTTGGCGGTAATATGTTTATTTACTTTAGCCGTGAGCGGGTTTTTAATAAAGATTTTCGTGGCCCGGATTTTTTCGTTGTCCTCGATATCGATGGTAGTTATAAACGACAAGGATGGGTGGTTTGGAACGAAAACGGACGTTATCCCGATGTGATCGTAGAATTAATGTCAGAAAGCACCGCAAAAATCGATTTAATTACCAAAAAAAAACTCTATGAGCGGACTTTTCGCTGTTCCCAATACTTCGTTTATAATCCCTTTGATGCCACTTCCCTGCAAGGTTGGGCTTTAGACCAAAATCAATGCTATCAAGAAATTATTCCCGATCACCGCGGTTGGTTATGGTGTCAACGTTTGGGATTATGGTTAGGAGTCTGGATGGGCAGCATCCAACGAGAAGAAGCCCCTTGGCTGCGTTTTTATGACCTAGACGGCAATTTAATCCTCCTACCTGCGGAATTAGCCGAAATAGAACGTCAGAACGCTGAAATTGAACGTCAACGCGCCCAGGCAGCCTCTCAACAGGCCGAAAGCGAACGTCAACGGGCGGAACGTTTAGCGGCGCAATTACGGCAATTAGGCATAAATCCCGATGAAACCCCGTAATCGGCCCAAGACTGACCCCTATCTCTAAAAACCGAAAACCCACACCTCCCGATCTCGGTTTGTGTGGGCTGATTGTTCACTTAATTCTAAGATTGAAAGCTGATACTTTAGCGAAATCTAAGAGCCTAACTCAGAGTAGCACCAGAGCGATCATAGGTTTGTGAAGAAAAGTCGGACGAGAAGCGACGTTGAACGGTTTCCCCGTAGCCATTGTCATTGTCAATACCGATTTCAGAAGCACTTCTCCCTAACATCGATTGTTGACGATTTTTAACGGCGTGGTGGTGACGCATCATTAAGGCACGAGCTTGTTGTTCTGTGGACATAATCATTTCCTCCGATCTGCAAATAGTGTTTCGAACTTTTTTAATCACCTACTAAATATATATAACATACAATTCTGTATCTATTTTTACAAAATGCCCTAATCCCAGAAAAATTAACAAAACTTTACAATAGGAGACAGAAGGCAGAAGGCAGAAGGCAGAAGGCAGAAGGCAGAAGGCAGAAGGCAGCTTTATTCTCCCCACACCCCACACCCCACACCCCACACCCCACACCCCACACCCCACACCCCACACCCCCACACCCCAAGACATCAATCGCCCTCAGACCTTAATCGAACTAGGTTCATCGACGGCGGCGATAATGCGATGACAACCGGAAAAGGGTTGCGCCCATTGATACTGGTGTTCTAAAGGATTACCCCAACAGAGGCCGAGATATAATTCCGTGCGCGCCACATCTAATTCCGCCCATTCGGACTGGGCGACTAATTCGGCTAGATAATCGGCAGAAATGGGACGACGGGAGTTAAGCGCCCACCAAAAATTCATATTAGGGGTGATGCTGTTCCAAAACTCTAAAACCGAGGCTTTGGCAGCCATGAGAATTTCCTTGTCACCCGCCACGGCAACTAATTGATTATGAATTTCGGGATAACGGAGAGTGCGATCGCCCCATTGACAAACACGCCAGATAATGCCCGAAACCTGATATTGTTGTTGATAATCGTGAACTTGACGGCGAAAATCCTGATAGGCGAAGACTTTGCCCGCCTTTTCTAGATTGATCGCCTTGGCAATCACCGGATTATCAATGCGCTCCGCCGGGGAGAGTAACAGACGTTCCCCTTTGCAAGTGGCGTGCATTTCTCGCTCGAGGATTTCAATTAACTGCTGTGTCGAGTAAGCCATACTACCGCTCTTACCTGAGAGAGGATTTCTTTTTATGATAAAATAATTTAGTAATTAGGGTTGGCTGAATAAATCTAAAAACCTTGTTGGATAAGACTTTTAGACTTTTTTGTCCTCAAAAAGTGCCAGCTGAGAGTGATCGGGGCGAAAATTCTGGGACTTTTTCCCTGAAAATTAGGTAATTGACCGTCTGAAAATGGGTAAAACCCTACACCCCACACCCCACACCCGGCCCCCACGAAAAACTTTTTGCCGCAAACCCTAATTAAGCGACTAAGCTAAGACGCATCTTAACCGCCTATCCTTAGATTAGCTGAATTTCCCCCAATCCCTTTACTATTGCCTCTTGCCTCTTGCCCCGTCTCAACAAGCAATTTAAATGCTTGACAGCTTACTAACTGTTTGGCTCTTCGGGACTTGTTATGGTTCGATAGGGGGGCATAAATCGACTCAATCCTTATCTGGCAAGAGATTTAATTGATTAGTTCGCTCCAGATCGCAAACAATTGACAAAAATTGCGGCAATGTCTGTCTCTATAAAGGTTTCATTCTTTATAACCCCGTCCATTGCATAAGACAAACCGAAGAACCAACTGTTTTAAGGTTAGCAATTAACTTGGATAAAGCGATGTCAGGCTTGTAATCGATAATCAGGTGAACGTAATCCGAAAAAAAGTGATCTAGACCTGTTAATAGGCAATTTATCCCTCGAATGAGCTACAATTATCGGTCCAACGTGGTTAATAGCGAGCAGATGCGTCGCATTGAAGGGGCAATTTTTGCCTCTGGTATGCCTGTGGCCGCTTTGATGGAAAAGGCAGCCCTGTTAACGGCACAACAGCTTAAAAAGTCCTATTCTTTGGCTAATTTCCCAAAAATCGGCGTTATCGTCGGCCCTGGTCACAATGGCGGTGATGCTCTCGTGATTGCTAGAGAATTACATCTCGCCGGTTATCAAGTATCTCTTTTTTGTCCGATCGCCAAACTCAAGGATTTAACAGCACAACAGGCTAATTATGTCAAGCATTTAGGCTTAATTTTTCAGAAAACTTTAGAATCTTTAGAGGATTGTCAGTTAATTATCGATGGTCTTTTCGGTTTTGGTTTAGAAAGGACTTTATCGGCAGATATTGCCGAATTAGTCGATAAAATTAATAGTTGGCAAAAACCGGTAATTAGTATCGATATTGCTTCGGGAATTCACACCGACACCGGAGAGGTTTTAGGCACGGCAATTAAAGCCACTCATACCTTTTGTTTGGGACTCTGGAAGCGAGCTTTTTTCCAAGATTTGGCCTTACCCTATCTGGGTAAAGTGGAGTTAATTGACATAGGAATTAGTCCCCTTGACCTAGAAACAATTCTACAAGATTCACCGCCAATTCTGAGGGTTAATCCCGATCTAATTCGCCCTTATTTACCTTTACCCCGTCCTCTCCTTACCCATAAATATCAGCAGGGACATTTATTAATTATCTGTGGTTCTCGTCGTTATGCGGGGGGGGCAATTCTCGCCGGATTAGGAGCGCGAGGTAGTGGTGTAGGAATGCTTTCTATTGCTGTTCCTGCTGCCCTTAAATCTTTATTAATTAGTCATTTACCAGAAGCATTAATTATCGATTGTCCCGAAACTGCCACGGGAGCTATTGCCGAACTTCCCCTAGAATTAAATAATTATCATGTCCTCGCCTGTGGTCCTGGATTAACCACAGAAAATCCTGCTATTATCGAACAGGTTTTAGACAGTGATAAACCGATTATACTCGATGCCGATGCTTTAAATATTTTGGCTCAATTGGGTATAGAAAAATTATCATCTCGCCAAAATAAGACAATTTTAACGCCTCATTGGGGAGAATTTAAACGCTTATTTCCTAACTTATCAGGTTCTCAAGATAGGATTAATATCACTCAAGAAGCATCTCAACAAAGTGGTGCAATTGTCTTATTAAAAGGAGCCAGAACTATAATCGCCTCCCCGGGCGGTAAAATGTATTTAATCCCCGAAAGTAGCTCCGCTCTAGCGCGAGGTGGTAGTGGTGATGTTTTAACGGGACTAATCGGCGGATTCTTAACCCAAATGCCGGATAATGCCCCGGAAGCAACCGCATTAGCGGCTTATTTACACGCTCAAGCTGGCATTTTAGCGGCCAAAGAAAGGACGGAATTAGGAGTAGATGGAGTAACTTTAGCTAATTATTTATTTGCTGCCCTTAAAGATTCGATCCCCCCTGCCCCCCTTGATAAGGGGGGTGCCGATAGGCGGGGGGATCAGAATTGATAATTTTTACTGTATCTAAATAGCTGGTTATAATTAAATTAAAAATGGATTTTAGATTCGATCCCCCCTGCCCCCCTTGATAAGCTATCCATTAGTCGGATCTTTCTTAACAAAAAGAGAAGAAACTTAAAAAAAGGGGAAACGATTGATAGGTATAGTTTTGAAAGAAGGAATTAAGGTGGAGGTAAGCAAAAAAATGGAGAAATGGGCAGCCCAAGAATTACAGTATGCAGACCTAGGGGACACCAGAAGAAAGAAAAGGTTAATCAGTATCGTGGAAAACTTGGCCAGTCAACCTAGTACAAGTGTGCCACAAGCTTCAGGAAATCTAGCCGCAGCGAGTGCCACCTACGACTTTTGGAATTCCCCCTATTTTCACCCCTCAGATATAATTGCCGCCCAGGCCAAAAGTACAGTAGAAAGAATCAAAGAACATCCAATAGTTTTGGCAGTGCAAGACACAACAAGTTTAGACTTTACGACGCAAAAAGCCAAAAAAGGCATGGGTTATCTAGATTATAAAAAATCCTTTGGTCTCAAAGTTCATACCACCTTAGGAGTGTCCCCAGTCGGAATACCTTTAGGACTGATTAATCAATATGTCTGGGCAAGAGAAGAAAAGAATTTAGGGATTGCCAAGCAACGCAAAAAAAGAGAAACCCAAGAAAAAGAAAGTCAAAGATGGTTAGATTCTTTGTCAGAAACACAACAACAGATACCCGAAGATATTCAAGTAGTAACAATCGGAGATTGTGAGGCAGACATATTTGATTTATTTGCCCAATCAAGAAGTCCTAACTCTCATTTATTAATTCGAGGAACTCATAACCGAAAAGTTAACTATCTCGAAGACAAGCAAAGGTCAGGGCATTCAGAGCCTAAATATTTACATCAATCCATCAGAGAAATAAAAGCCTGTGGGACCTTAGATGTGCAAGTAAAACGCAATCCTAATCACGAGGCTAGACTAGCTAAACTAACAGTTAGATTTGCCAGTTTTGAAATACAAGTACCTAGCCATCACTCCAAGGCGACCCCTCGTCAACCGGTCAAATTACAGGTAATTTTAGCTGAAGAAGAAAATCCGCATAGCGGAGTTAATCCTATCAGTTGGCTGCTCTTAACTAGCCTAGACATTAGTAGCTTTGAATCAGCGATAACCTGTGTGCGCTGGTATAGTTATCGCTGGTTAATAGAACGCTATCATTTTGTTTTAAAAAGTGGTTGTGGATTAGAAAAACTGCAATTAGAAACGGGTAGGAGAATTGAGATGGCCTTAGCTACCTATTCAATTGTAGCTTGGAGATTACTTTGGTTAACCTATCAAGCACGCTTACACGGAGAGGAGAGTTGTGAAAGTTTTTTGGAAGAACATGAATGGCAATCTTTGTGTGCCACTATTCATAAAAAGAGTCCGCCACCTGAAAAGCCGCCCTCCTTTCGAGAAGCGGTCAGAATGATTGCTTCTCTTGGGGGGTTTTTAGGTAGAAAAGGTGACGGTGAACCTGGTGTTAAAACTATTTGGTTGGGACTGCGAAGGTTACATGATATCAGCCAGACTTGGAAACTATCTCATCAAATTAGTCCCCCTATAGAACCCCCTTGAGCCATCTGGCACACTTTTCTCTTTTTGTCAAATTTTATGTTAAGAAAGATGTGACTAATGGATAGCTTGATAAGGGGGGTGCCGATAGGCGGGGGGATCAGAATTGATAATTTTTACTGTATCTAAATAGCTGGTTATAATTAAATTAAAAATGGATTTTAGGTTCGATCCCCCCTGCCCCCCTTGATAAGGGGGGTGCCGATAGGCGGGGGGATCAGAATTGATAATTATTACTGTATCTAAATAGCTGGTTATAATTAAATTAAAAATGGATTTTAGGTTCGATCCCCCCTGCCCCCCTTGATAAGGGGGGTGCCGATAGGCGGGGGGATCAGAATTGATAATTTTTACTGTATCTAAATAGCTGGTTATAATTAAATTAAAAATGGATTTTAGATTCGATCCCCCCTGCCCCCCTTGATAAGGGGGGTGCCGATAGGCGGGGGGATCAGAATTGATAATTTTTACTGTATCTAAATAGCTGGTTATAATTAAATTAAAAATGGATTTTAGATTCGATCCCCCCTGCCCCCCTTGATAAGGGGGGTGCCGATAGGCGGGGGGATCAGAATTGATAATTTTTACTGTATCTAACATTAAAATATCTTTCATAATACCCACCAAACCTAAGAGAGCCAAAATATTATTAATAGCATAAGTGTACTGTATTTAAACTGAGTAGGTGTATTTTAGTACAAATGCTCGGACTGCCTTAACCTAGCTCCGGTGCTCCCTTCTCCGGTGCAGTCTTAAGGATAGTCGGCATTTGATAAAACATAAGGAATGTTAACCAAAACCACTTATCGTTAAGGAATTTTGATAAGTTGGAGATTGAACAAAGATAGAAAGTCTCTAGCGCTGACAACTATGGCTGTAATTGTCCAAAAATACGGTGGTACATCGGTAGGTTCCGTGGAACGCATTCAATCGGTCGCTCAACGGGTCAAAAATACGGTAATAGCAGGAAACACCGTGGTGGTGGTCGTTTCTGCCATGGGTAAAACCACCGATGGATTGGTCAATTTAGCCAAACAGATCGCCGCCGAACCCTCGCGCCGGGAGATGGATATGTTATTATCCACAGGGGAACAGGTGACGATCGCCTTGATGAGTATGGCCCTAGAGGAAATCGGACAACCGGCCATCTCCCTAACCGGCGCTCAAGTGGGAATTGTCACGGAATCCGAACATAGTCGGGCCCGTATTTTAGAAATTAAAACCGATCGCCTTTCCCGACATCTATTGGAGGGTAAAGTAGTTGTTGTCGCCGGTTTTCAAGGTGTTAGCGATAGTGATCAACTAGAGATTACCACCCTAGGGCGCGGTGGGTCCGATACCTCGGCCGTGGCCCTAGCAGCCGCCTTAAAAGCCGATTTTTGCGAAATTTACACCGATGTACCCGGTATTCTCACCACTGACCCCCGTTTAGTCCCCGAAGCGCGTCTTTTAGACCAAATTACCTGCGATGAGATGCTCGAATTAGCCAGTTTAGGAGCGAAAGTTCTCCACCCGCGAGCGGTGGAAATCGCTAAAAACTTCGGGGTTCCCTTGGTTGTCCGCTCCAGTTGGACAGAGGATCCGGGTACTTGGGTGACATCCCCAGCACCGAAACCGCGCACCCTGCAAGGATTGGAATTGACAAAAGCAGTGGATGCGGTGGAATTTGAGGGTAATCAGGCGAAAATCGCCCTTTTACGGGTTCCGGATCGTCCCGGTATCGCTGCCCGTTTATTCGGGGAAATTGCTCATCAACAGGTGGACGTGGATTTAATTATTCAATCGATTCACGAGGGGGACAGCAACGATATCGCCTTTACGGTGATGGGAAATGCCTTGAAAAAAGCCCAATCCGTGGCCGAAGCGATCGCGCCGGTTTTACGTTCCCATCCCACTAATACAGAGGAAGCGGAAGTGATCATCGAATCCGGGGCCGCTAAAATCGCCATTACCGGCGCCGGTATGATCGGCCGGCCGGGAATTGCTGCCCAAATATTTAGCACTTTGGCCGCAGCGGCAATTAATATCGAAATGATCTCCACTTCTGAAGTAAAAGTCAGTTGTGTCATCGATGAAGCGGACGGAGAAAAAGCAATTAAAGTCCTTTGTGATGCTTTTCAAGTGGAGTATTCTGCTAAAGTTGCTCATTGCGAAATCCCTAAAAATTTAGTCCCAGTCAGGGGAGTGGCCCTAGATAATAATCAGGCACAAATGGCCATTCGTAACGTCCCCGATCGCCCGGGGATGGCGGCGAGAATTTTCTCGGTTTTAGCGGCAAAAAATGTCAGTGTTGATATGATTATTCAATCCCAACGCTGTCGCATTGTCGATGGTATTCCCCGACGGGATATCGCTTTTACTTTGCCCCAAGCTGATGCTAATTTAGCCCAAAAAATCCTCTTAGAACTATCGGAAAGTTTGGGTTTACAGGAAGTGGTGGTTAATAATGATGTGGCGAAAGTGAGCATTGTTGGTTCAGGAATGGAAGGACAACCGGGGGTAGCAGCACGCTTTTTTGAAGCTTTAGCAAAGGAGAAAATTAATATTTTGATGATTGCTACTTCTGATATAAAAATCAGTTGTGTGGTGAATCAGGAAGATGGAGTCAGGGCCCTACAAGTGGTTCACGCCGCTTTTGGATTAGCTGGACAGGGTAAAATTGAAGTACCCGCCTAAATGAAATTACAAGTTCTATGATGGGGGTAAGAGTTGTTTATATTGCTGGCAACTTATACCCCCAAAAACCAGATAAATAAGTTAACCCTCATCACCCCGATTTTATCTATGGAACCGATAACAGTGGCGACAATTGTTGCTTTGGTATTTCAGACTACTGTAGAAAAATTTACCGAAGCTGCTCTAGAAAAAATTAATACTTTGCGGCAAATCATCTGGAATAAACTTAAAGCTAATCCTAAGGCTGAAAAAGCTTTACAAGCTGCTGAAAAAGGGTCAAAAACTGATCTAGAAAAAGTAGCAGATTATTTAAAAGTTGCCATGAATGATGAAGCAGATTTCGCCGAAAAAGTCAAGGGTTTAGCAACAGAAATTCAATCCTTGAAAATTCAGGATAATAGTAGTATGAACCAGGCTAATTCTGGAGGTCAAAATTTACAGAATCAGGGTCAGGTTAGTGAAGTTTATCAAGCAGAAAATATAAACATCAATAAAATCTGACTGCAGCCGCCTGTTAAGGAACAGGTTAAACAACATCCTCACAATTTATCTAATAGTAATATCCCTAGATTTGTTGGTAGGAATCAGGAATTAATTGACTTAAAAAAGCAATTACAACAATCCCAAAAGCTTGCTATATCTACCTTAACGGGAATGGGAGGCATAGGTAAAACCGAACTAGCCAGACAGTTTGGCTGGCAACAATGGCGAGAAAAAGCCTATCCGGGGGGGATATGTTGGTTAAATGTGGCAGAAAGTGACGGCGGTTTTATCGGTACTTCTATTTTAGATTTTGCGCGGGTACATCTCAAATTAACTTTACCGGATGAGGGAGAATTAGACGTAAAAATTCGTTATTGTTGGCAAAATTGGTTAGCGGGAAATGTCTTAATTATTTTTGATGATGTGCGGGATTATCAGCAAATTAAGGATTATTTACCACCGCAAGAAGAGAAACGCTTTCATGTCTTAATTACCACTCGCAAGGAATATTTATCAGCGACAATTGCGACTTTTCGGGTAGAAGTATTAAAAGAAAAAGATGCACTTGATTTATTGCGTTCCTACCTTAAAGACAACAGAATTGACACACAAATTGAGGCAGCTAAATTATTATGTCAGGATTTGGGTTATTTACCCTTGGCGTTAGAATTGGTGGCAAGGTTGCTGGTACGACGACAGGATTGGGAAATTAGCAAAATACGGGAGAAATTAGCCGAAAACGGCTTAGATGAGCCAAGTTTAGACAAAAATCCCAAGTTTCATGGGGAAATGACTGCGGAAAGAGGGTTAAAAGCTGCCTTTAATCTCAGTTGGGAGGAGTTGCATAGCGAACCAGAAGCGCAAATTTTGGCACTTTACCTCAGTTTATTCGCTCTTGCGCCCTTTCCCAAGGAGATGATTCTGGATTTATTTCCCGATGAAGATGGGGATACAGTGGAGGAATGGTTAACCGATAGGTAATGATTCGGTAGTAGTGGCGTAGCTCTCTTGCTTACCTGGTATGAATTGTGTAAAATATTTATTAATAAAAATAATTGGCTCGAATCAGTCTTTAAACCTCTAGCTTGATCATGACTTTTCTGATAAATATCTTTTTCTGGCTCCTGTCTGGCTTACTGAAATATCAGTCTAGCACCGAACAAAGTACCCCCTTCACCTCCGTTCCCCTGTCCTAATTGTGGTTCTCACCATACGATCAAGAATGGTTCTATTCATAATGGAAAACCCAAACGTCAAGGTAAAGAATGTGGTCGTCAGTTGGTGATCAATCCCACTAATAAAACCGTCTCTGACGAAACCAAACAATTAATTGATAAACTCTTGCTCGAACGAATTTCCTGACGAGGAATTGCTAGAGTAACAGGGGTAAGTTGGTCATGGTTACAAAATTATGTCAACAATAAACTGGCGGCTGTCCCCCGTCAAATAAAGGTTTCGGACAAACCAAAAGGTAAATTGGTTAGAGAATGTGATGAAATGTGGTCTTTTGTTTTTTCTAAGACGATAAAGCCCACATTCCGCACCCTAAGTGTCACAACGTCTCAAAAGAGGAAGGGGCGCGAGTCAAAATACTTATCTAGAGGAGTGAGTTGGCGGCAAGCTGCCGGCAACTAAGCCGAAAATTTCAGAGTTCCCCCGGTCATTCTCAATAAACAGTGCTTGTTGAGAATGACTAGGCAATCAGACTTAACATCTAGGGGGAGATGTTCCAGTTGCTCGCTTTGTTTTGTCACCCCTTGAAGTCAATCCATCTGGTCAAGATAAGAGATAATATTCCTGGCAAGGTTTGGGAAAAAATCTCAAAATGTTGCGCCTCTCATCCGTTAAGTTGCTAATCTTTTGATTGTCTTGAATACGGACGAGATGAATCCCTTGAAAGCACTGAAATATCCAGCGTAACGTCGGTCGGTCAGTTAACTTACCCAACGGATTTTTCAGTCCCGTCTCCTGCTGTTTTAAACTTAAACGAAGTTGTCTTTGACCAATAGTATAAACCAGCAGGCACAAGCCCATGAGCATGGCCATGACCTCGATTCTATGGGGAGATTTGAGAAAGACACTGTGGGCAAAAAAGCAGGGGTCTTTGAGAAAAGAAAATCCTCTTTCCGGAGCTTGTTGCCCCTTATATTTTTTGAGTATATCCTCACTGCTCAATCGTTTTTTCTCCAAATCGTTAGTTGCTAAAACGAATCGTCCTGCTCGTTTCTTTAGCCTCTCAATCGCTGCCAAATTCAACTCTAATTCGGCTTGAACTTGATAGCTTTGAGAGGGCAAATCGTCTTTTGATTTGAGTTTTGACTGCTGAGACTCAGGCGGAATGAGATTGACTTTAATCTCCGTTAACTGATGAGATTTTAAGGAGTCAGATAATCCTTTGGCTATCGCCAACGCCACCGCTCTATTCTCAAATTCTCTTCGGGATAGTTGCCGGATTTTTTCTTGGGCAGAATTCTTTTCTTGCTCGATTTTTTTCTCTAATTTTTTCAAGTCTGATTCTTGTCTAGCTTGACTTTCAACTAGCAACCATCTTTGTTCTATACCCCCATAGTTAGAGCTTGTTTCCCGCCAGGAATAACCCGGTATTTCTGAATCGGTTAACTCTTTTTCTGAGATGCTATCGACTAACTCTTGAGCCTCTTTAATGCTTAATGGTACTCGAGACAACCAACGCATTTCTTTCATTAGTTTTAAATTCTCTTTGCTATAGAGGGCGCTATCGCCGACTATTAAACTGTCAAAGTCAACTTGTTTTTTAAATTCTCGGGCGATTTGACCAAAAACCGCTTTGTCCGCTTCATTTCCGTCCCCTACTTTCAGGAATAAAGGTACATCTCCATCCCCACTTACGATTAAGTCAATCATAAATTGTTTTAAGTCAGGTCTTCGGTCGCGGGAGTATCCGTAGGTAATTTTTATTGGCTGTTGTCTGGTTTCAATTTCTTCTCCCACTGCTCCTGATTTCAGGATTTCTACTGTTGGGTATTCCTTTTTATATTCTCCTTCTACTGATAGAGAAGTCGAATCTAAATGGGAGTTCTCGGTTGCTACACCAAATTTTTTCACGGCGGCTAAACTGATGAGTAGGAAAATACCCGAAACATCCAGTTGATAAAGTTTGTCCATTACTCGACCAATTTTATCATCATTCAGGTGTTTTGCTTCGATGCCTTCTCCCAGCAGATGTTCGGTTGCTTTATCTTCAAAAAATTGAGGAAATAAATACAAGGCTCGGGAGACAAATCCCAATCCATTCAGGATAATTGCTTTCACGACTTGCCCCGCTGTGACAATTTCTCCTCGCTCAATTGAGACTTGTTCGTTGATAATTTCAACGATTCCTATTTCATCGATAATTCCGGCTACTAATCCCAGATGGTCTAGATTTTTGACTTCAATTTCTGTTGATTGATTCATGGTCGAACAGTCCACTCGCCTCAGTTTTCCAACAATTCCTATTTTTTCATAATTAGGGTCTCAAAGCCCCCCTAGCGGCCACCGAGAAAACCTTCACCAGCTAAGTATTTTTACTCAAGTCTCTGGCGGGGGACAGCTTATGTGACAGTTGAGGGTGCGGAATGTGGGATAAAGGTCTATATTTGGCGGTTAATTGATAGAAATACAAGGGAAATTATTGGTTGCTATGCGCGGAGATAGGAGTCGTCAATCAGCCAAAAAACTTTGGGCTAGTTTACCAGGTGTTTACCGACAATGTGCAGTTGCTTACACAGACTTTTGGGAGTCATATAAGACAGTAATTCCCAGTAAACGTCATCGACCAGTCGGGAAAGAAACTGGTCAAACTAATCCTATTGAAAGATTAAATAATACCTTTCGACAAAGGATTTCTCGGTTGGTGAGAGAGAGTCTATCTTTCTCTAAAAAAATGGAGAATCACGTTGGGGCTGTTTGGTATTTTATCCATGACTACAATGCACACCTGGCAAAGGATTAAGCCGCCATCACTACTACAGAATCACCACCGAAATCTGGAACGCTTTCGGAGATAAAGTAGGCTGGCTAGTAAATAAACACTGGATATACTACGATACTGTGACCTTTGATGATAATAAAGCACCTCAAGGACACCTTCCGTTTGGAATTGAGGTTCTTCGGTTTGTGCTATGCAATGTCTTTCTCTATAAGGGATGAAACCCTTATAGAGAAAGACATTGATGCGATTTTTGTCAATTGTTTTCGATCTAGAACGAACTAATCAATAGAACTCTTGCCAGATAAGGATTTAGTCGATTTATGCCACCCTATTGAACCATACCAAGTAACGAAGAACCGGAATTGATCGATTAAGTATAGCCAGAAGTTTAAACGAAGTACATTTTCGTTGGTGGATTATCTCGCGTCGAGACTTGTAAAATGTAACATATAAAGGTAACAGCCTCGTAGGTTGGGTTGACGCAAGGAAACCCAACAAAGAGTAACCTTTGGAGTTGTTGGGTTTCGCTTAAACAATCGAATTGAGCCATTTTCGACCCAGTATTGTTTCGCTCAACCCAACCTACAATAATTGCTTATATTAATTTCTGATTAATTGCCAATTCATTGCCGACACAAGAGTTAAAGCGATAACAATTCATTGCTGTATGTAACAATATAAGAGGAGTTTATCTCAGGAGTTCCACAGTGATTAAAGAGCTAGACCGTATTACTGTTAATCCACAAATATGTCTTGGACAGCCAACGATTCGAGGAATGCGTATCACTGTGGTATTTGTTCTGAAACTGTTGGCTAGTCAGTTATCTATTCAGGAAGTCTTAGAGGCTTATCCAGAGTTAGAGGAGGAAGATATTCGTCAGGCTCTTAATTATGCAGCTTGGGCTGTATCCGATTATATCGTTAGCTTCACTTCGGCATGAGTAGTCTGCGTTTACGAGCTGATGTTCATATCTCCCCTTTGACAGTTGCGGCTTTAAGGTTACAGGGCTACGACATAGTACGCACTACAGACTTTTTACCTGCCACTGCTGCCGACGCGGAGATTTTGGAACTTGCCAGAGTGGAAGGTCAAGTTATTTTAACACAAGACTTAGACTTTTCCCTGCTGGTAGCCCTCAATAATTATGGACTGCCTAGCTTGATTACATTACGGTTATCTTCTGCCAGACCTGATGTAGTTGCTCAAAGGCTTCTAGATGTTTTACTGACTGTGGAAACGGAACTGACAGAAGGTGCGGCAATTACTATCAGCGATGACTCTGTGCGTGTTCGTAAACTTCCAATTCGATGAACCCGCACCTCAAACGATGTCAGACAAAGAAGTAGAAACGATTTTCAAGGAAAAATTAAATCAAATAATTGAGGAATAGAAATCGTGCGTTACACAATTATTATCGAAAAAATTGATAGGGTTTCGATGCCTGTCACAGGTTGGCGATATAATATTGGTTGGATAAATGAAAGAAGTTCGATTTAGTGAGCATTCTAGAATCAAATTGAATTTGCTATCCGCTCGTGGAATTTTTATCACTCCTGAATTTATCCTCGAAACTGTACAATTTCCTGACAAAATAGAAATCTCTGAAGACAACAAGCGAATCGCACAAAAAAAGTTCAATGATAATTTAGTGATTCGAGTAGTTTATCGAGAATTCAGCGCTTTTTTCTTAATCATCACCCTTTACCCCGGTAGGATATCCCGATATGAACAAGATACACTATAGCCCAGATGTGGATGCTTTATTAATTGAGTTAAACAATAATCCAATTGCTTACGCAGAGGAGGAAGGGAAAACAATATTACATTATTCCGAGGACGATCAGTTAGTTTTAATCGAGATTCTAGATTTTGGTTGTTCTCTATCGGAAGATGCTAGACAAGAACTGGCAAAATCCATATCTTCTCGTGAATCGATTAAAATATAGTTATCGATTAATGTCCATCTCACAACAATTTAAATCATGAAAGGTATTCAGTATATTGTCGATGAAACAGGAGAAAAAACAGCAGTTGTTATCGATCTAAAAGAATGGGGTCAACTGTGGAATGAGTTTTATCAAAATTTACTCGATCGCTCTCCCGTAAATGAAGACTGGATAAATCGATCGCCTTTTCGAGAAAAATTAGATCAAGCTCTCCCATGGAATGCTAATCATCCACCGCAGTTATCAAATCTAGAATTACTAGAGAGCAAACTCGAAAATCATGAGTGAGTTTTTACTTGATTTATCAATAATAATATAGAGAACTTTTAGAGGAACTACAAATGCTAGAAATTACCAAAAGCTATGTATTAGACAAGGATCAAAAGCCGATTGCCGTTCAGATTCCCATTGCTGAATTTGAAAAAATCGAAGAAATCCTTGAGGATTACGGACTGGGAAAACTCATCGAAGAAGTTGAAAATGATCAAATCCTAGACAAAGAAAAAGCCTTACAATATTTAGAGTTGCTTAAAAATAAAAATGTGGAAAGTTGAATACAACAAGAGATTTTTAAAAGAATTAACCTCTTTGCCAAAAGACATACAATCTCGCGTTGAGTTGATCGTATTTTCCGAATTAGAAACTGACAATCCTTTTGAATTAGGCTATCTCGATAAAATGAAAGGACATAAAGATAAATATAAAATTAGAGTTGCAGATTATAGGATTGGCCTGACTATTGATAAACCCAATCAAACCATCATCTGTCAACGGGTCGCACATCGTAGAGAAATTTACAAAACTTTTCCTTGATAGAAAGATACCGCTATCTTTATCTGTCAATTGCTTTCTAATCATTTTAATCGATGAACAGGGGAATTGGAACTTTGAATTATGAAAAAATCACCTTCGGAAATGACTAACGCAGAACTCCGTCAGTATCTTTCGGAACATCGAAACGAAGAAGCTATTTTTAGTGAAGCACTAGAAGTATTATTAAGCCGAAAAAAAGACTGGTTTAAATATCCCGCACCTCAAACGATGTCCTATAAAGAAATAGAAACGATTTTCAAGGAAAAATTAAATCAAATAATTGAGGAATAGAAATCGTGCGTTATGCGATTATTATCGAAAAAGCTGAAAATAACTATTCCGCTTATGTTCCCGATTTACCCGGTTGTGTTACTACCGGTAAAACCCTAGAGGAAATCACAGAAAATATGAAAGAAGCGATTCAATTTCATCTGGATGGTTTACAAGAGCAAGGGCTGCCAATTCCCCAACCAGCCACCTATTGCCAGTATATCGAAGCGTAACCGATCACCTGCATCCTGTCCGCGACTTTTATCTGTTAACATGGAACTGTAAACATATTGCCAATGCTCAAATGCAGATCTTGTAGGTGGGGTTGAACGAAACAATAGTGGATCGAAAATGGCTCAGTTATGAGAAATTTGCACGGTGAATAGATAGCTTTATGAGAAAATGGAAAGGTAATGCAATCCTCTAAGCCAGATGACTATAGCAGAGCTATTTCCTACTTTGAGAAGTCTGCCTCGTGCAGACAAGTTGAAGGTGATGCAATTTCTGATCGCAGAACTAAGTAAGGACGAGGAGCCAAGCCTACAGCCAGGAGCAACATATTTACTCTCGTCGCCGCTTAATTCACACGCAGCGGCGCAGAAACTTGCTCAACTCCTAGATTCGGAACAAGCAACTAATGTTTGGGATAAAATGGAGAAGTTTCAATGCGATCAAGTCCAAGTGCGATCGCTCTGAGAAATGATCGAGGTCAAGCATGACAGTGCAATAACTTCGTTACAGAGATAGGATAGTAGAATAGAGGGGGCTACCATACCGCTGCTTCAGGCTTTAATTTAGTCTTGTCGATCAGTTATTATCATGAAAGAAAAAGTGTACTTGGATTCCACGGTTCCGAGTTATTACTTTGATGAGCGTGAAGCTCTAAAAACTTTTACCGAAATCACAAGGAAGTGGTGGTCGGAGATGTCCAGTTATTATGATTTATATATTTCGGATGCTGTGCTTCAAGAACTAACCAACGGAAACTATCCGCGTAAAGCTGAAATTATTCATTTGGTTTCGAGGATTCCTTTACTACCGCCGACTTCTGCTCTTGAACAAGTTGTCGAGTTTTATCTTGCCAACTATGTCATGCCAAGGTCTCTTGTGGGCGACGCTCTACATCTTGCCTATGCCAGCTATTTCGACATTCAATATCTCGTTACTTGGAATTGCAACCACCTAGCGAATGCTAACAAACGGAAGCCTATTCGCGTTATCAATGCCCGCCTTGGTTTGTCAACACCTGAAATTGTCACACCACTTGAACTATTCAAAGAGGAGAATAACTTATGATCCACTCAGAGATTTTGCAAGAAAAAGATAAAACTCAAACAAGATTATCGGAGGAATGCACGTCTATCCATGACTATTTAGTTAAGTCTCGCATTGCTGCGGAAAAGGCTGCGGAATCCTACGGGTTTACTCTCAAGTATGCTGAAGAAATTCATAAAATTCGAGAAGAACACACCAAAGCTTTCAACGCCAACACAACAGCCTCTTAGGTTGGCTTGAGCGAAACAATTTAGATTGATTCTGATTAATTGCCAATTCATTGGAAACACAAGAGTTAGGGCGATAATGATTCATGGCTGTATGTAACAATACAGAATAAGTTTATCTCAGGAGTTCCACGGGATAAACTTACGAGTCTCTACCTATTGGATTATCGACTCACTTACGAAAGAAACAAGATTTGTGACTTTATTACCAGATTAAAAGAGTTAGACTATGAAATTTGATATGTTTTCCGAAGTTCAATTAACCGAAGATTTGCCAGAATCTAATTTGTCTCGTGGCACTCACGCGATTATCGTGGATTATTGTCCTCGACCCGAAGGCCAAGAGGATGGCTATGTTTTAGAAGTGTTAAATAATCAGGGAAAAGCCTATACAGTTATCGCTGTAGAAGTTTCCAAGATTGAATCAATTCAAAATCTTAAACAGGATGAATTTCAAATAATATAATTCTGTTATTCTTCGCTGTGATTTCCTAGAAAACTGAGGTTCAAGAAGCGTAACCCACCATCCTTTTTTTGTGTATGTCCCCAGCAATGACGACTGTTTTCAGTTTGTTACTCTCAAGCGCCAATGAAATATTTACCGTCCGCTCTTTGGTGAAAGTTGAATAAGTTAAAATCAAAGAGAATATCCCTATCGCTACAATCTCAACTATCGATGAATCTCCTGAAAGATAGTAAAAAAATTCGTTTTATTGACCTCTTTTGTGGTTTGGGAGGGTTTCGAGTCGCAATTGAACGAGTTTGTCGCCAAAAAAACTTAGAATCTGATTGTGTTTTTTCCTGTGATATAGATAAAGACGCTCGGGCAATTTATCACGCTAATTTTGGCGACCAACCCCAGGGAGATATTACCGAAATCGCCGCCCTAGATATTCCCAATCACGATATTTTAATGGCGGGATTTCCCTGTCAACCCTTTAGTATTTGTGGTGATTTAAAGGGGTTTGAAGATACCAGAGGCACGCTATTTTTTGAGATTGCCCGCATTTTAAAAGCCAAACAACCCGCAGCATTTATTCCGGAAAATGTCAAGCAATTGCAGGGACATCAACAGGGAAAAACCTTAGAAGTTATTCTCGATACTTTGCAAGATTTAGTATTACCATACCGATTATCGGGTTTTGAATGCGCTTAATTTTGGTTTACCGCAAAAAACGGAATCCATCAGGCCATTGGGTTTGAGCATTATAAATAATATCCGTGAGGATGGTATTTTGGAGATTAGCCAGACGCAAATCGGCGCTGCTTAAATCCGCTTGTTGCAAATTGGTTCCTAACAAACTAGCTTGACGGAGAATTGCACCGCTAAGATTGCATTGACTAAGATTGGCAGTGCCGAGGTTGGCCCCACTAAGGTTAGCTTGACTAAAGTTCGCTTTTGCCGCTTGCACAGACCACAAAATCGCCTTGCTTAAATTGGCACCCCGGAAGTTAACTGATTCTAGATTGGCATAGCTAAAGTCAAATTCACTGAGATTCAGACCAGATAAATCCAAACCTTGTAAATTTTCACCGTTTAAGCCGATCTTTAAGCCATTGTTGATCGCGCTCTCCAGTTGTTGACGGGTGACGCTAGACATTGTGTAGCCAGGAAAAAGTAAAAAAGCCTGTCAAGACGGGGAGCTTGCCCGTCTTGACATGATTAAAACTGGATTCGATCGCAGTTAACCAAACAAGGGTACAGTAACCCAATAACGTTTACGATAACCATTGCCAAAGTTAACTTCGATCGCTTTGCGGGCGATCAAAATCGCCTCATCGCCGTCAATATCGTAGCCAATCTCGGTGGAATTGGGTACAGTGGTGAATTCTAGAGGCATTCCAGCGCCACCGCGAGCAGACAGGGAAGCCAATTGTCGGCTAAACTCTGCCGCTAGTAACTGCTCATAGTTGCTAGGTTCGGGTGCTAAGACAGGAGCGATATCACCCTGGGGAGGCGGCGCACTGGCAGAGCGTACAGGACGACTACTTAACTGTTCGAGCGAGCGGACTGATGAATGCACATCGGTGACAGTACCATCATTATCCAGGGCAATTCGCACCGTACCTGCCCCCGGGGTAATCACTGGGACACCATTAATCAACTGTCGGAATTGGACAATCACACCAGTAGTAAACGGTCCGTCCAATTGTCCCGAACCGTTAGCCGTACCGCCGGCTTCGGAAGATAAGATAATTCGATCGAACACCACTGGGACTTCTTGGTCAAGACCGTAACGCCAGACTGCCTCCTGGGCTAAGGTTTGGGCGCTGTCCATAGCCAAAGGGTTGTAATTATAACGGTTAGGAGTTGCCAAACGAACATCAATTGACCCATCACTACCGTAGGCGATGCTTTGTTCCCCCGTCACCACGCGATAGGAGCCATTTCTGGTACTACCAACTTCTGACGGGATTTCCAGGTCAAGACCAAATCGTGCCGCTAGGCTGCGGGCAGCGGGTCGAGTAGCGTCTAGGGGTTGCAAACGACCGACGAGGAGATGCTGGGGTAAGACCAGTTGTGGTTGGCTACTGCGAGCCACATTGTACCATCGCCACCAATACCAAGCATTACTGACCCGTTCGCGAGAAAAATAGCGTTCATTAAAGAGACGATTTTTCGCCTCATCGGCACTGGCACCACAGGCCACCACCGAGGGGGCCTGGTCGTGGGCAATGCGCCAACTAGCATCTAACCAAGCGGTACTTAAAGGCTTATTCTTGTTCCATTCTTCCCAGAAAAATTTACCGTAATTGGGATTATCCCAACTAACAGTTTCATAGCCGAAGAGCATTCGCCAACCGCGATTACTAGGATGCCAAGTGCGAATCGGGTTGTGACCGCCCAGAACCCGCAGGGAAAGACAGGTAGACAGAAAAATGTATCTGACCCGCTCGTTAGCCCAAACTAACTTATCACTGCTAGAGACGATCGTACAACCTTCGTTACCCCACGGTTTGCTCATCGGTAGATAAAACACGCCATTGGCATCCATCCCGCCATGACCAGAGTGATAGAAGGCCATGACCGCATCTACCCCGTAGGTATCTTGCCAATCATCGTAGGGTTCGTAGTAAAGCCAGGGTTGTACGCCACAATCCTGATACCAAAAGTTTAAGGGGGTAAACTTTTTCACATAGTCTAACCAGCCTTGGGCATCTTCATGGGTATAGCGCAGGGTGCCAAAGGAGCAACCACAGCCCACTTCAATACTACAGCCGCCATAGAGATTCGCTCCGCCACGCAGGCCATCTTTGCTATCCTGACCGAGGGGGTTTTCGGCAAAGAGAGGAACGGCGGGAATTTCTGGTGTTTCGGACTTAGGAACGTTAGCTGCGGGGGGAATTTGAGTCGGTTGTGTTAATGTCATGGTATTTTCCTCGTTAAATCTTGAAAAAGTTTTAAAAAACGTAAATTTCCTGAATCACGTTGTTTTCTAGACGCAGATTGACGGGAAATTTTCTTTCCTTAGCGGCGGACAGTAGGGCAAGCATCCCCAAGAAAACACTGTCACTCTCGCTGGCAATCTTGCGCCAGCCGAGGCCGTCCACATAGGCGGCCGCATTGCGTTCTTGGTTAATCATCCACAAACCGGTAATCTGCTTTTTCTCTAGCCAAGCACTGCCTGGAACAGTGAAGGTCATCGTGGCAGCAACGGCAGAAATCTGGGCGATTTTTAGGCCAGAGTTGCTACCATCCCACCATTTGCCAGCAGGACTGGTGCTATCGGAAAACTCGGTTTTATAGGAGGCTCGAAATAGGTCGGCGTTATCACCAGCATTCACGTCTTTTTCCAAATCGAAGCGATTATCGGCCTGTTCTAAGGAACATTCGTAGTGTTGGCTAGGAGTCATCTGTTCCTCCTCGTTACCATTCTTCTGTTCGTCCACGTGCCAGATGGCTAGGCCTGCATCGGGGAGGAATGTATCCCGGCCAGTTTTCTGCCGGTTTTCGATCAGGAAATACTCGTTAGCGTTCTTACTGTAGAGGTAAAACTCATTCTTGGCCGCAGGAAGACTGGCGGTAAGACCTGGAGTTATCGCTGTCACTTTGCTGGCCCAACCGGCTTCATTTTTGAGATAGGCACAAACTTGTACGGGATTTTTATCATTGCCTCCGTAACACATCAGACAATAATTACCCACTCCTGCCGATTGACCGCCATAATCGTAGAGATCGGGAAAATCGCAAATCATGTGACCATTTTCATGACAGAAGGTACGCAAGGTCAGTTCACTACCCATATTGGTGATTTGGTAGTCGTATAACTTCTTGCCCCCCCCGACATCGTAGGGTGAAGCTAAACTCCAGGAATGAGGCCATAGTCCTTCGGCCCAATTGTTGACCCGCGGCCCGACATAGAAGACATTTAAGGCATAAATTAAGCCGTTACTATCACTACTCAACTGACTAAAGTTAAAGCCTTGGGATTTCAAATAATTGAGGGCTTCTAGAATCAGTTCTCGGGCGCGAGTACCATAGTCGATCGCTGGATCGGTATAATAGGAGCGATTATGGGCGGCGGTGTAATATTGGGTGACAACATTGGTATAGGTTAATTTTCCCTGGGAGTTGTCGTAGAAATAATCCCGTACTGACCCTTTATTGCCAAATCCGGCGTAACCAGGTAGGTTACAGAAGTTGCTGACTTCCTGTTGGGAAATGCTGGCGGCAACGTCGGGAAACTTAATCAAGATACATAATCCCAGATAGTTGCCCACAGTTACTGTTGAAGCTGGTCTGGCATCAGCACTGGTCGTCGCACTGATTCCCTGCAGCTGAGTTTTTTTTTGCTGACGACGGACTCGCCATTGACTGAACCCTTCCTGTAGCATCGGTGCGCTCTGAGCTTGTTGTTTGGCACTCTCGGTCTCGATGCTTAGATGGGGCTGGATGCCGAGGCTTTGGGGTGCTACTTGGCCGACTATCCCATCGGTGGCTATCAGTTGGCTTTTGTCTTCGGAAAGCTGGGCGTAGGTGTAAAAACCATTGTCAGGGTTTTTGACCACGGTATAGCCATCTAGGGTTTCAAAAACAGCATAATACTGGTTTCCCGATCCCCTGACCCGGATAGTGCTGCCGTCGGGATTGGTGAAGGTAAATTCCTCATTCACAAAGGGTGTAGGCATAGATTTGATTCTCCTTGCCAAAGAAATTTTGGCTTTCTCGATGAGAAGCTCTGTTCAAGAACTAAGTACAGGACAATGCACAATTTCAATAATCATCAAATTTTTCTGGGTTAACAATACGATGATCCGCGTAGGGAATTATGAAGATATCGCAGCAATCTGCCCTTTCAGTAGCCCCAACTTTTCGAGGGCAACTATAACCGCTGCCGTCCGAGTTTGTACCCCTAGTTTCCCGTGAAT